>NZ_QBUY01000079.1 GCF_003121405.1 Paraburkholderia sp. C35 | reverse complement strand
TGTTCAGCGGCTTTCTTTTGCCTACTTTTCTTTGCCGCGGCAAAGAAAAGTAGGTGCTGCCCCGCACAGGGGCGACGCGTGAGGCACCACTACCAAACCGCGGATGCCCGCAAAGTAGAGAGCGAAAGCGAAAGCGAAAGCAACAACAACAAAACCCAAAACCAAAACCCTCACCGCGCTCCGCGATTCCTCACCAACCCAAGCAAAATCGCCACAAACGCCACGACAAACCCGACCAACGACCCCATCGGCAACGACAACCCAAGAATCGGCGGATAAGGCGTCTCACACAGGCCAGCGCCCTTGAACACACTCGGCAGCCACTGAGCCGGAGGCAACCCATCCACAATCGGCTGCAACGCATCAAACCCGCAGCTGAAATTAGGATGCGACTGCACATAAACATGCCGGGCACCCGTCACCAACCCACACAGCGCCGACAGCAAGGCAAGAAACTCGAGCAGCCGAACGCCCGTCCATCCCCGCATCCGGGCACCAAGAAACGCAAAAACGGCAATCAGCAGATAGAAATACCGCTGGATGATGCACAACGGACAGGGATCTTCATGCTCGACGAACTGCAGATACAGCGCGCCACCCACGCGCGCGAGACAGATAAAGCCGAGCAGAACGAGCAGACCGCGCTCACGGCGCAATTTAACGTTATCGATATTCATGATCCTGCAAGCGGTGGAAGTTCGGAAAAAGGTGCGGCGATTCTAGCCGAAGCCCGTGGCGCATGCCCGCCGCCCGCTGGTGCCTTGCGAGCGGCTTGCAACGCGCCGGACACGACCCGCCGTGCACGTCAGCGGATCGTATTGAGTACCGCTTCGACGGCCCTGGCTATTCCCAGCAGCGCGTCGTCCGCATGCGGCCCGGCGGTCAGCATCAGGCCCACAGGCGCGCCGCCGCGCGGGTGGCAGGGCAGCGAGATCGCGCATGCATCGAGGAAATTGAACGCGCTCGGGTTGCGCAGCACGAGGCCATTGGCGCGGAAGAAGGCGTCGTCGTCATCGACGACATCGGCGACGCGCGGCGGCACGATCGGCACCGTCGGCGCGACGATCGCGTCGAACCGCTGCCACATCGGGCGCGCCTCGGCCAGCAGGGCGGCACGGCCGGCGAGCAGGTCGAGATAGTCGGCAGCAGTTGCCGGCTGGCCTCTCAGGATGCGTGTGAGCACGCGCGGATCGTAGGCGTCGCGCTGTGTTTCGAGCAACGGGCGGTGCCACGCGTAGGCTTCGATCGGCGAAAAACCGAAGCGGTTGATGTCCGCGAGCCGGTCGAGCGGCGCAAAACGCACGTCGCTGACAATCGCGCCCGCCGCCTCCAGATGCTTGAGCGCGGCGTCATACGCGTCGGCGACCTCCGGCTCGATGCCGTCCGTTACGTAATGGTTCAGCACGCCCAGACGCACGCCTTCCAGTGGCCGCGCCGCCGGAATCACCGGCTCCAGCCCGGCGAGAATCCGGTCCACCAGCGCGCAGCAGGCGACCGTCGCGCCGATCGGGCCGAACGAATCGAGCGTTGAGGAAAGCGGCACGCCGCCTTGCTTCGGCACGCGATCGGCGGTCGGCTTGAAGCCCGTCAGCCCGCACAGCGCGGCGGGAATGCGCAGCGAGCCGCCCGTGTCGCTGCCGAGCGCGACGGCCGCCATGCCGTCCGCCACCGACGCCGCCGCACCCGACGACGATCCGCCCGATACCCGCTCGTCACCTTTCACATCACGTCGATAAGGCGACAGCGGATTGCCGTAATGCGGATTGAGACCGAGTCCCGAAAACGCGAACTCGCTCATGTTCGTGCGCCCGACGATCACGGCGCCCGCGCGCTTGAGCCGCGCGACGGCAGGTGCGTCCGCCGCCGCAGGCGCGGCGTTCGACAGTGCCGTCGAGCCGGCGCGCGTCACCTGTCCTTCGATGTCGAACAGATCCTTCACCGACACGGGGATGCCCGCGAGCGGCGACAGCACGGTGCCGGCGGCGCGCAGGCGGTCGTGCGCGTCGGCCGTGGCGCGTGCGTTGCCGGCATCGACCTGCATGAAAACGGCTGCGCCCTGGCCGGCGGGATCGGCGATCCGTTCGAGCGCGGCTTCGACTAGCGCGCGGCTGGTCGTGCGGCCCGCGGCGAGATCGGCGGCAAGCTGGGCGAGGGGCGGGAAGGGCGTGAGATCGGGCGGCGTAGCGGTGGTCATGGCGTAAGGTCGTAGTTCGGCAGTCGAGAACCGTATTGTGACGCGTCGGGCGCGATTGGCGAGCATGCATGCAGACCCCGTGATGCGGCGCAAGTTTCGCGTCGTGAATGTCGCCCGGAAACCGCCGTGCATGGAGCGCCACGCATGTTTAGTGCATTTCGGCGGGCTACGCTAAATCGTTTTTAACCGTTCGTGCGTTACCATCGCGTTCTGGATTACTTTTTGTAAGGAACGACACTATGCACCATGGCATCGGCTTTATTCAGGATCTGGCAGTCGTGATGGCGCTGGCGGGCGTCGTCACCGTGCTGTTCCATCGCCTGAAACAGCCGGTGGTGCTCGGCTATATCGCGGCGGGCGTGATCATCGGGCCGTACACGCCGCCGTTCCAGCTGATCCACGACGAACAGACCATCCAGACGCTCGGCGAACTCGGGGTAGTGTTCCTGATGTTTTCGCTCGGCCTGGAATTCAGTCTGCGCAAGCTGTTCAAGGTCGGCGCGACGGCCATCGTGGCCGCGCTGTCGGAGATCGTGCTGATGCTGTGGATCGGCTACGAGATCGGCAGCGCATTCGGCTGGAGCCGGATGGATTCGCTGTTTCTCGGCGCGATTCTGGCGATCTCGTCGCCCACCATCATCGTCAAGGCACTCTCGGAGCTTGGCCTGAAGCGCGAGAGCTTCGCGCAACTGGTGTTCGGCATCTTGATCGTCGAGGATATTCTGGCGATCGCGATGCTGGTGCTGCTGTCGGGCATTGCGCAGACGGGCGAACTGTCGGCGGGCGTGGCGTTCGTCACGCTCGGCAAGCTGCTGCTGTTCATGACGGTGTCGCTGGTGGTGGGGATTCTGGTCGTGCCGCGCGCGCTCATCTACGTGGCAAAGTCGCAAAGCGACGAAATGCTGCTGGTGTCCGTGCTGGGCTTCTGCTTTGCGTTCTGTCTGCTGGTCGTCAAGCTCGACTACAGCATCGCGCTCGGCGCGTTCCTGATCGGCGCGATCATGGCCGAGTCGCGCCATCTGCATCGCATCGAGCATCTGATTGCGCCGCTGCGCGACGCGTTTTCCGCCATCTTCTTCGTGACCATCGGGCTGATGCTGAATCCGACCGTGCTGGTCGATTACGCATGGCCGATTGCCGTGATCACCGTCGCGGTGATTCTCGGCAAGATCGTCTCGTGCGGACTCGGCACGTTCCTCGCGGGCAAGGACGGACGTACGGCGATGCGCGTCGGCATGACGGTGTCGCAGATCGGCGAGTTCTCGTTCATCATCGCGTCGCTCGGCCTGACGCTGAAGGTGACGAGCGCGTTTCTGTATCCGATTGCCGTCGCCGTGTCCGCGCTGACGACGCTGTTCACGCCGTACCTGATCCGTGCCGCCGATCCCCTCACGCGCCGTCTGAGCCACGCGATGCCGCGCACGCTCGTCAACGTGTTCGGCATGTATGGGCAATGGCTGGGCAGTTTGAGGCCGGCGTCGGGTGAGCCGACCGTGTTCGGTCTTACCCGTCGGATCATTCTGCAAATCGCGGTCAACCTGGCGATCGTCGCGGCGATTTTTCTTGGCGCGTCTTACGGTGCACCGTACGGCACCGGGCTCATCGAGAAATGGCTACCGTCCGAACCGATGCAGCGCGTCGTGCTGTGGAGCGCGGCGCTGCTTCTTTCGATGCCGTTTCTGGTCGCCGTGTACCGGAAGACCAAGTCGCTGGCCTTGCTGCTGGCCGAGATCAGCGTCCAGCCCGCGAAGGCCGGGCGTTTCACGAGTGCGATCCGCTACGCGATTTCGGACCTCGTGCCCGTCGTGTCGATGCTGGGCGTGTTTCTGCTGGTCGCGGCGCTGTCGAGCACGATCTTGCCGCCGACGGGTCTGCTGGTTGCGGTGCTGGTGGTCGCCGCGCTGCTGCTGACGCTGTTGTGGCGCTGGTGCGTGCGAATTCACGCTACCATGCAGATCGCGCTGCGCGAGACTTTCGACGAACAACCCGATCCATGATTTGCGCCATCGTCGCCGCGCAAACCCCGTTCGCGCAAGATTGCATGTTGTGTCTCGATGTGACGAATTGTGTGCTGGTTTGCCGCGACGAGGCGCGAGGCGGATAATGAGATATGTCTAATCGTTCACGCGCGAAGACGCGTCTGTCACACAGTCATGAGCGAGAACAATTCCGATACCGCCGGTACACCCGGCACCCCATCTTCTTCAACGAGCCAACCCGGCGCTGCCGGGTCGCCACCGGCTCCAGGTCCGGGGCCGGCTACGGCACCCGCACCCACGCCCACTCCCGCGAGAGAAGCCAGAGAAGCGGCTTCCACCGATTCCCCCGAAAGCGCCTCCAATCTGACGCCCGAGAACGCCGCCGCCGCGCAGCGCCGCGAGCAGGAGCAGGTTCGCGCGAGCGCGTCGCAGGTGGCCGCGCAGCAGGAAGCGGCTGCGCGAGTGCAATCGGTCGTGTCGAGCGCGGAACGGGCGGCAGCCGCCGCGACGGGGCCGGGCGGAACGGGTGGCATGGGTGCGGCTTCAAGCGCGGCTTCAAGCGCTGGTTCAGGCGCGGCCGCGGGCCCGACCGACGTACCTACGCCGGCGGCTGCAGCGGCAGGTGGCGGCGAACCCGACGGCACACTTGGCGCATCGGCGAAGCGTGATGGCTCGCCACCGGCGGGCTTCGGCTCGGCGCCCGATTTCAGCGCATCGAATCCGCCGCCCGCGAGTGCCTATCCGCCGGGACCGCCTGCCTATCTGAAGCACAGCGATTCGGCCTGGTCCGTGTTCGGCAGGGTCATCGCCGCACGCGCGCGGCAGATCTTCGATCGGGCGGGCCGCAGGATCACGCAGCGCACGCTGCGTATCGGCGTGTCGGCGCGGATCTTCCATCCGGAGCCAGGCGCCAAGGGACTGCGCGGCAAGACGCTGCAGTATCTGGAGGAATCGATTGCGCACTGGGTGATGTCGCGCGACGTGCTCGTGTTCATGATTCCGACCGTCGGGCATCAGGGCATGCTGCATCCGAGCAACATCCGCCTGCGCGACTATGCGAAGAATCTGGACGGTCTGCTGCTGCAAGGCGGCGCCGACGTGTCGCCGCAATCGTACGCACAGGTGGCGACGCGCCCCGAATGGCCCGGCGACCGTGTGCGCGACATGTACGAACTCGAGTTGCTGCACGAATTCATCGAGTCGGGCAAGCCGGTGCTTGGCGTCTGCCGTGGCTGCCAGTTGATCAACGTCGCGTTCGGCGGCACGCTGTATCAGGACATCGCGACGGATGTGCCGACGGCGGGTGTTCACGTCAACGAACATTACGACCAGCACCGTCACTCGATTCATTTCCCCGAAGGCTCGACGCTGGTCAACATGTTCCCCGGACGGCGCGAGGCAATCGTCCACTCGATTCACCACCAGGCGGTCAATCAGCTCGGACGGGATCTGAACATCGAGGCGGTATCGGCGGCGGACGGCATCATCGAAGCCGTGCGCTACCGGCGCGCGCCGTTCGTGATGGGCGTGCAATGGCACCCGGAGTTCCATCGCGCAGGCGGTGCCGAGATGCTCGATTGCACGCCGCTGCTCGACACGTTCCTGCGGGTCGCGCGCGAAACGCGCTTCTGATCTCGCTGTATTTCCGTTGACGCGAGCGGACCGATGACGGTCCGCTCGCGTTTTTCATTTCTGGTGTCCGCGTGTCTGATGTGAGCTTGCGAAGCCGGCTTGAAGCTACATTCGTTTGAGAAAATAGCGCGCGTTTTTACGATCTTTTGCGCTTGTGCATCAGATTAGTTAGTTGTCCGTTTATCTCGATTTAAAGTCCTGCCACAGCGCATCAGAATAAGCAAAATCCGCGCGATAATCCCAGGCTGTTTCTGGATACGCATGGAGTATCGACGTATGAAGTACCTCCTGGTTCTAGGCCGCACGGCAGCGCTTGCGTTCGCTTGTGCGCTCATGCATGGCGGCGCACTGGCGGCGAGCAAGACACCGTCGGCGCCGGGTGCCGTGCGCAGCGGCGCGGTGAGTGACCCGCAAGGCGGCGTCGACGCGACCGACGATTCAGCCAGCGCGGCCGGCCTGGACATGAATGCGGGGGCGGGTGCGAGTTCGCAGGGCGATGTCGCCGATCTGATGCAACTGATCCACGATGGCGGCCTGACGGAAATGCGCACCACGTATAACGGCGGTTATGGCGCCTCCATGTTCTTCCACGCAACGAGCATGACGTTCTACGTCGCGCTCTTTCAGGACAAGCACTTCTGGCGCGTGATTCGCACGTCCGATCAGGCGCGTGCCGAGGCCGTCTACGCGGGCTTCGCCAGACAGACTGCGCAGCTTGCCGAAGTCGAGATACGCAGGACGCAGTTGCAGGCGCAGAAGGCGTCGATCGAACGCGTGATCGGCGAATCGGAGGCGCGGGCGCAGCGACTGCAGGCCGATATCGAAGTCGCGCGCGCTCAGGAGGCGAAGGTCGCCGACTATCAGCGGCAGACGCAGGACGAGACGCTTGCACTGCGCGACGAGAAGGAAAAAGCGCAGGCGCAGTTACGTGTGTTGCAGCAGCAGGTGTTGCAGTTGCAGCGTCAGGCGGAAGCAGGGTTGCCGAGCAACCGTTGATGGTCGGACGTGAGCGTGGCGCTCATGTATGACGTAGCGACGTGACAGCAAGCATGAGGCAAGGGCCGGGTCCGGTGTTGTACTGGACCTGGCCCTTGTCGTTTGAAATGGCATTTGAGCGCCCGGTATGAGAACCGGGCGCTCGCGTCCTCACTTTGAAAAGCTTTCGGGGATTTCAGTGACGCGCCGCTGCGACATGTGATTCATCCAGTCGTTGTTGTCGCTATTCACATGGTCCTGGCGCGAAGCGGCGGGCGCGATGTTGCGCACATGCGTGCTTGCCGAGATCGTGACGGACTCGTACTCACTGTCGAGCCGCGCGGAAGGCGCAACTGGCGAGTACTCACCGGCGACGGACGGCGCATGCCGCGTGCGATGCTCGACCGCAAGTGGCGCAACGGAGTACGTTTTTGCCGATGCGTGTCCGCTAGAACGCGGCGCCGCGTCCGATAGATCGGCGATGGTGTTCGACGTACGGCGCGGGGCGGTGCTGGCGAGTGCCTTGCGCTCGTGCTTCGTCAGATTCCCGGTGCGCGCCTCGCGCATGCGATGGGTGGATGCGGGCGGCGCCGTACTCTTTGCGGAAGTGCCAACGATAGCATCGACGCCGCGTGACGCCGGATATGTCGTAGCACCCTTCGCAGCAGCCTCGGTTGGCGCCAGACGCACGTTGGCGGATTGGGCTGAGGCGGGTGCGCGATAGGTCGTAACAGTCTGGTCCGGACCGCGCAGGCTCAAGTCGTTTCGTGCGCGATTCCATGCGGCAGGCGCGCTCGCCGCCGGACGCTCGACACTTCCAGCAATGCTATGCAGCGGCTTCTCCTGTCCAGCCGGCCCAACGCCAGATGCACTGGCGTCAAGCGTGACCTCGGGCGCAGCGGCCAGCGCGGGCGCTGCCGAATGCCGGGGATGACTCGCCATCAGCCACGCAATCACGGCCAGACCGCTCATTGTGCATGCGCCACCGACCAGCGCATTCCATTGACGCTCGTTGCGAACAGCGCGTTGCACAGGGTGACGTACGCCGGGCGGTATCGCGCCGGACGTGAGCGTGGCGGCAGCCAAACCTGCAGTGGCGGGCCGTGCGAGCAGGCTTTGTGGATCCCAGCGGCACATTGCGCGGATTGCGTCGGCACTCAGGCAGACCGTGTGCAGCATGGCGGCGTAGAGCGCCTTCAGTTCGATGCGGAAGCTGACGTTGGGCGGCAGCAGCGCCCATTCACGGCCGAGCGAGCGCGACACCAGTTCGAGAGGCCGGAGGCGCGGCATGCTGATTTCGCCGGCTACGAGTGTGAGTGGAATGGTCGACACGGTCTTCGCCTCGTTCTTGTTCGCGTTTTGCAGCCTCGAGGCGGCGGACAACAGGCTTGCGCGTGGCGAATGCCACGATGCCGTCGAGGCGTTCGGTCGCGGAATGGTGACAGGCGAATGCGCGTCCAGCGATCAGATAAATCCGAAATAGTTAGTTATCTTAATAAAGTGTCGATGCGCGATCGAGACGATAGACATATCTCAATGCGGTGATGTCGATGCCGCCCATGTGATCCGGTTCGGCGCCCGAAAAGGTCCAGCCTTGCCGCTCATAGAAGGCGATGGCGGGCGCATTGCCGTCCAGCACATACAGATACAGTTGCGCCTCGCCGTGCTCGCGCGCCCAGTCCTGCGCGGCGCGCATCAGCAGCTTGCCGGCGCCGATGCCCTGATGCGCGGGCAGGGCGTGCAGATTGTCGAGCAGCACACCCCACGGCGAGTCGGGCTGAAGCTCGACGCACATGAAACCGATCGCTTCGCCCGCCCGCTCCGCGATCAGCACGCTGCGCCGCTCGGCGCCCGGCGCGGACATACGCGCGCGCCAGTACGACGCGCGCTCGTGCACGACCTCGCCGTCGAGGAACGTGTCGGGCAACAACCCGCGGTAGGTGGCCTGCCAGCTCGCGCTGTGAATGGCGGCGATCAGTTCGGCGTCGGCCTCGGTCGCGGGACGCAACGCAAGAGGGGAGACAGCGGGCAGCGAAGCGGAATCAGGCATTGCGGCAGTCAGGACGAAGGGATTGGCCGTCGGCAGACGGCAACGGAATCACGATACGGCGCATGTCGTCCGGCGTCACCTGTCGCGCGTTGCCGGTCGAAAACCGCATCGGAAGAATATTCTTGCTGGATGGCGATTGTAAGCAAATTGTATTAAATGCACGCCTTCCAGAGTAACGTTATTATCACGTCAGGGGCAGGTTGTAAGCGAAATCTCACGTTTACCCTTATATCTACGCAACAGACGCCGCATGAGAATACCGCGCGCCCACGCGCTGTGCCCCCACGGGGCAAGAGACCAGCCTGGCCGAGCCAGACCGGGCATCCGCGGTTTTTTGCGGATCGTTTGAACTGCCCGACGCTGCATCGGGCTCATATCGAGAAAGTCATGGCAACTGCATCCCATGCTCACGTAGCGACGGACGAATCCAAGGTCCGTACCGTATTCCGCGTCGTCAGCGGCAACTTCCTGGAAATGTACGACTTCATGGTCTACGGCTACTACGCCGCGGCCATCGCGAAGACGTATTTTCCGAGCGGCAACGAGTTCGCCTCGCTGATGCTGTCGCTGTCGGTGTTCGGCGCCGGCTTCCTGATGCGACCGCTGGGCGCGATCGTGCTCGGCGCGTACATCGACCACCACGGCCGACGCAAGGGGCTGATCCTGACGCTCGCGCTGATGGCGCTCGGCACGCTGACGGTCGCGGCCATTCCCGGTTACGCGACGATCGGCGTGCTCGCGCCCGTGCTCGTGCTGCTCGGGCGATTGCTGCAAGGTTTCTCGGCGGGTGTCGAACTGGGCGGCGTGTCCGTGTATCTGTCGGAGATCGCCACCAAGGGCAACAAGGGCTTCTATTGCTCGTGGCAATCGGGCAGCCAGCAGGTGGCCGTGGTGTTCGCGGCGCTGATCGGCGTGGTGCTGAACCGTGCGCTGCCGGCTGACCAGATGACGGCGTGGGGATGGCGCGTGCCGTTCCTTATCGGCTGCCTGATCGTGCCGTTCCTGTTCCTGATCCGCCGCTCGCTGAAGGAAACGGATGAATTCCTCGCGAAGAAGCATCGCCCGTCGGTTGGCGAAATCTTCGCGTCGATGGTCCAGAACTGGGGCGTCGTGCTGGGTGGCATGGGCATGGTCATCATGACGACGGTGTCGTTCTACATGATTACCGCGTACACGCCGACCTTCGGCAAGGAAGTGCTGAAGCTCGATGCCATCGATACCCTGATCGTCACGGTCTGCATCGGCGTGTCAAACCTGGTCTGGCTGCCTGTCGCGGGGGCGATCTCGGATCGCATCGGTCGTCGTCCCGTGCTGCTGACGTTCACGATTCTCACCATCCTGACGTCGTATCCGGCAGTGCAGTGGCTGGTTGCCGATCCGTCGTTCGCGCGTCTGCTGATGGGCGAACTGTGGCTCTCGTTCCTGTACGGCTGCTACAACGGCGGCATGGTCGTCGCGTTGACGGAAATCATGCCGTCCGACGTGCGCACGGCCGGTTTCTCGCTCGCGTACAGCCTGGCGACGACGATCGGCGGCTTCACGCCAGCCATCGCCACGTACCTGATTCACTCGACGGGTAACAAGGCGGCGCCTGGCCTGTGGATGAGCGTTGCCGCCGTGTGCGGCCTGATCGCGACGCTGGTGCTGTATCGCACGCAGGAAGCGCGTAATCAGTACCGCACGGCGTAAGCGTCCGGCGCGTTAGCCGGAGCGTCTGCCAGAAAGCAAAACCCCCGCACGCGTGCGGGGGTTTTTCATTTGTAGCAGCCGATTTTTCGCGGCGTCGGCGTCCAGTCCCGCTCAGTCCCGCAATGCCGCAGCGACTTCGTCGACCACGTCGGCCCACGCGCCCGGCTGCGACTGCCGCACGAGCCGCGCGGACGGATACCACGGGCTACGCGTGTCGCGTGTGAACCAGCGCCAGTCGGCGGCGAACGGCAGCATCAGCCAGAGCGGCTTGCCGAGCGCGCCGGCAAGATGCGCTATCGACGTATCGATCGATACCACGCCGTCGAGCCGCTCGATGATGGCGGCTGTATCGGCGAAGTCCTGAATGCGTCCGTCGAAGCGATGGATGTTGTGCGCGCGCGGGTGCGCGTCGAGCGCGGCGCGTTCTTCATCACCGAGGGCGGGCTGCAGCACGATCCAGTCGATGCCATCGAGTGCCAACAACGGTTCGAGTGCGGCCAGCGGCAGCGAGCGGTTTTCCTGACGCTGGGCGCGCCCCGACCACGCGAGACCGAGCTTGCGCTTCGCATGTCCGCCGAGCGAACCACGCCATGTGCGGCGCGCTGCGGCAGGCGCGTTCAGATACGGCGCGCGGGCGGGAATCGTGTCGGGTTCCGTGCCGAGCGCAAACGGCAGGCTCAGCAGCGGACATTGCAGATCGACGCGCGGCCTTGGCGCGCCCTGGGCGATCAGCGTGACGCGCCACTGCTGCGCGCTTGGCGCGAGCAGCGACATCAGTTGCGGTTGCACTTCGAGCACGACATGGGCAGCGCGCTGTGCAGCCAGTTCGACGAAGCGCACGAATTGCAGCGTGTCGCCGAAACCCTGTTCGGCGTGCACGAGCAGCGTGCGGCCCGCGAGCGGCTCGCCGTTCCATCGCGGCAGCGTGGGCGCATTCGCCGACATGGCCGCGTTGGACTGTGCCGCGTTCTCCAGCCGCCATTCGTATTCGGGCAGGCCACGCTTGAAATCGCCGAGCGTCAGCAGCGTGACACCGCGGTTCATGTGCGCGATGGCCGAATCGGGCCACAAACGCAACGCCTGATCGAATGTGCGCACGGCGGCATCGTACGCGCCTAGTGCGTGATGCGCGGCGCCGAGGCTCAGCCATGCGAGCACGAAGTTGGGGTCGAGGCCGACCGCACGCTCGAAGCGCGGCCGCGCTTCGTCGTGACGCCCGAGCGAGGCGAGTGCATTGCCGAGGCCGAACAGCGCGGGCGGCAAATTGGGTTGCAGCGCGAGCGCAGCTTCGAACTCGGCGACGGCGGCTTCATGCTGGCCCGTCGCATCGAGCGTGTTGGCGAGATTGAAGCGCGCGGCGACAAAGCGCGGCTCGGCCTTCAGCGCCGCGCGGAAATGCGCGCTGGCTTCCGTGGTCGAGCCGAGCGCGTTGAGCGCCATACCGATGTTGTTGTGCGCGCCCGCATGGCCGGGCCGCAGTTCGAGCGCACGGCGGAACGAATCGACGGCTTCGCTGTGACGGCCGAGCGCATGCAGCGCGTTGCCAAGGTTGACGTGCGACGACGCATCCATCGGCTGCAGGCGCAGCGATTTTTCGAACGAGTCGACGGCGTCTTCATGGCGCCCGGCAAGCGCGTAGGCGTTGCCGAGGTTGTAGTGCGCCATCGGAAAGGTCGGCGCGAGCGTCAGCGCGTTGCGAAAGCGTTCGATTGCCTGATCGAGCCGGCCGAGCGCCTTCAGCGCATTGCCGAGGTTCAGTTGCAGCGCGGCATCTTGCGGGCGCAGGTCGGCTGCGCGGCGCACGAGGTCGGCCGCCTCTTCGTGCTGGCCTTGCTGGTGGCGCAACACGCCGAGCAGATGCAGCGCATCGACGTGAGCAGGATCGAGTTCGAGGGTGGCGCGGTAGCCGCGCTCGGCGTCGTCGAGCCGTCCGTCGCGATGCGCGCTGTAGGCGCGGTCGAAAGCTGGGTGCATGACGCAGGCGAGGGTGTAAAGCAGGAAAACGCGCATTTTCCCATACTCGGAGCATGGCTCCCGACTTGACGCGGAGAGTGTTGCTCAATAACATATGAACATCTATTCATATGTATGTGTCGATTATGTGACGGCACACTCCCCGGAAATGTCTTCTCTCCTGTCCCTCAATACAGACGACCGCGTCGTCGAGATCGCCGATCTGTTCCGGCTGCTGGGCGACCCGACGCGTCTGCGCATCGTGCTCGCGTGCGTCGACGAGCGGCGCGCAGTCGGCGCGATTGCAGAATCGCTGCATCTGTCGCCTTCGCTGGTCAGCCATCATCTGCGGCTATTGCGCGCCGCGCGCATCGTGCGCGCGGAACGGCAGGGCAAGCAGGTGTTTTACGTCGCCGCCGACTGCCACATCAGCGGCATGCTGACCGACATGCTCGAGCACGTCGCCGAACCCATCAATGAGGTCGCCAGCGACCTCGCGCAGGATCACGCATGAAATACACCGCTCATCAGACCGACGACTCGACGCCGCAACATGCGCCGAAGCCCGACCCGCACGTGCACACGGATGCATGCGGGCATGCGGGGCATGACCACGCGGAACACGGCCACGAGCACGATCACGGTCACGCACACGACCACACGCAAGCAGCGCGTGGCAAGGCAGCGCACGCGCATAGCCACGGGCATGGGCACGGCCATCATCATCATCACGCGCCCGCCGCAGGACATGGACGCGCGTTTGCAATCGCTGTCGCATTGAACGTGACGATCGTGGTGGTGCAGGGCATTTACGGCGTGCTCGCCAATTCGACTGCACTGCTCGCCGATGCCGGCCACAACCTCTCCGACGTGCTCGGCCTGCTGCTCGCATGGGGCGCGACCTGGCTGGCGACGCGCCGTCCGTCGGCGGGCTTTACCTTCGGCCTCGGGGGCTCGTCGATTCTCGCCAGTCTGCTCAACGCGGGCCTGCTGCTGTTCGCATGCGGCGTGATCGTCGCCGAGGCGGTCGGCAGGTTGATTCATCCGTCGCCTGTCGCGGGTCTCGATGTGTTCATCGTCGCGCTGATCGGCATGGCCGTGAACGGGTTCTCCGCATGGCTCTTCATGCGCGGCTCGGAAGACGACCTGAACATTCGCGGCGCCTTCATGCACATGGCCGCCGACGCCGCCGTGTCGGCCGCCGTCGCCATCAGCGGTCTGGCGATCCTGTTTACCGGCTGGACGTGGCTCGACCCGGTGATGAGTATCGTCGTGGTCGCGGTGATCGTGGTCGGCACATGGGGTCTGCTGCGCGACTCGCTGAAGCTCGCGCTCAACGGCGTGCCGCCCGGCGTCGACGTGCAGAAGATCCGCGCGTACCTCGCCGCGCAACCCGGCGTCACCGATGTGCACGACCTGCACGTGTGGGCGCTGTCGACCACGGGCAATGCGCTGTCCGCGCATCTCGTCATCCCGACAGGCCATCCGGGCGACAGGGTGCTCGACGGTATCGTCGGCACGCTGCGCGTGGAGTTCGACATGCATCATGCGACCTTGCAGGTCGACATGGGCACGACGCAGCATCGCTGCGCGCTCGATCACGCGCCGCACGCGCATTGAGGCGCGCGGCACGGCCACTTTGATGCGCCGCGTCGTGGACCATGCGGCAGTGAGCAGGAGGCTCGGCGTACACTAGCAGGCATGTCCGACTGCGGAGGTCTGCATGACGGGTGCTTCCATCGACGTACCGCCCGTGCTGATCGTCGGCGCGGGGCCGACGGGACTGGCGGCAGCCATGAGTCTTGCGCGTGCGCAGGTGCCCGTGCGGCTCATCGACAGGGCTCTGCATCCGAGCCCGTATTCGCGGGCCATCGGCATTCAGGCACGCACGCTCGAACTGCTGGAGCAGCATCGACTCGTCGACCGGTTTCTCGAACTCGGTCATCGTGCGCGCACGGCGAATCTGTATTCGAATGGCCAGCGTCTCGCGCGGCTCGATTTCGATCCGCTGCAAACGCGCTATCCGTATCTGCTGTTTCTCGACCAGTCCGTCACCGAGCGGCTGTTGACCGAGCATCTTGCGACCTTCGGCGTGCAGGTCGAGCGCGGCGTCGAGCTGACGATGTTCGCGCAGGGATCGGCGGGCATCAACGCGACCCTGCAGCGCGACGACGGTCACATCGAGACGCTGCATCCGTCGTACATGATTGCCGCCGACGGCGCGCACAGCGCCGTGCGTCACCGGCTCGGCATGAGCTTCGCGGGCAAGACCTTCGAGCAGACGTTTCTGCTCGCCGACATCGAAGCCGACACGGGCTGGTCCGACGACGAATTCCACATCTTCGCGTCGGGCGCGGGGTTGGCGGCGCTGTTTCCGATGGGACATGGCCGACACCGCCTGATCGCCGATCATCCGACCATGCCTGCCGTCGCACCTTCGTCGGAAGGCAATGCCGAGCCGCTCACGGCGGTTGCTGCGCCCACGCTGGAAGAATGCCGGCTGATCGCGAAGAACCGCATTCATCACCCTGTCGAACTGGGCAGCCTGGCGTGGTCCAGCTACTTTCATCTGAACAGCCGCATGGTCGAGCAGTTGCGCGTGGAGCGTGTGTTCCTCGCAGGTGACGCGGCGCATGTGCATAGCCCCGCGGGCGCGCAGGGCATGAATACGGGCATCCAGGAAGCATTCAATCTGGGCTGGAAAATCGCGCGCGTGCTGAACGGCGATGCGCCTGACCGGTTGCTCGACACGTATCACCTGGAACGTCATCCCATCGAGCGCGATGTGCTGCGGCAGACAAGCTTCGTCACGCATATGGCGGAAGCCGATCACGGGCCGCTCAAGCTGCTGCGCGAGCGCGTGATGCCCGTGCTTGCCGCGCTGGGACCGTTGCGCGATGCGGCGCGTCTGACCGTCAGCGAGCTGTCGATTCAATACCGGCGCTCGCCGTTGACGCTCGAACGTGTGCTCGATGGCGGCCCGCGCGCGGGAGAGCGTGCGCCGGATGCGTTCGTGCATGTCGTCGATGGGCCGTTGGGGCGAGCACCTGGCACAGGATGCATTTTCGATCTGCACGATCCCGCGTTCTTTTCGCTGTTTTTGCTGGTGGATCCGCCTGACGATGCCATGTCGGGTAATGGCAAGCTGCTTGCACTAGGACGCAAGCCCGTGCGACCCGAGGATCTCGACCGGTTCGTGGCGGCTGTCGAGGATTTGCTGCCAGGGGCGGGGCGTGTGTGGCGGGTAGCGGAGGCGGACGGAGCGGGCGGCGGGCCATCGCTGCGTGAGTCGTTTGGCCGTACGCGGCCTTCGTTCTATTTCGTGCGCCCAGATGGGTATGTGTGCGCGCGTGGGCGTCCCGGATCGGATCTCAACGGGTTATTGCGGCATTGCGAGGCGTGGTTCGCGAAAGGTGCGGGGACCGAGCCGCCGCCGGTGTGACACGCAAAAAAAAGCGTCCGCATCCTGTCGGACGCGAACGCGAAACTGCTGTTGCCATCAAAAAAACGTAGCGCGGTGCAAGCGCCTCACGCCGCAGGTGCCGCCTCCTTGGGCGTCAAATCTTCCCGATGCCTGACGAGCGCCTCACGCACCATCTCGTGCAATTCCAGTTCGACACCTTCAGGATTCGCATGCAGCGTCGCGAGAATCGAGCGCCGCATGCGCGGCTCCCAGAACCGGCGAATATGATCCGCGATGTTGTCGATCGCTTCATCGCGATCCGGCATCGACTCGAAAAAATCGCCGATGCGGTTCGCCATGTCGACCAGGTTATGTGCGTCCATTGCGTTACCCCGTTATTTGCCTGACGTCGTCGCCATCTCGCGCTTCTCCAGATGCTCGAGCTGCTCGTCGTTGAAGCGCGAATAATCCTTCTGCCATTGCGACGGCTGCTCGACAGGCATCACCTGCACGGCCGTCACCTTGTACTCGGGACAATTCGTCGCCCAGTCGGAGCTATCCGTCGTAATCACGTTCGCGCCGGATTCGGGGAAGTGGAATGTCGTGTAGACCACGCCCGGCTGCATCCGGTCCGCCACCTTCGCGCGCAGCACGGTATAGCCCGCACGCGATTCGATGCCGACCCAGTCGTCATCCTTGATGCCGCGATCTTCCGCATCGTGCGGATGGATCTCCAGACGATCCTCGTCGTGCCAGCGCGAATTCTCCGTGCGCCGCGTCTGCGCGCCGACGTTGTACTGCGACAGAATGCGGCCCGTCGTCAGGATCAGCGGGAACTTCTGGTTGACCTTCTCCGGCGTCGCGACGTACTTCGTGATCACGAACTTGCCCTTGCCGCGCACGAAGCCATCGATGTGCATCGTCGGCGTGCCGTCCGGCGCGTTCTCGTTGCACGGCCACTGGATGCTGCCCAGCTTGTCGAGCTTTTCGTACGACACGCCGTGGAACGTCGGCGTGAGGCGCGCGATCTCGTCCATGATCTGCGACGGATGCGTGTAATTCATCTCGTAGCCGAGCGCGCGGGCCAGCAGAATGGTCTCTTCCCAGTCCGAGTAGCCAGGCATCGGCGGCATCACCTTGCGAACGCGCGAGAGGCGGCGTTCTGCATTGGTGAACGTGCCGTCCGTTTCGAGGAAGGGCGAACCCGGCAGCAGCACGTGCGCGTACTTCGCCGTTTCGTTCAGGAAGATGTCCTGCACGACGATACATTCCATCGACGACAGCGCCGCGCCCACATGCTGCGTGTTCGGATCGGACTGGACGATGTCTTCGCCCTGGCAATACAGGCCCATGAAGCTGCCGTGCAAGGCGGCATCGAACATGTTGGGAATGCGCAGGCCCGGTTCCGGCTGCAGCGTCACGCCCCATTCGGTTTCGAACAGCGTGCGCGTCACCGTATCGCTGATATGGCGATAGCCGGGTAGTTCATGCGGGAACGAACCCATGTCGCACGAACCCTGCACGTTGTTCTGGCCGCGCAGCGGATTCACGCCTACACCTTCGCGGCCGATATTGCCCGTCGCCATCGCGAGGTTCGCGATGCCCATCACCGTCGTCGAACCTTGTGCGTGTTCCGTCACGCCGAGGCCGTAGTAGATCGCCGCATTGCCGCCCGTCGCGTAGAGTCGCGCGGCTTCGCGCACCTGTTGCGCGGGGACGCCCGTCACGCTTTCCATCATTTCCGGCGAGTTCTCCGGCAGCGCGACGAAATCGCGCCAGTGCTGGAACGCGCGCGTTTCGCAGCGCTCGGCGATGAACGGCTCATTGAGCAGACCTTCCGACACCAGCACGTGCGCCAGCGACGTCACCATCGCGACGTTCGTGCCCGGACGCAGTTGCAGGTGATGCGTGGCTTTCACGTGCGCGGTATCGACGATATCGATGCGACGCGGATCGACCACGATCAGCTTCGCGCCTTCACGAACACGACGCTTCAGACGCGAGCCGAACACCGGGTGGCCGTCGGTCGGATTCGCGCCGATCACGATGATCACGTCGGATTTATCGACGGAAGCAAAAGTCTGCGTACCCGCCGATTCGCCGAGCGTCGTCTTCAGGCCGTAGCCCGTCGGCGAGTGGCACACGCGTGCGCAGGTGTCGACGTTGTTGTTGCCGAACGCGGCGCGCACCAGCTTCTGCACCAGATACGTTTCTTCGTTCGTGCAGCGCGACGACGTGATGCCGCCGATCGAATCGCGGCCGTACTTTTCCTGGATGCGGCGGAACTCCGATGCCGCATAGCTCAGCGCTTCCTCCCAGCTGACTTCGCGCCACGGATCGGTGATCTTCGCGCGGATCATCGGCTTCTTGATGCGGTCTTTGTGGGTCGCGTAACCCCACGCGAAGCGGCCCTTCACGCACGCGTGGCCTTCGTTCGCCTGGCCGTTCTTGTGCGGCACCATGCGCACGACGGTGTTGCCCTTCATCTCGGCCTTGAATGAGCAGCCGACACCGCAATACGCGCAGGTCGTCACCAGCGAGTGCTCGGCCTGACCGAGCATCACGATGCTCTTTTCGGACAGCGTTGCCGTCGGGCATGCCGCGACGCACGCGCCGCACGACACGCATTCCGAATCCATGAACGGCTGGTTTTCGCTTGCCGCCACACGCGACTCGAAACCGCGACCCGCGATGGTCAACGCGAACGTGCCTTGCGTTTCTTCACACGCGCGCACGCAGCGATTGCAGACGATGCACTTCGACGGGTCGTAGGTGAAGTACGGGTTCGACTCGTCCTTCTTGTCCTTCAGGTGATTCTCGCCGTCATAGCCATAGCGCACTTCGCGCAGGCCCGTCACGCCCGCCATGTCCTGCAGTTCGCAGTTGCCGTTGGCAGGGCAGGTGAGACAGTCGAGCGGGTGATCGGAGATGTACAGCTCCATCACGTTGCGGCGCAGGCCTTGCAGACGGTCCGTCTGCGTGCGCACCTTCATGCCCGCTTCGACAGGCGTCGTGCACGACGCGGGATAACCGCGCCGTCCTTCGATCTCGACCAGACACAGACGGCACGAGCCGAACGGTTCGAGTGAATCGGTTGCGCACAGCTTCGGAATGTTGACGCCGGCCTCGGCGGCGGCGCGCATCACCGACGTGCCCGCCGGCACCGTGATCGCCTGACCGTCGATTTCGAGCGTCACGTCGACGTCGGAATGACGCAGCGGCGTGCCGTAGTCGGTATCGTCCATCGGGCCGCGCTCGTTGCGCAGCGCGCCCGCCTTGCAGGCACAGTTGCCGGAGCCGCAGCCGCCGGATTTGAATGTGATCGGATCGGACATGTTGGACTCCCTTTATTAGGCGGCCTGCTTCGGCGCAGCGGTCGCGATACCGAAATCTTCGGGGAAATGATCGAGTGCGGAGATCACCGGGAACGGCGTCATGCCACCCATCGCGCACAGCGAACCGGACACCATCGTGTCGCACAGATCGCGCAGCAGTTGCACCTGTTTCGTCGATGTGTCGCCGTTGCGGATGCGCTGGATCACTTCGACGCCGCGCGTCGAGCCGATCCGGCACGGCGTGCACTTGCCGCACGATTCGAGCGTGCAGAAGTGCATCGCGTACTGGGCGAGGTCGGCGAGATTCGAGGTGTCGTCGTGAATCACGAGGCCGCCGTGACCGACCACGGCGCCGACTTTCGCGTATTCCTCATAGTCGAGCGGAATGTCCCACTGGCTTTCGGGCAGATACGTGCCGAGCGGGCCACCGACCTGCACCGCGCGCGCCGGACGGCCGCTCGCCGTGCCGCCGCCGTAGTCGTACATCAGTTCGCGCAACGTGCAGCCGAACGCGAGTTCGACGAGGCCGCCTTGCTTCACGTTGCCCGCAATCTGGAAGGGCAGCGTGCCGCGCGAGCGGCCCATGCCGAAGTCCTTGTAGAACGCCGCGCCCTTCGCGAAGATGATCGGCACGGTGGCGAGCGTGATCACGTTGTTGATCACGGTCGGCTTGCCGAACAGGCCTTCGAGCGCGGGCAGCGGCGGCTTGGCGCGCACGATGCCGCGCTTGCCTTCGAGCGATTCGAGCCGCGCCGTTTCCTCGCCGCACACATAGGCGCCCGCACCCTTGGCGACGAACAGTTCGAAGCGATGTTGCGAGCCGAGCACGCTGTCGCCGAGCCAGCCCGCTGCGCGGGCCTTGACGATGGCCGCTTCGAGTGTCTCGATCGAATGCGGATACTCGCTGCGCACGTAGATATGGCCGACCGTCGCGCCCGTCACGATGCCCGCGATGATCATCCCTTCGATCAGCATGAACGGATCGCTTTCCATCACGAGGCGATCGGAGAACGTGCCCGAATCGCCTTCGTCCGCATTGCAGACGACGTATTTCTGATCGGCCTTCGCGGCGCGCACGGTGCGCCACTTGATCCCCGCCGGGAACGCTGCGCCGCCGCGGCCGCGCAGGCCAGATTCCGTCAACTCGGCAACGGCTGCGTCGCCGTTCATCGCGAGCGCGTTGTACAAGCCGACGATGCCGCCGTTGGCGACGTAATCGTCGGTGGACAGCGGGTCGGTGATGCCGATGCGCGCGAACGTCAGGCGCTGCTGTTTCTTCAGATACGGAATTTCTTCGACCACGCCGACATGCTTCGCATGCGTCGCCTTGCCTTCGATCAAGCCTGCATCGAACAGCGACTTCACATCGTCGGCTTCGACGTTTGCATAACCGATGCGGCCTTGCGGCGTCTGAACTTCAAGCAACGGTTCGAGATACAGCAGACCACGCGAGCCGTTGCGCACGAGTTCGATCTCGATGCCGCGCGCTTTCGCTTCATCGACGATAGCCGCGGCGAGCGCGTCCGCGCCAAGCGCGAGTGCGGCAGAATCGCGGGGAACATAGATGCGCGTCATACCGTTTCCTCCACGCGTTTCGTCGCGGCTGCGAGCAGCGCGTCGAATTTTTGCGGCGTGACTTTGGCGTGCAGTTCGCCGTTGATCATCAGCGCGGGCGACAGCGCGCATTGCCCAAGGCAATACACCGATTCCAGACCGACTGCGCCATCGCAGGCGTGGTCGTGTGCGTCATGCCCGCCATGCTTGTGCGCATCGAAGCGGCAACCCGTGCGCGACTCGATGTGTTGCGCGAGCGCTTCCGTGCCCATGCTGCGGCAGGCTTCCGCGCGGCACAGTTGCACCGTCACGGGCGCCGCCGGCGACTGGCGGAAGTGGTGGTAATAAGTGATCACGCCATGGACTTCCGCCCGTGACAGGTTCAGCGTGCGCGCGAGCGGCGCGACGGTATCGGGCGGTACGAAGCCGACGTCGTCCTGGATGGCGTGCAGTACCGCGACCAGCGATTTGCCGGGCAGGGCGTGACGTCGTACGAGTTCGTCGGGCGCGATGGCGTTCGGTCGATCCACAGTGGGGCTCCTCCAAAGTCAATATATGCACTTGTTATTCATAAGCCGTGCATTTATGCTTTGCTTCTTTGATATATCAATGCGAACGATAGGCGGGTGTATCGGCTTTCGCAATAGGAACGCCAACAACATATATGATCCGGATCGAATGCCAGGCACAGCTCATTGTGCGGGACAGCAACGGCCAAACGTCCAGCCTGACTGACGCCGTGCCGCTTCTGTCTCTTGTTGACCAGACGGGCAGCATTGCGCAGGCCGCTGCGCTTAAGGGTTTGTCCTACCGTCATGCGTGGGGTTTGCTGCGCGCGATCGAGACGCAGCTAGGCGGCGCGCTGATCGAGAAAGAGCGCGGCCGTGGCTCTGCGCTGTCGGAGCTCGGGCGCGCAGTGTTGCGTGCGCAACGACTTTGCGGCGAGCGTCTGGACGGCAACATGCAGGCGCTGGCGAGCGAAGTTGCCGCCGACCTCAATCGCTGGCTCGCGCCACCCGCCGAAGACGTGCGTATTCACGCGTCGCATGGTTACGCGGTGGCCGCGCTCGTGACGGCGCTGGTCGCCGACCGTGTGCCGCTCGACATCAAGTATCGCGACAGCGCGGAGGCGATCACGGCGCTCGCGCGCGGCGAATGCGATCTGGCGGGTTTCCATCTGCCGCGCGGCGAGTTCCGCGCGGCGTGTGCCGACAAATACCGGCAGTGGCTCGATCCGCAGCGCCATGTGCTCGTGCACCTGACGCGGCGCAAACAGGGGCTGTTTCTCGCGAAGGGCAATCCGAAGGGTATCGGCGGAGTGAGCGATCTGGCACGCGACGACATTCGCTTCGTCAACCGGCAGCATGGTTCGGGCACACGCATGCTGATCGATCTGGCGCTGCGGCGCGTGGGTGTGGAGCCGGATCGCGTGAACGGTTATGCGTCGACGGAATTGACCCATTCGGCCATCGCGGCGTTCGTGGCGAGCGGCATGGCGGACGTCGGCTTCGGTGTCGAGCCGGCCGCGCATCATTTCGGGCTGGACTTCATTCCCGTCGTCGACGAGGACTATTACTTCGCGTGCGATCGCGCGAGGCTCGAACGCGAACCGCTGACGACCGTGATGTCGGTGCTGCGCGGCCATCCGTTCCGGCAGAGCGTCGCGCATCTGGAAGGCTACGCCCCTCGCGATTGCGGCAAATTACTCGAACTGGAAGAAGGGCTGGAGCCGGGTGGCGCGTGAGGCGGGGAGCAGGTGCGGGCGGTCATTCAGCGCGGGGTAAGTGCCTGTAACAACCTCGTTGGCTGTCGACGCTGCGCTGCATGACGCTTTGCGATAATCTTCAATCTTTAGACATTCCGCCCTGGTTGTGCGGCGTCGTTCGCCGCCTCGATTCGCTATGAAATATCTCGTTCCTGCTTGTGCCGCCGTGCTGTCAGCCGGCGTGTTGGTCGCCACGATGTCGGTGGCGTTTGCGCAGAATTCGCCGGGCGTGCCGGGCGGTATCCTGAGCGACGGCTTCAAGATCAATGAGCATCCACAGATGCCGTTCGGTGCATCGGCGCCGTCGAAGAAGTATCAGAGTGACAAGCCGGGCAAGCTGCGCAAGCGCGGCGACAACGGCGACCCGGACGGCTGCAACCTCAAGTGCCCGGACGATCAGTAACGACACCCCCTACGTCACACGACGTACGCAGCGCCTGAAGCGCGCTGCGCACGCCGGTCATGCGGTCGAGCGGATTATGGCTTGGCCGTGTGCCACACATCCTTGAAGCCATCGCCCTTCATGTCGCCGGGCTTCTCGTCTTTCGCGAAGCGATAAAGCGGCTTTCCCTTGTACGCCCACTGTTTGCCACCGTCTGCGCCGTCGATCACGGACCAGTCTCCGGACGGCTTGTCGCTCGCGTCTGCAGCCGCAGCTGGCCACGCAGTCGCGCAACCGCCCGAGCAGGCGCTCTTGCCGGGTGTCATGTCCTTGTCGAAGGTGTAGAGCGTGCGTCCCTGATCATCGACGAAATGTCCGTCCATGGCTTTGGGCGGCGCGGCGAAAGCGGCCTGTTGTGCGGCGAGTGCGGCGATGAGAAGGAGAGTCTTGCGCATGATGCGGCTCCTGTTTGACGTTGTATATGGAGTGTATGCAATCGATCGGCGTGTGCGCGCGTTATTGCATTGAATGTGCGCGCATCGACTAAACGGCTGGCGCGCTGACTTATTCCATACGTCGGTGTGCTTTCGGTTGCAAAAGGGGCGGAGCGGGGATGCGCAATTTCCCCAGACGAAACCCGACGTGATGCGCAACGCATTGAGGTGCGGTCACACGCGCACGAGCGTCGCGCCGCATGTCGTAATGTCGCCGATGTAGGCGATGCGCTTGCCGTTATGGCGTCGACGGCCGCTGGCGATGATCGGATACTTGCCGCCGCAACGCGGGCAGGCAACCATGTGGCCATCGAGCGCAACGCCGACGCCTGCATCCGTCAATTCTTCCGCCGCTTCGACGATCTTGCCGCCGTGGTCAGTGGTATCGCCGAGTCGGGCCATGATGATTTCGTCTGCGTTGCTCATACCTTGTGATTTCCGATTGGTTAGTTCTACTGGGCGGATAGGCGGGATGTCGACGTTGCCGACAGCCGCTCATTTGACGCGATGCCCGACCCGGTGACTATCAGAAAAGGTTGAAACTGGGGCGCGAACGAACGCCGGGTGCGCGAAAGCGAACATCTGGCATGTGCGCAGGCGTCACGTTTGCGATAGCAACAAAAAACCCGCAGAGCTTGGCGCTGTGCGGGCTTTTGTTTCTGCGGCTTCTTTCACCAGAAATACAACGGATGAAAATTGGTGGAGGCGGCGGGAATCGAACCCGCGTCCAGAAGTCCTCCACGACTAGTTCTACATGTTTAGTTCTGTCATTTGATTTAACCGGAGCGACGCGGACGAACACGCTGCGCTACAGCGATTCACTAAATTTTCGACCCGGATGTCGTGACGCCACCAAGGCTTAACTGACGTATATGACCTCTGTCGGTATTGCTACCGGTCTTGCGACACTAGCCCGTCAGTGAACTAGGCAGAGGACGGCGGCCCTTAGGCTGCCAGTGCGAACGTATCGTCGTTTGCAGTTACGTTTTTCCCATTGATTAACGAGGTGACGGGTCCTCGACATGCCCTAGCCGCTTCGCAACCCCTGTCGAAACCAGGTCGCCCCCGCAGAAGGAATGAGCCACAAATGTGGCTCAGGGAATCATTTTACAACAGCAGCCCTCGCGCGTCACGGCGAAACGCTCATCGCTCGCAGCGCTCTGGCCGATCAGCTGATCTCGCGCAGCAGGTTGAGCAGTTCGCCCGTCGACTTGACGACATGCTTTGCATGCCACTGCGTCGGCGGAATGTCGTTGCCGCAATAGCCGTAGGCTGCCGCAACGGTCACCATGCCGGCCGCAAAGCCCGCCTGGATGTCGCGCAGATCGTCGCCGACGTAGACGATCCGCTCGGGCGCGAGATCGAGCTCCTTCGCCGCATGCAGCAGCGGCGCGGGATGAGGCTTCGAATGTGGCGTCGTATCGCCGCTGACGACGCAGCCGGCGCGCGTATCGAGACCCAGCTGGGCGACGAGCGGTTCGGTCAGCCGCGACACCTTGTTCGTGACGATGCCCCAGCGCACACCACGCGCGTCGAGATCGTCGAGAATCTCGCTGATGCCGGGGAAGAGCAGCGTCTCGATGCACAGATCGGCTTCGTAGTTTGCGAGGAATTCGTCGCGCATCGACGCGTAGTCGTGGTGGTCGGGGCCAATTCCGAACGCGCCGCCCAGCAGGCCGCGTGCGCCCGCCGATGCGAGCGGGCGCAATTGCTCGAGCGGCACCATCTCGAGGCCACGCTCATGGCGCATCTTGTTAACGGCGGCGGCGAGGTCGGGCGCGGTATCAGCTAGCGTGCCGTCGAGGTCGAACAGAATGCCCTGGCAAAGACCAACCGATGCTTCTTCGTCTTCGCGTTGCGGCAGAGGCGTGGGATCGCTCATTGAATTAGGCTGGATCACGCGTCGCGACGGCACGCGAGCATGTAGTTGACGTCGGTGTCGCTCGACAGGCCGAAATGGCGCGTCAGCGGGTTATAGGTGATGCCCTTGAGTTCGACGGTATGCAGACCCGCCGCACGCGCAAAGCCCGCGAGCTCCGACGGACGGATGAAGCGAGCGTAATCGTGCGTGCCCTTAGGCAGCATGCGCGCGATGTATTCCGCGCCGATCACGGCAAGCAGGTACGACTTCACGTTGCGGTTGAGCGTCGAGAAGAACACCCAGCCGCCCGGCTTCACGAGCGTTCTGCACGCTTCGACCACCTTGGACGGATCGGGCACGTGCTCGAGCATTTCCATGCAGGTGACGACGTCGAACGATGCCGGCTCGCGAGCGGCCAGCGCTTCCGCAGCGATTTCCTCGTAATTTACCGTTACACCGCTTTCAAGGCTGTGAAGATCGGCGACGCCCAAGGCTTCGTGCGAGAGGTCGATTCCCTTCACATCGGCACCCAATGTCGCCATCGACTCCGACAGAATCCCGCCGCCGCAACCGATGTCGAGCACCCGCTTGCCGGCGAGATGCGCATGCGCGTCGATCCAGTTGAGCCGCACCGGATTCAGTTCGTGCAGCGGTTTGAACTCGGCGTTCGGGTCCCACCAGCGATGGGCGAGATCGCTGAATTTCTGCAGTTCGTGGGGATCGGCATTGGTCATGTCGGATGCGGCCTCGAGGGCGGAAGAGCGGGGTGGATCGGAGAAACCCTGAGTATATAGGGCGGAGCAGGGAGCGGCAAAAACGGGCCGGGATGCGGGTGGCGCCTGTTGCCCGAACGTGGGCAGATGCCTGCGGCGCGCGGAGATAAAAAAAGCCCCGCCGAAGCGGGGCTTGGATACTGCGGTATTTTGTAGCTTACTGCTTCGAAGTACCGACAACTTCGACTTCCACGCGGCGATCCGGTGCGAGGCAGGCGATGAGTTGCTTACGGTTCTTCTGGTTGCAGCCCGTCGTGACCGGGTTACGCTTGCCCTTGCCTTCCGTGTAGATACGGTTGGCTTCGATGCCCTTGCTGACCAGGTATGCCTTGACAGCTTGTGCACGACGCAGCGACAGACGGTCGTTGTACTTGTCCGAACCGATGCGGTCGGTGTAGCCCGTTGCCACAACGACTTCCAGGTTCAGGCCTTGAATCTTCGATGCCAGGTCGTCCAGCTTTTCCTTGCCAGCCGGCTTCAGGATAGCCTTGTCGAAGTCGAACAGCGTGTCAGCTTGATACGTGATCTTCTGGCTCGTGATAACCGGAGCGACAGGTGCCGGTGCCGGCGGCGTCGGTGCTTGTGCGACCAGTGCGCCATCGCACTTTGCGTTAGCCGTTGCCGGCGTCCAGAACGCATCGCGCCAGCACAGTTCGTTCGTGCCGTTCATCCACACGTATTCGCCCGTGCCGTTCACCCAGTTGTCGTTCGTAGCTTGTCGCGACGCCGGCACCGACTGTGCCATAGCGGATGCAGCCATAACTGCGGTAGCTGCAATGAACGCGAGCTTTGAAAGTTTATTCATATTTCTCCTCTCGAAATTGAGATTACCGCAGGTTTACTGCGAGCCTGTTGACGAAGACCAGTCATACATTGCTCGAAGTATAACATCGGTGCCAAACAAAAGACGCTGTGTATAGACTTCGAGCAGTGTCTAAACTTGTGCGTTCGCATTTTGCCATATCGTTCCCTTCCGACGATAAAAAAATCCGCCCCCTATCTATCCACCCGTTCGAATGTGGTGCATGCGCAACAAAAGGTGTCAAGTTCGTCAAAAGGCCGCCAGAGGCGGTTTCGGGCGGCATGCGAGGGAGCATTTTCCGGGCCTGGTCGCGTCGCTCACGAGGCGCTTCCAGGTGGCGTTTTCGCGCGTCCCACTAATAGGTATACGCAGGTCCCCGGGAGCGGATGCGCCGCATGGTAGAATCGCGTGATGCGCTGCGCTCGCAGCCGCACAAGAAGTAGACCCAGGGGTAGGCCCAAGCGGTGAGGTGAAGAACGCGTTTCCCTCATCGTCTTCGCGCGTAAACGATACGGACAATGGATCAATTCGCCAAAGAGACTCTACCAATCTCCCTAGAGGAGGAAATGCGCCGCTCGTATATCGAGTACGCGATGAGCGTGATCGTAGGGCGCGCGCTTCCCGATGTCCGCGATGGCCTGAAGCCGGTGCATCGGCGCGTGCTGTACGCCATGCACGAGCTGAACAACGACTGGAACCGGGCGTACAAGAAGTCGGCCCGTATCGTCGGCGACGTGATCGGTAAGTACCATCCGCACGGCGACTCGGCTGTCTACGACACCATCGTCCGCATGGCGCAGGATTTTTCGCTGCGCTACATGCTCGTCGATGGACAAGGCAATTTCGGGTCAGTCGACGGCGACAACGCCGCGGCCATGCGTTACACCGAAATCCGCATGGCGAAGATCGGCCACGAACTGCTGGCCGACATCGACAAGGAAACGGTCGACTTCCAGCCGAACTACGACGGCAGCGAAAGCGAGCCGACCATCCTGCCCGCGCGCATCCCGAACCTGCTGATCAACGGCTCGTCGGGCATTGCCGTCGGCATGGCGACCAACATTCCGCCGCATAACCTGAGCGAAATCGTCGACGCCTGCCATCACCTGCTGAAGAACCCGGAAGCGACGATCGACGAACTGATCGAGATCGTGCCCGCGCCGGACTTCCCGACGGCGGGCATCATCTACGGCGTCGCCGGTGTGCGCGACGGTTACCGCACGGGGCGCGGCCGCGTCGTGATGCGTGCGACCACGCACTTCGAAGAGATCGATCGCGGTCAGCGCATGGCGATCATCGTCGACGAACTGCCGTATCAGGTGAACAAGCGTTCGCTGCTCGAGCGGATCGCCGAACTGGTGAATGAGAAGAAGCTGGAAGGCATTTCGGACATTCGCGACGAATCCGACAAGAGCGGCATGCGCGTCGTGATCGAACTGAAGCGCGGCGAAGTGCCTGAGGTCATTCTCAACAATCTGTACAAGGCAACGCAGCTGCAAGACACGTTCGGCATGAACATGGTCGCGCTGGTCGATGGCCAGCCGAAGCTGCTGAACCTGAAGGAAATGCTGTCGCATTTCCTGTCGCATCGTCGCGAAGTGCTGACGCGGCGCACTGTATACGAACTGCGCAAGGCCCGCGAACGCGGCCACGTGCTCGAAGGCCTCGCCGTCGCGCTCGCCAACATCGACGATTTCATCGCGATCATCAAGGCCGCGCCGACGCCGCCTATCGCGAAGCAGGAGTTGATGGACCGTCCGTGGGATTCGTCGACCGTGCGCGAGATGCTGCAGCGCGCGGAGACGGACAACGCGTCGTCGGGCGGCCGCGCCGCGTATCGTCCGGAAGGGCTGAACCCGGCGTACGGCATGCAGGCTGACGGACTGTACCGTCTGTCGGACACGCAGGCGCAAGAAATCCTGCAGATGCGTCTGCAACGCCTGACGGGTCTGGAGCAGGACAAGATCATCGGCGAGTACCGCGACGTGATGGCGCAAATCGCTGACCTGCTGGATATTCTTGCTCGTCCCGAGCGCATAACTGCCATCATCTTCGACGAACTTGTCTCGATCAAGAGCGAATTCGGCGACGAACGCCGTTCGCGCATCGAGATGAACGCGACCGAGCTGAACACGGAAGACCTCATCACGCCGCAGGACATGGTCGTGACGATGTCGCACTCCGGTTATGTGAAATCGCAGCCGTTGTCGGAATATCGCGCCCAGAAGCGCGGAGGTCGCGGCAAGCAGGCGACGCAGATGAAGGAAGACGACTGGATCGACACGCTCTTCATCGCGAACACGCACGATCACATCCTGTGCTTCTCGAACCGCGGCCGTGTGTACTGGCTGAAGGTTTACGAAGTGCCGCAAGGCTCGCGCAATTCGCGCGGCCGTCCGATCGTCAATATGTTCCCGCTGCAGGACGGCGAAAAGATCACGGTCGTGCTGCCCGTGAAGGAATTTTCGGCCGACAAGTTCGTTTTCATGGCGACGGCGCTCGGCACCGTCAAGAAGACACCGCTGGAAGCGTTCAGCCGTCCGCTGAAGAAGGGCATCATCGCCGTTGGTCTGGATGACGGCGACTACCTGATCGGCGCGGCCATCACCGACGGCGAGCATGATGTCATGCTGTTCTCGGATTCGGGCAAGGCGGTGCGCTTCGACGAAAACGATGTGCGTCCGATGGGCCGCGAAGCGCGCGGCGTGCGCGGCATGCAGCTCGAGGACGGACAGAATGTCATCGCGCTGCTGGTGGCCGGCGACGAACAGCAGTCGGTGCTGACGGCAACGGAAAATGGCTACGGCAAGCGCACCCCGATCACGGAGTACACGCGCCACGGCCGCGGCACAAAGGGCATGATCGCGATCCAGACGTCCGAGCGTAACGGCAAGGTGGTCGCTGCGACGCTGGTCGATCAGGAAGCGCAGATCATGCTGATCACCAACACGGGCGTGCTGATCCGCACGCGCGTGTCGGAAATTCGAGAAATGGGCCGCGCAACGCAAGGTGTTACACTCATCAGCCTTGATGAAGGCACCAAGCTTTCCGGTCTGCAGCAAGTAGCCGAAGCGGAAGCTGACGTGGACGGCGACGCTGACCCGTCCGTGGACGAAGCGGGCGGTGACGACAGCGAAGCGTCGTAATCCGCAGCAAAGCTTCTCAAGTGATGCTGAAAGCCGCGCAGGCCATTTGGGCGCATCGGGCCGATGCGCCGCCAGCGCGGCGAAGCAGTCAGGTTAATTTCTCTTAGGGAGTAGTGATGCAAAAACGTTTCAAGCAGTTGATGGTTGTGGCCGCTTTCCTGCCGACCCTCGCCATGGCGCAAGCGCTGCAAAACCAGCAGCCCGCTCCGGCTGCTCCGGCTGCCGCTGCTGCCCCGGTCGACCCGGCGAAGCAGGCTGCCATCAAGAATCTGCTCGACGCGATCGACGCACAGAAGCTGGGCGGCGCAATCGGCAACAGCGCGCAGATGCAAGCGAAGCAGCTCGTCCCGGCTATCCTGTCGGACGCACTGTCGGAAAACAAGACGATGACGGACAAGCAGAAGCAGGCTTCCGTCCCGGCGCTGCAAAAGAACGCTGTGCCGAAGCTGGTTGACTCGGCAGGCCAGGTTTTCGCAACGGACGCGTTCAAGCAGGACGCAATGCAAGCTCAGTACGACGCATACGCGAAGTACTACAGCACGCAGGAAATCAACGACCTGACCAACTTCTACAAGAGCCCGACGGGCCGCAAGTTCATCCAGGTTCAAGACCAGGTTGGCCGCGACGTCGTGAACGGTCTGATGCAGAAGTACATGCCGCAATCGATCAAGGCAACGCGCGATCAGGCTGACAAGGAAGTTGCTTCCGTCAAGCCGGCAGCGAAGTAAGCAGGTCGAACAAGGCTGAACGGCGCTCGGAGCGCCCGTCACCGGCGATGTGAAGGGAAAAAGCGTTAAACCCCTTGGAACGTCGACGTTTGGCGGGTTTTGAGCGTCAATGCGATAATGGCCGTTTGCGCGTGCGCGCAGACGGCCGTTTTCTTTTCAGGCGCGGTTTCCGGCTCTTTCCCATGCCGCGTGCCTGCTTCCCAGGGTTCTCACGATGCGCGTCTTCAAATTCTCCGCCGGTCCGGCGGCCATGCCCGAAGAAGTGCTGCGCCAGGCAGCCGATGAAATGCTCGATTGGCGCGGCAGCGGCATGAGCGTGATGGAAATGAGCCATCGCGGCAAAGAATTCATGGCAATTCATGAAGAGGCGCTGACCGATCTGCGCGATCTGCTGCAAGTGCCGTCGAGCCATCAGATTCTGTTTCTGCAAGGCGGCGGTCTCGGCGAAAACGCAATCGTTCCGATGAACCTCATGGGCCGCAAGCAAAGCGCCGACTTCGTCGTGACGGGTTCGTGGTCGCAGAAGTCGTTCAAGGAAGCGCAGAAATACGGCAAGGCACACATCGCCGCCAGCGGTGAAACCGCGGAAGGCTTCACGCACGCGCCCACGCGCGCCGAGTGGAACCTGTCGGACGATCCCGCCTATGTACATCTGTGCACGAACGAAACGATCCACGGCGTCGAAACCTTCGAGATCCCCGATCTCGGCGATATTCCGCTGGTGGCCGACGCATCGTCGCACATCCTGTCGCGCCCGATGGACATCGCCAAGTACGGCGTGCTGTTCGGCGGCGCGCAGAAGAACATCGGCATGGCGGGCGTGACCGTCGTGATCGTGCGCGAAGATCTGCTCGATCGTTCGATGGCGATCTGCCCGTCGGCGTTCGAGTGGAAGACGGTCGCGCTGAACAATTCGATGTACAACACGCCGCCCACGTACGCGATCTACATCGCCGGGCTGGTGTTCAAGTGGTTGAAGAAGCAGGGCGGTTTGACGGCGATCGAGACACGCAACGTCGAGAAGGCGGGGCGGCTGTACGACACCATCGATTCGTCGAGCTTCTATCTGAACAAGGTGGAACGCAACGCGCGGTCGCGGATGAACGTACCGTTCTTCCTCGCCGACGAGTCGCGCAACGAAGATTTCCTGGCCGGCGCGAAAGCGCGCGGGCTGGTGCAGCTGAAGGGCCACAAGTCCGTCGGCGGCATGCGGGCGTCGATTTACAACGCGGTGCCGCTCGAAGGCGTCAAAGCGCTTGTCGAGTACATGAGGGAATTCGAACAGCGCAGCGCGTGATCTGTCGGGTCACAGCGCGCGCATCTTCTCCGAACTGGCCCCATACAGGGCATAGCATTGGCCCTTTAGAAGCATGGACGACGAACTCAATTCTCAACTGAAACCGCTGCGCGAACGCATCGACGCGATCGACGCGCAGCTCATCGCGCTGCTGAATCAGCGTGCGGCCGTCGCACTCGAAGTCGGCGAGGTGAAGAAGCACTTCAATGCGCCCGTGTTTCGTCCGGAACGCGAACAGCAGGTGATCGCGCGTCTGCAGGACATGAGCGATGGCCCGCTCGCCGGCGAGCACATCAGCGCGATCTGGCGCGAAATCATGGCCGCGAGCCGCGCGCTCGAAAAGAACCTCACGGCCGCGTATCTCGGACCGGCAGGCACCTATAGCGAACAGGCAATGCACGAATACTTCGGTCAGTCGATCGAAGGTTTGCCGTGCTCGTCGATCGACGAAGTGTTCCGCTCGGTCGAAGCGGGCGGCGCGGAATTCGGCGTCGTTCCTATCGAAAATTCGACGGAAGGCGCGGTGTCGCGCACGCTCGATCTGTTGCTGCAAACGCAACTGCTGATCGGCGGCGAGCTGGCTTTGCCGATTCACCACAATCTGCTGACGCTCAATGGCGGCCTCAATGGCGTGACGCGCGTGTGCGCGCATGCTCAGGCGCTCGCGCAGTGCCAGCGCTGGCTTGCGACGCATGCGCCGCACGTCGAACGCCAGGCTGTGTCGAGCAATGCCGAAGCCGCACGCATGGCGGCGGAAGATCCGACTATCGCGGCTATCGCCGGCGATCGCGCGGCGACGCAATATGGTCTGCAAGTCGCTTATGCACTGATTCAGGACGATCCGCACAACCGCACGCGCTTCGTGATGATCGGCAAGCAGCCGACAGGGCCGAGCGGCCACGACAAGACGTCGCTGATCGTGTCGGTGGCAAACGAGCCTGGCGCGATGTTCAAGCTGCTCGAACCGCTCGCGCGCCACGGCGTATCGATGACGCGATTCGAGTCGCGTCCGGCGCGCGTCGGCACGTGGGAGTACTACTTCTACATCGACGTCGAAGGGCATCGCGATGACGCGCCCGTCACTGCCGCACTCGCCGATCTCGGCCAGAAAGCCGACTTCCTGAAGATTCTCGGTTCGTATCCGCGCGCTCGCTGATACGTCCGCCATCTTTTCGCAACCAGTAAGCAAGCCCAAGAATTATCCGGAGATTTACATGACAACGTCTTTCGGTCCTTCCTATGTTCGCGCGATTGCGCCTTATGTCGCTGGCAAGCCGATTTCGGAAGTCGCGCGCGAATTTGGGCTGGACGAAGCGCGTATCGTGAAGCTCGCGTCGAACGAGAATCCGCTCGGCATGCCGGAGTCCGCGAAAACGGCGATGGCGCAGGCAGCCAGCGAACTCGGCCGGTATCCGGACGCGAACGCGTTCGAACTGAAGGCGGCGCTGTCGGCGCATTACGATGTGCCCGCCGAGTGGATCACGCTTGGCAACGGCAGCAACGACATTCTCGAACTGGCCGCGCATGCGTTCGTCGAGAAGAGTCAGTCGGTTGTCTATGCGCAGTACTCGTTCGCCGTGTACGCGCTGGCCACGCAAGGCCTCGGCGCGCGTGCGATCGTCGTGCCGGCCGTTGAATACGGCCATGATCTCGACGCGATGCTCGCTGCCATCAGCGACGACACGCGTCTCGTTTTTGTCGCGAATCCGAACAACCCGACGGGCACGTTTATCGACGGCGCGACGATCGAAGCGTTCCTCGCCAAGGTGCCGCGCAGCGTGGTCGTCGTGCTCGACGAGGCTTACACGGAATACCTGAGCGCCGACAAGCGCTACGACTCGATCGCGTGGGTGAAGCGCTATCCGAACCTGCTGGTGTCGCGCACGTTCTCGAAGGCGTTCGGTCTGGCCGGTTTGCGTGTCGGTTTTGCGATTGCGCAGCCGGAGTTGACCGATCTGATGAACCGTCTGCGTCAGCCGTTCAACGTGAACACGCTCGCGCAAGCGGCCGCGATTGCCGCGCTGAACGACAAGCCGTTCCTGCAAAAAAGCGCCGAACTGAACGCGCAAGGCTATCGACGTCTGACCGAAGCGGTCGACACGCTCGGTCTCGAATACGTGCCGTCGCACGGCAACTTCGTGCTGGTGCGCGTTGGCAATGAAGACAGCGCGGGCAATCGCGTGAATCTCGAACTGCTGAAGCAGGGCGTGATCGTGCGACCGGTCGGCAGCTACGGCTTGCCGCAATGGCTGCGCGTGACGATCGGCCTGCCGGAAGAGAACGAGGCGTTCATCGCGGCGCTTGAAAAGACGCTGGCCACGGCCTGAGCGTTTCAATGCAATCCACGCGTCTCGCGGACAAGTGAAGCGGGGCGCGTTTTTTCTGTGACTGACGTGGCAGCGTTTTCTTTCGACAAACTGGTGATTTTCGGCGTCGGGCTGATCGGCGGATCGCTCGCGCGCGCGCTGCGCGAACGCGGCGATGTGGGCGGTGCGCGGCGTGTGGTTGGCGTAGGGCGCTCGGCGGAATCGACGGAACGGGCGCTGGAACTGGGTGTAATCGACGCGAACGCATCGCTCACCGACGACGCTGCGTTGCGCGACGCGCTAAAAGATGCCGACGTCGTGCTGCTCGCAGCGCCTGTTGCACAAACGCAGCCATTGCTCGAGCGCATTGCGCCCTTTCTCGATCCGTCGACCATCGTCACCGATGCCGGCAGCACCAAATCCGATGTCGTCGCGGCGGCGCGCGCGGCGCTGGGCGAACGTATCGGCCAGTTCGTTCCCGGTCATCCGATTGCGGGCCGGGAATCGAGCGGCGTCGATGCCGCGCTGCCTGATCTGTACGTGAATCGTAACGTCGCGCTTTGCGCGTTGCCGGAGAACCCGCCGGCTGCGGTCGAGCGTGTTGCCGCGATGTGGCGCGCGACGGGCGCGAGTGTGCACGCGATGTCGGCGGAACAGCATGATCGCGTGTTCGCGTCGGTCAGCCACTTGCCGCACGTGTTGTCGTTCGCACTGGTCGAGCAGATTCTCAATTCATCCGATGCCGCGCTGAAATTCTCGTTCGCGGCGGGCGGGTTCCGCGACTTCACGCGCATCGCCGCGTCGAGTCCGGAAATGTGGCGCGACGTCTGCGTGGCGAATCGCGCGGCGCTGCTGGACGAAATCGATAGCTACACGGCTGTGCTGGCGCGTCTGCGCAGCGCCATCGAAGCCGGCGACGGCAAGGCGCTCGAAGCCGTGTTCGCGCGCTCGCGTGCGGCGCGCAGCGAGTGGCAGGAACGCGCGGTGACGTCGCAAAAGGCGCAGCAACCGTCGCCCGAGCGCTCCGCAACCGACGACGCGTCGAAATAAAGGACACTGGAATTCACATGGAACATCTCGATCTCGGACCGTTTTCCCGTGCATCCGGCACGGTTCGTCTGCCTGGCTCGAAGAGCATCTCGAACCGCGTGCTGCTGCTCGCGGCGCTGGCCGAAGGCGAGACGACGATCACGAATCTGCTCGATTCCGACGACACGCGCGTGATGCTCGACGCGCTCGAAAAGCTCGGCGTGAAGCTCAAGCGTGACGGCGAGACGTGCGTCGTCACGGGCACGCGCGGCGCGCTGCCGGCGGCACGCGCCGATCTGTTCCTCGGTAACGCGGGCACGGCGGTGCGGCCGCTGACGGCTGCGCTCGCCGTCAACGGCGGCGATTACCGGATTCACGGCGTGCCGCGCATGCACGAGCGGCCGATCGGCGATCTCGTCGACGGACTGCGCCAGATTGGCGCGAAGATCGACTATGAAGAGAACGAAGGCTTTCCGCCGCTGCGCATCCGTCCGGCGCAGATCAACGTCGAGGCGCCGATCCGCGTGCGCGGCGACGTGTCGAGCCAGTTCCTGACCGCGCTGCTGATGACGTTGCCGCTGGTCAAGACCGAGAGCGGCGAAACGATTGTCGAAGTGGCAGGCGAACTGATCTCGAAGCCGTATATCGAGATCACGATTGCGCTGATGGCGCGCTTCGGCATCAAGGTCGAGCGCCTTGGCTGGGAGCGCTTCACGATTCCGAACGGCAAGCGTTACCAGTCTCCCGGCAAGATCATGGTGGAAGGCGACGCGTCGTCGGCGTCGTATTTCCTCGCGGCGGGCGCGCTGGGCGGCGGACCGCTGCGCGTCGAAGGCGTGGGGCGCGCGAGCATTCAAGGCGATGTCGGTTTTGCGACGGCGCTGATGAAGATGGGCGCGAACGTCACGATGGGCGACGACTGGATCGAAGTGCGCGGCGTCGGCAACGACCACGGCAAGCTCGATCCCATCGATATGGACTTCAATCTGATCCCGGATGCCGCGATGACGATCGCCGTCGCCGCACTGTTCGCCGACGGCACCACGACGCTACGCAACATCGCCAGCTGGCGCGTCAAGGAAACCGACCGTATCGCTGCGATGGCGACGGAGTTGCGCAAGGTCGGCGCCAAAGTGCAAGAGGGCGAGGATTTCCTCGTCGTTACACCACCCGAAAAGCTGACGCCGAACGCCGCCATCGACACCTACGACGACCATCGCATGGCGATGTGCTTCTCGCTGGTGAGCCTCGGCGGTGTGCCGGTGCGGATCAACGATCCGAAATGCGTCGGCAAGACCTTCCCCGATTATTTCGAGCGCTTCCTTGCGCTCGCTCAACCCTGACCGCTACGCTACTTTGCGCCGCCCGTTCCGACGGGCGACTTTCTCGATGAAACCGACTCGCCCCTTTCACCAGACGCCCGTCATCACGATCGACGGCCCGACCGCTTCCGGCAAAGGCACGGTGGCCACGCTGGTCGCCGCCGAACTCGGCTTCCACCTGCTCGACAGCGGCGCGCTGTACCGGCTGGCCGCGCTCGCAAGCGTGCGCTACAACATCGCCGCCGATGACGCCGACGCGCTTGCAAAACTGGTCGGCGAGCTTCATATCACGTTCCGCGAGGGCATCGCTCAACTGGACGGCGTCGATGTGTCGACGGAAATTCGCGCCGAGGAAGTCGGCAACCGGGCCTCGGCCATTGCCGTTCACGCGCCCGTCAGAGCCGCTCTGGTGGCCAGCCAGCGGGCTTTCCGCAAGCTGCCCGGCCTCGTCGCCGACGGCCGCGACATGGGCACGGTGATCTTCCCGGACGCCAACCTGAAGGTGTTTTTGACGGCCAGCGTCGAGGCTCGCGCGGCCCGCCGGTATAAGCAATTGATCCAAAAAGGATTTTCTGCTAATATGGATGACTTGCTCCGGGATTTGCGTGAACGCGACGAGCGCGATAGCAAGCGCGCAGCCGCGCCACTCAAGCCCGCAGCGGATGCACAGCTCCTCGATACATCGGCATTGTCGGTCGACCAGGCGGTCGAACAGGTGGTGCAGTGGTACAAGGCGCTGGTTCCGCAAAGCTGACATCCGGCTCAACGCGGAACCCCGCATCGAAGTTGTTTTTTGTTGTCGTGTTGGTGCCTCGTGAACGTTCACGAAGCGATTGTTTAACCCTTAACCCCGTATGGCTTTCGCTCCTTTGCCGTAGTGATGAACCGTCCCGGTTCACCTGACGCTGCGAGAACCATGCAATATCAGATTTTTATGTCCGACCTGCAAACCTCTACCCCGAATACCGAATCTTTTGCGGCTCTGTTCGAAGAGTCGCTGACCAAGCAAGACATGCGCGCTGGCGAAGTGATCTCCGCCGAAGTCGTGCGCGTCGACCACAACTTCGTGGTCGTCAACGCTGGTCTCAAGTCCGAAGCCTACATCCCGCTCGAAGAGTTCCTGAATGACGCGGGCGAGGTAGAAGTGCAGGCGGGCGACTTCGTTTCCGTCGCGATCGACGCGCTGGAAAACGGCTATGGCGACACCATCCTGTCGCGCGACAAGGCGAAGCGTCTGGCTTCGTGGCTGTCGCTGGAAAAGGCCCTCGACAACAACGAACTCGTGACCGGCACGATCACGGGCAAGGTCAAGGGCGGCATGACCGTCATGGTCAACGGCATTCGTGCATTCCTGCCGGGCTCGCTGGTCGACACGCGCCCTGTCAAGGACACGACGCCGTACGAAGGCAAGACGCTGGAATTTCGCGTCATCAAGCTGGACCGCAAGCGTAACAACGTGGTGCTGTCGCGCCGCGCTGTGATCGAAGCGACCCAGGGCGAAGAGCGCGCAAAGCTGCTCGAAACGCTGAAGGAAGGCGCGATCGTGGAAGGCGTGGTCAAGAACATCACCGACTACGGCGCGTTCGTGGACCTCGGCGGCATCGACGGCCTGCTGCACATCACCGACATCGCATGGCGTCGCGTGCGTCACCCGTCGGAAGTGCTGTCGGTTGGCCAGGAAGTCACGGCAAAGATCCTCAAGTTCGACCAGGAAAAGAACCGCGTTTCGCTCGGTATCAAGCAACTGGGCGACGATCCGTGGGAAGGCATCTCGCGCCGTTACCCGTCGGGCACGCGCCTGTTCGGTAAGGTCACGAACATCACCGACTACGGCGCATTCGTCGAAGTCGAGTCGGGCATCGAAGGTCTCGTCCACGTGTCGGAAATGGACTGGACGAACAAGAACGTTGCACCGTCGAAGGTTGTGCAGCTGGGCGACGAAGTCGAAGTCATGGTTCTCGAAATCGACGAAGACCGCCGCCGTATCTCGCTCGGCATGAAGCAATGCAAGCCGAATCCGTGGGATGACTTCAGCCGCAACTTCAAGAAGGGCGACAAGCTGCAAGGCGCAATCAAGTCGATCACCGACTTCGGCGTCTTCATCGGTCTGCCTGGCGGCATCGACGGTCTGGTTCACCTGTCGGACCTGTCGTGGTCGGAAACGGGCGAAGAAGCTGTTCGCAAGTACAAGAAGGGCGACGAAGTGGAAGCGATCGTTCTCGGCATCGACGTCGAGAAGGAACGCATCTCGCTGGGTATCAAGCAGCTCGAAGGCGACCCGTTCAGCAACTTCGTTGCAATGAACGACAAGGGTTCGATCGTTGACGGCGTGGTCAAGACGGTTGACGCAAAGGGTGCAGTGGTTCAGCTGTCGGCAGAAGTCGAAGGCTACCTGCGCGCTTCGGAAATCGCGCAAGACCGCGTGGAAGACGCTCGCAACGTGCTGAAGGAAGGCGACAAGGTCAATGCGATGATCATCAACATCGACCGCAAGTCGCGTGGCATCAACCTGTCGATCAAGGCTAAGGATTCGGCTGAGCAACAGGAAGCAATGCGCGGCCTGGCTGCTGACACCAGCTCGGCAGCAAGCGGCACGACGAACCTCGGCGCGCTGCTGAAGGCCAAGCTCGACGGCCAGAACCAGTAAGCCTTAAGGGGTCTGCTGCAGTATGACCAAATCGGAATTGGTCGCCCAGCTGGCTACGCGATTTCCGCAACTTGTCCTCAAGGATGCGGATTTCGCGGTGAAGACGATGCTCGATGCGATGTCGGACGCTCTGGCGAACGGCCATCGCATCGAAATTCGCGGCTTCGGCAGCTTTGGCTTGAACCGTCGTCCATCCCGCGTCGGGCGCAACCCGAAATCGGGTGAGAAGGTGTTGGTACCGGAGAAATTCGTGCCACACTTCAAGCCTGGCAAGGAATTGCGTGAACGCGTCGATCGTCGGGCGGGTGAGCCGTTGAAAGCCGATACCCCGGACGACGATCTTTGAGCCGGCTCTGTGTATCACAAGCAGTTCAGGTTGAAGCTCGCCGTGGCGACGTCAGTCAAACGGCATAGACCAGAAAAAGCGCCTTAGGGCGCTTTTTTTTCGCCCGTCGTTTGCGTATTTCACGGCATGTTGTTTGCATTCAGACCGTTTAGGGCCGTTTGGCACCGTTTGAGGCTGTCGCCGGGCGTACGGGCACATGGTAGACACCGTCAGCCTACGCACCGTGCGATATCTTGCGATCCGTCAACACAAGCGATGCGGCCAGACCCCGATCGCGGACCATTTTCCATCACATAAACGACAGTAAGGCATCGCGATCCGCACGGCTGTGCCAGTCATCAAAGGGTTCATTTACAATACGGGTCACTTCGGCGCGGGCAAACACCGTGGCGCGACGCGTCATCAAGCCGGCGCCATCCCGCAACCGCCGTCAAGAGATCAATACATGAAATTTATCGTTTGGCTGATTCGCGTGCTGGTGTTCGTGCTGCTGCTGGTGCTCGCACTGTCCAATACGCAAAGCGCTACGCTGAATTTCCTCGCCGGTTATGCCTGGCAGGCGCCGTTGATTCTGATCGGCCTCGCGTTCTTTGTCGTAGGCTTGCTGGCTGGATTGGTGTCGTCGCTGCCGGCCATGTTCCGGCTGCGCATGGAGAACGGTCGGCTCAAGCGCGAACTGCGCGTGGCGCGCGAAACGCCTGCTGTCGTTGAAGAGCCGCCTATGCCGCCGCTCATCTAGTTTTTTCACGCCGTGCGCGACGAGCGCGCGGCCTCTTTCGCACTCCGCACATTCGCATGGATCTAGATCTCTGGTGGCTGCTCGTCATACCCGTCGCGTTCGCGTTCGGCTGGGTGGCCGCGCGTTACGACCTGAAGGCGCTGTTGTCCGAAAGCGCCAACTTGCCGCGTTCCTATTTTCGCGGACTAAACTTTCTGTTGAATGAGCAGCCGGACCAGGCCATCGACGCCTTCATTGAAGTCGTCAAGCTCGACCCGGAAACGATCGAACTGCATTTCGCGCTCGGCAACCTGTTCCGCCGCCGCGGCGAGACGGACCGTGCGATCCGCGTGCATCAGAATCTGCTGAGCCGCGCGGATCTGCCTGTCAACGAACGCGATCACGCACTGTACGAGCTGGGTCAGGATTTCCTGAAGGCGGGTCTGCTGGATCGCGCGGAAGAAACCTTCAAATCGCTGCAATCGGGCGACTACGCGCTCGGCGCACAGCGCGCGTTGCTGACGATCTACCAGATCGAGAAAGACTGGAACAAGTCAATCGACACCGCGCGCCGGCTCGAAACGATGGGCGCGGAGTCGCTGGACAAGGAAGTCGGTCATTTCCATTGCGAACTCGCGCAGGAAGCGCTGCAGCAAAAGAATCCGGACGAAGCCCGCCGTCAGCTGGATCTCGCACTGAAGGCGCATGCGCAGAACGTGCGCGCGACGATTCTCTTCGGTGACGTGGATGCAGCGGCAGGCGATTACGAGAGGGCGATTGAACAGTGGCTGCGAGTCGAGGAGCAGAACGCGTCGTATCTGCCCCTCGTCGCGGAGAAGCTGATGAAGGCGTATGAGGCGCTCGGCCGCCAGCAGGATGGCGCCGATCTGCTGACGTCGTGGGTCGATCGTTATCCGACCAACGATCTGCTCGATGTCGCGTATCAGTACGTTGCGGCACTGCGCGGTCCCGAAGCGGCACATACGCTCGCACGCACACAGATGCAGAAGTCGCCGAATCTGGCGGGCATGACGCGTTTGCTCGAGGCGCAACAGGCGGTAGCGGAAGAGCCGCGCCGCAGCGAACTGGAACTGATGCGCACGCTGATCCGCCAGCGCACCAAAAATCTGCCACGGTACACGTGCCAGAACTGTGGCTTCCGGGCGCGCCTGTTCTATTGGCAGTGTCCGGGCTGCAGCGGTTGGGAAACCTATGCGCCGCGCCGCGTCGAGCCGATCACGGCGTCGAGCTGACAGCGGACATGCCAGGGCAACGCAGACGGCCGGGCCGTCTTGCAGCATTGCAGCGTCGAACATTGAACCGGCATCACCTACCGGATAGCGTATGAAAATCACCATTATCGGCACGGGTTACGTAGGTCTCGTCACGGGCGCATGTCTTGCCGAAGTCGGCAACGACGTTTTCTGTCTGGACGTCGATCCGCGCAAGATCGACATTCTCAACAACGGCGGCATGCCGATCCACGAACCGGGTCTGCAGGAAATCATCAAGCGTTCGCGCGCGGCGGGGCGCATCACGTTTTCGACGGATGTCGAGGCCAGCGTCGCGCACGGCGAAATCCAGTTCATCGCGGTCGGAACGCCGCCCGATGAAGATGGCTCGGCGGATCTTCAATACGTGCTCGAAGCGGCGCGCAATATCGGCCGCACGATGAATGGCTTCAAGGTGATCGTCGATAAGTCGACGGTGCCGGTTGGGACCGCGCAGCGCGTGCGCGCGGTGATCGCCGAAGAACTGGAGAAGCGCGGTCTTGCCGATAGCGCACAGCATCGCTTCTCGATTGTTTCGAATCCGGAGTTCCTGAAGGAAGGCGCCGCCGTCGATGACTTCATGCGTCCGGATCGCATCGTCGTTGGTGTCGACAATGACGTGGATGGCGATAAGGCGCGCGAAAAGATCCGCCGTCTGTATGCGCCGTTCAACCGCAATCACGAGCGCACGCTTTACATGGACGTGCGTTCGGCGGAATTCACGAAGTACGCCGCCAACGCCATGCTCGCCACGCGCATTTCGTTCATGAACGAGATGGCGAATCTGGCAGACACGGTCGGCGCGGATATCGAAGCTGTGCGTCGCGGCATCGGTTCGGACCCGCGCATCGGCTATCACTTCCTGTACGCGGGTGTCGGTTATGGCGGCTCGTGTTTCCCGAAAGACGTGCAGGCGCTGATCCGCACGGGCAGTGAGATGGGCCACAACCTGCGCAT
>NZ_QBUY01000078.1 GCF_003121405.1 Paraburkholderia sp. C35 | reverse complement strand
GCGCATCACCCTCTTCAAGCACCCGCGTCTCAGCAAGCCTTACCAGTTCGGCCCAGGCCGCCCAGGTGGCAAACGGTGTGTCGGCTGTCGCGCCGTATGCGCACCACTCCGGACTGAAAAGCAAAGGCGGTGTGTCTTGTAGGATCGCTCGCGTGGGAAGCGCTACGCCCTACACACCGTTTGCCACCTGGGCTGCATATGCGAGTCGCTGTCGCTCGGGACGCTACGGGTGAGTGGAGTGGGGTAGGCGCTTATTCGAAGCGTGAGTAACGAGCATGAAGAAGGGCGATGCTGTGTGAGGGATAGGACCGGTTGGGGGCCCGCAGGCAACAACTAGCACTGGCGGTGTTAGCCCGCTTTCTTTGCTTACTTTCTTTGCGGCGGCAAAGAAAGTAAGTGCCGCCCCGCACAGGGGCAACACTAGCAGACCACTAACAAAAAGCGGATGCCAGCACCGAACGAATCAAAATCCAGACTAACCGCGGAAGCGAAACCAACAACGATCAATACCGCCTGGCAAGCCTCATCCTCATCAACTGCTTAGTCTCCCCATCAACATCATCAGGCAAAAAAAACTCACCACCAACGAGAGCAGCAACCGGCACCCCATCCCGATACAACACGCGATTCCCTGCAACAGCAGGCACTTTATTCCCAGGCAACAACGTGCCGACAAGATTCAACGGATCACTCCCCGCGACACAAACAAACGCGCCATCGTCCGCATGACGACGCACCTCACGCAACAGGGGAATCGCCTCAGGCAACGCAAACTGCTCGCCTGCAAGGCCATTCACAAAACGTCCGCCTCGCACCTGGCCACGCGCCTCGAGCCGCTGATACACGCGCAGCAGATCGCGCCACGGCGGCAACCATTCTGCTTCGCGCTCGAGCAGGCGCCAGAACACAACGCCATATCGCCGCAACAGTGCCATCGCGACATGCTCGATCACTTCGGGCGCGAACGATGCCGCACGCGGTGAAGGTCCGCGAGCCTTCTCCGATCCAACGCCAACGGCACCAACATCAGCCCCAGCAGGCCGCCTCAACAACGCCCACCGCCCCGCATCGTCCATGCCGCCGATCAGCGCGCCCGCACCACGCGGCCGGCGGCTCGGATAGTACGACGCATTGCGTTTTGCCACCGGCTTGAGCAGTGCACGCAAACCCGCAAAACTATCCGAATTCACGAGTCCCGCCGCCACCAGTTCGCCGAGCGCATTCTCCAGTTCCACGCGCAGCAGATGCACATCGCCCGTCAGTTCGTCGAAGAACATCGCGCCACGCTGCGTCAGCGTGTCGAACACCAGTTGCGCTTTCGACGATAACCCCGGCTGATTCGATGTATCGACCAGCGCCGTCCATGCGGGCAGCGCGCGGCGCGGCAATAGCACGATCGGCGTGCTGCGCACCGGGCCGCTCGTGCTGCGCGCGCGATCGGTGAGCCGCATCCAGACGATCTTGCCCGCGCGGCAGAAATCGTCGAGCGAGGTGATCGAATAGTCCTTCAGGCGCGCAGGCAGGATGTCTTCCTCCCACGCGCTCGCCGCCGCCTGAAACCCTTCGAGCTGATCGAGCACGGCGGCCAGTGCGTCGCGTCCTTCGCCGCGTGTGTCGGGTGTAAGACGTTGCCACGCGAACAGGAAGCGCATGAAATCGTGCCGTTCGACCGGCTCGATCTCGCGCCGCAAACGTCGCACCGTATAGCGATGGATGCGCGCGAGCAGATGCCGCTCGCACCATTCTTCGTCGAGTGTGCCAGGCGTGAAGCGGCCGCGCATCACGTAGCCTTCCGCTTCGAGCCGCGTGAGCGCGAGCGCAACGGCGGACGCAGGCAGCGTGAGCGCGCGTGCGATTTCCGCAAGCGGCAGCGGCCCGAAACCCGTCAGCCGCGCGCGCACCACGTCGACCAGTGCATCGTCTTCCGTCCAGCTTTCGTCGAAACCCTTCGGCACGCGCAACGCCGGTTCGACGGGCGCATGTGGATAGATCGCGCGCAGGCACGTCAGGCGCTCGGCGGGCAGCCACAACGCGTCGTGCGGACCGGTCTGCATGCGCGTGGCGTGGCCCGTCGTCGCCAGTTGCGCGAGCCATGCGGGCCAGCCTTCGTTGCGCTGCGCTTCGGCTTGCGTAATGCACGCGAGACCCATCAGTGCTTCGTGCATTTCGTCGGCGGAGCGCACTTGCGGCCACGCTTCTTCAGCGACGCTCGCAATCGCATCGGCATCGAGCGCGCCGAGATCGTCGGCGGATTCGGGGCCGTTCGTGTAACGCCGGTTCAGCACGGCTTGCGTGCGGCGCTCTTCGATGGGCGCGTCGTCGAGAAACGCGTAAGGCTTGGCCGTGAGGATTTCGGCTGCGAGCGGCGAGGGCGCGGGCAGGTCGCGCGACACCAGCGCAATCTGTCCGCTCTCGATCCGCCGCAGCAGCGCGAGCCACGCATCGGCATCCATTGCTTCATGCAGGCAATCGTCGAGTGTCTGATCGACGAGAGGATGACTCGGCAATTCGCGCTCGCCGACGATGTTCTCCAGGCACGCGGCCTGATCGGGAAACACGGTCGCGAGCAGATCGTCGCTGCGCATGCGCTGCAGCGGCGGCGGCGTTTTGCGGCCGCCCGTGTAGCGCGGCAAGGCGAGCGCGGTGGTCGCATTCCAGCGCCAGCGCACGCCGAACAGCGGCGCATCGAGCAGCGCCTGCACGAGCACGTGTTCGGCTGTCGTCGAACGGAGATAGCGCCACACTTCATCAAGCGCGAAGCTGTGCGCGCCCGTCAGCGACAGCACGATCGCATCTTCCGTCGCGGCGGCCTGCAGTTCGAAGTTGAAGTTGCGGCAGAACCGCTTGCGCAGCGCCAGACCCCACGCGCGATTCACGCGGCTGCCATACGGCGTGTGGATCACGAGTTGCGTGCCGCCCGATTCGTCGAAGAAGCGCTCCATCACAAGCGTGTCTTGCGTTGGCAGCGCACCGAGCGCTTGACGTGCACGCGCCAGGTATTCGACGATCTGGCGCGCGGCAGCCTCAGGCAACTGCGTTTGTTCGACGAGCCATGCGATGGCGGGTTCGAGATCGACTGTGGTCGTCGTCGGCTGTGCTTCGATGGTGGCGACACTGTCTTGCGTATAGACGGATGTGACAGCATTTGCAGCAACGCGGTCAGTCGCTTTCACGACGCCCAGCCGCCGCTCGATCTCCGCTCGCAGCCGCGCGACACCCGCCGACAACTCGTCGCTGCGTCCAGGCGCTTCGCCCAGCCAGAACGGAATGTTCGGCGGCTGGCCTTGCGCATCTTCGACGCGCACGCGGCCGCTTTCCACCCGCATGATCCGGTACGACGCATTGCCGAGCTGGAACACGTCGCCCGCGAGACTTTCGACGGCGAAGTCTTCGTTGACCGTGCCGATGTTGAGTCCTTGCGGTTCGAGAACCACCGCGTAATCGGCATTCTCGGGAATCGTGCCGCCCGACGTCACTGCGTAAAGCTGCGCGCCGCGCCGTCCGCGTAGCGTGCCGTTGACAGCGTCACGGTGCACGTACGCGGCGCGCGGGCCGTGACGGCTCGTGTAGCCTTCGGCGAGCATGCGCAGCACGGCGTCGTATTGCTCGCGTTCGAGCGTGGCGTAGGGCGCGGCGTGGCGGAAGCGTTCGAACAAGGCATCTTCGCTCCATTCGGCATTGCAGACTTCGGCGACGATCTGCTGCGCGAGCACATCGAGCGGCGCGCGCGGAATATGCAGCAGATCGAGTTCGCCACGCCGCACGCAATCGAGCAGCGCCGCACATTCGATCAGATCGTCGCGCGACGACGGAAACAGCCGTCCCTTCGGCATGCCGCCCACATGATGGCCCGATCGCCCGACACGCTGCAGGAACGGCGCGATCGCGCGCGGCGAACCCATCTGGCAGACCAGATCGACATCGCCGATATCGATGCCCAGTTCCAGCGAAGCCGTCGCGATCAGCACGCGCAATTCGCCGCGCTTCAGGCGCTGCTCGGCGTCGAAGCGCTGTTCTTTCGCAAGGCTGCCGTGATGCGCGGCGACGGCATCCTTGCCGAGCCGCTCGGTCAGATGCCGCGCGGCGCGCTCGGCCATGCGCCGCGTGTTGACGAACACGAGCGTGGTGCGATGTTGCGCGACCAGTTCGGCGAGCCGGTTGTAGACCAGTTCCCATGCTTCGTTCGACATCTCCGCTTCGAGCGGCACGGGTGGAATCTCCAGCGCGAGATCGCGCTCGCGCACATGGCCGATATCGACGATCGCGCAATCGGCGGACTCGTTGCTTTCAATAGGCGCGCCGCCGACCAGAAAACGCGCGACGGCTTCGATCGGCTTTTGCGTCGCCGACAGCCCGATACGCGGCAGACGCCGCCCGCACAGCGCGTCGAGCCGCTCCAGCGATAACGAAAGATGACTGCCGCGCTTGCCGCCCGCCACCGCATGGAGTTCATCGACGATCACCGTGCGCACGGTCGCAAGCATCTTGCGACCCGAGGCAGAACCGAGCAGCACATACAGCGATTCGGGTGTCGTGACGAGAATATGCGGCGCGCGCTTTTTCAGCGCGTTGCGTTCCTGCTGGGTCGTGTCGCCGGTGCGCACGGCAGTGCGGATTTCGGGCGCGGGCAGGCCGCGTTCGACCAGTTCACGCGCGATGCCTTCGAGCGGTGTCTGCAGGTTGATGCGGATGTCGTTCGATAGCGCCTTCAGCGGCGATACGTAGATCACCAGCGTTTCGTCGGGCAGCGCGCCGCCGTGCGCGAGGCCGTCGCGCACCAGTTCGTCGAGGGCGGCGAGAAACGCGGTCAGCGTCTTGCCCGAGCCAGTCGGCGCGGCCACCAGCGTGTGCCGTCCGCTGCGGATCAGCGGCCATGCGGCGGCTTGCGCGTCGGTGAGCGCGGGGAAGGTCTTCCGGAACCAGCCCGCGACGGCGGGATGGAAGTCGGCCAGCGGATCGGACCGATCTGCGGCAGGGCGTGAGGCGCGAGTCATGACGTCGAAGATGGGGGCGGCGCGCCGCATATCCAGTGCGCCTTCAGCCGTGAAAACGTTAGACCTGTCCAGTCTCGCAGGTTTCGCGCGGTCTTGCTGGTGCTGGTTTGTGGCGACGCAACTACCCGTCACCAACTCCAGCGTGCGCCTGCATCGCCCGTAATGGTACGTTGATGCGCACCGCCCAGATTGGTCAGCCAGCCGGCGGTGACAAACACGCTACCCGAACGCCCGATGCGCGCCACGACGCCCGCGCCGATCTGCGCGGCCGTCTGCCCGATCTGCGTGCCGAGCGCGGTGGCGCCGCCGAACGTCGTCGTATCGTCGCTGCCGAACGTGCGCAGCACGTTCACGCGCAGCCATGGCTGCCAGCGCGTGCCGAATCCGTCGACGTCGCCCGCCACCCGCGCGCCAAGCCGGGCGACAAACGTATCGCCGCTGCTGAACGAGACGTTCGAGACACCGTCGTTCAGATCGCTGATCGACAGATGCTGCCAGATGACTTGCGCCTGCGGTTCGACGGTCACGCCCGCGCCGACGGGCACGGGCAGGCCGCCTTCCACCGATCCCGCCACAGCCGTGCCGTGCGCGGACGCGCCCGTGCCATCTGTCGATTGCGGATCGGCGTGCAGCGAACTGCCTGCGAGCACGGCGTCGGTGTACCAGCCGGACGGGCCGATGTGTGTCCAGTAGCCGCCCAGCGTATAGGCGTTGATGGCGAGATGACCGGCATCGTAGCCCGGCGTGCCGAGCGCGAACCCATCGACGTCGCCGCTCGCGCGCGTGAAGCCTGCGAACAGGCCATAGTGATTGCGATGGCCGTTTTCATTCGAATCGGCGTACAGATCGTGCCCCACCTGCACGCCATAGACGGAGCCATCGAAAGTGGGGCTGGCGTCGCCGTCCTGGCTGATCGTGCTATGTCCGCCCCATGCGCGGCCCCACGCGGCGGGCAGGTTACCCGTCTCCGTCAGCAGCGACTGGTCGCCCTGGCGTTCGTGGAACGAGTCGAGTTGCAGATAGCCGATATGCCGCGCCACGCTGGCGATTTCCGTATAGACAGGCACTTCCGGGCGATATAGCGGAACCGGCGCGGAGCCGGGCGGCGCGCTGGGAAGGGGCGGCGTGCCGGCTGCGAACTCGGGTGTATCGGCCGGGTTCGACGCGGGCGCGACCGTGTTCCTGAGAAACCAGTCGCCCGATGTACCGTCGGTCACGCCGCCTTTCGCCAGGAAGTATTCATACGCGCCGGCCTTGACGGGCGCACCGAGCGTGAATGCGCTGGCGTTCGTGGTGGCGCCGTTCACGGCGTCGATGATCTGGATACCGTTGGCCTGGGGCTGCGCGCCCGAGCCGCCGATGTTCGTCACGCGCAGGCTGGTCGCCCCCGTCGCGCTGCCGCCGTCGATCACCAGCCGGTCCGACGCCGCGCCATCCTGCGCGACAACGGTATTCAGCGCGATCGAGCCGCCTTGTCCGACGTAGTTGCCCGCCACACGCAACTGGTTGCCGACTCCCGATCCGCCGATCCGCACGAGGCCCGCGTTAGCGAGCGAGCCGTTGATCGTGAAGCTGCCGTTCGTGCCTGCCGACGACGATGCAAGTGCGTTCGCCACGGCAATCGTGCCGCTGTTCGCGACCGCGCCGCTCACGCTGCCGTAGCCGCCGAGCGTCGCGCCCGACGCCACGTTCACACCGCCGCCTCCCGTCAGCGCCGCATTGCGATGCGCGTCGTCACCGACGGCGAGCGTGCCTGCCGCGACGTTCGTCGTGCCTGTGTAACTGCTGGCGCCTGTCATCAGCAGCGTGCTGCTGCCCGCCTTCGTGAGCGCGCCGCTGCCGGTGACGGACTGCGCGAGCGTCGTATCGAACGATTGCGTATCGATCGTTCCGCCGCCCGCGTCGAGGGTGATGGCGCGCGTCGCGGCGAGATCGAACGACTGGGTCAGTTGCAGCGCGCCGCCGTCGAAGGCGAGACCGCCCGTGGCGGCCCCGAGCGCATTGTCAGCGCCTGCCGCGAGCGTGCCAGCCGTGACGGTCGTGCCGCCCGCATAGGTATTGCCGGACGCCGACGTGGGCGCGAGCGTCAGCGTTCCCGCGCCGGTCTTCTCGACCGAGCCGGTGCCGGAGATCGTGCCTGCGTAGGTGCCCGCGCCAGTCTGTGCAACCCGGACCACACCGTTGTCGGTCACGTTCGAAGGCAGCGATTGCGCGTTGCCTTGCAAGGTTGCGCCCGCATCGACGAGTCCCGCGGCAGTCGTGCCCAGCGTGCCGGTGACGTTCAGCGTGCCCGTCTGAACATGCGCGAGCGTGAAGGTGCCGCTGCCGGTCCAGTCCCATTGCGCGCCCTGCATCAACAGCGTCTGGAAGTTGGTGAACGCATTCGAGGCCGTACCCGTGCCTTGCAGCGTGACCGTGTTCGAGCCGCCGCCGCCGTCGGCGATGCCGACGATCGACGAGCCGGTTTGCAGGATCAGCGAATTGTTGCCGTTGCCCATCGCGACGGCCGTGCCTGCGTTGCTTTGCAACAGGCCGGCGTTGATGATCGTCGACGCGCCGTTGAGCGTGCGTATGGCTGCGCCATTCTGGCTGACGATGACACCGCCCGCGAGGTTTTCGATAGTGACGGTGAAGCTGGATGCCACGGTGTTCGAGAACACCGCATCGGATCCCGCGCCACTCGAGGTGATCGTCCCCGTGTTGATCAGGTGGTCGGCATTGCCTTGCATGTAGACCGTCACGCTGCCTGTGCCGCTGGTCGATAGCGTGCCGCTGTTGGTAATGGTGCCGCTGCCGCCCAGTATCGACATGGCGCGCGCGTTGCTGCCCGTGGTCGATACGCTGCCCGTGTTGGTCAGCGCGTTGCCCGTCTGACCGACGTTCGTCTGTCCCCATGCCGCCGTCATGCCATACGCGTTGGGTCCCGCGGTGCTGATGGTGCCGTTGTTGACAAGCGTGTTGTTGCTGCCGTTGGCGGCCATGCCGTCGTTGAACGCGCCGCTGGTGGTGATGACGGCGCCTGACGCGGTGGTGAGGGTATTACCGTTGTTCGCGCCGAGCAGTACCGCGCCACGTTGCGTGCCTGTGCTGCCCGAGCCGGACAGCGTGAGATTGCCCGCACTCGTGATGCTGCTCGATGTATCGACGCCATACACGACAGCAGTGGCGGCGCGCGTGAAGTTGCCGCTTGCCGTGTTGTCGACGTCGATGGTGACGTTGGTGGAAGCCGCAGGCGCGACCACTGACGGCACGTTTGCGCCTGAGCAGACGACCGTCGTACCGCTGGCGGGCGGCGTATTCGTGCACGCGGCCACCGCGGGTGTCGAGCACGCACGCGTGAGCAGGATCATGCTGCCGATGCCCAGTTCGACCGACTTCCTCATCCGCATCTCCTGTTAAGGAAACACATTGATCAGTCACCGCATGCATGCGTTTTATAGCATCCCTTACAGCAGGGCAATGAATTGAAATGGATTTACATCGATTGAAAGACTTTTAGCGCGCGTGCAGCGTGGAAATGAAGGCAAACACGAGACAGAAACCCTTGCGCGCGCATCGAGTAGAAGCGCGCGCCGTGCATGAATGCTGCGGTGCGAAAGCGGTACGGACCGTTGGCAACCCACCAGCAGCCTTCACGGGCATTGAGTATGCTGGTGAGTCCAGCACGCTTCATCAGCTTCATCACCCAACGTGGAGTCCTGAACCATGCGATATAACCAGCTTGGCCGCACTGGCGTGTTCGTGTCGGAACTGTGCCTCGGTACGATGACGTTCGGCGGCACAGGTGAAATCTGGCAGCACATCGGCGACTTGCAGCAGAGCGACGCCGAAAAGCTGATTGGCCGCGCGATCGACGCGGGCATCAATTTCATCGATACAGCCGACGTTTATTCTTCCGGCATCTCCGAGCAGATCACCGGGCAGGCGCTGAAAAACCTGAAAATCCCGCGCGATAACGTGGTGGTGGCAACCAAGGTGTTCGGCCAGATGGGTGCTTCCGGGAACGCGCGCGGCGCGTCGCGCTATCACATCATGGACGGGATCAAGGCCAGTCTGCAGCGTCTGCAACTCGACCACGTCGATCTCTATCAGATTCACGGTTTCGATCCTGCTACGCCCATCGAAGAGACGTTGCGTGCGCTCGATACGCTCGTGCAGCACGGCCATGTGCGCTATATCGGCGTATCGAACTGGGCCGCGTGGCAGATCGTGAAGGCGCTCGGCATCTCGGAACGTCTGGGCCTTGCGCGCTTCGATACCTTGCAGGCGTATTACACCATTGCAGGCCGCGATCTCGAACGCGAACTCGTGCCGATGCTAAAGAGTGAAGGCCTGGGCCTGATGGTGTGGAGTCCGCTTGCGGGCGGCCTGTTGAGCGGCAAGTATCAACGCGGCCAGAAGGGCGAGGCGGGCAACCGCCGCGCGACCTTTGATTTTCCGCCCGTTAATCAGGAACGCGCGTTCGATTGCGTCGACGTGATGCGAACCATCGCTGAAGCGAAAGGCGTGTCCGTCGCGCAGATTGCGCTGGCGTGGCTGCTGCATCAGCGCGCCGTGATGAGCGTGATCGTCGGTGCGAAGCGGGTCGAGCAACTCGACGACAACATCGCCGCGACCAAGGTCGAACTGAGCGAGGACGATCTCGCGAAGCTCGACAAAGTGAGCCAATTGCCGTCCGAGTATCCGGGCTGGATGCTGGAACGGCAGGGTGAACCGCGCCGCAAGCAGATCAAGGAGACGCGCTTTGGTTTTCAGGAAGTGGGCAATGCCTGACTGACGCGCAATGCACTTTGGCGCGGCAGATTCACACTGACCGCGCCGAAGCCTGACTTCACTGCAACATAAACGTCTCATACTCCAGCGAATCGAGCTTGCGATCGAGCAGATAAAGACTCGCCAGCACCACGATCAGCAGCGACCCGGCGAACCCGTAACCGTAATAGGCCGGGTTCAGCGACAGCGTAATCGCCGTGAGCACCACGTTCGAGACCACGAACGTGCCCACCAGAAACAGCACGATCTTGCGCTTGTCGAGATAGAAGAACACGTTGATGGTGCCCATGAACACCACCTGCATGCTCGCCGCGATCACGTCGATATACAGCAGCGGCAGGTAAAGCGTGGAAATCTGCAGCCAGTTCAGCAGGATCGTGCCCGCCGCGAACAGCATCATCGCGGCGATGGCCTGCACTTTCATGATCTCCCAGATACCGTTGCGCAGCGCCTCGACCATCGCGTTGCGCATGCGCTCGATATGCTGCAGCGACGCGCCTTCGCGCACGGCATCGTAGAACGCGTCGTAGTATTCGACGAAGTCCGTTTCGATCCGCATCAGGAACACGGCCATGCCCGGAATGATCGCGAGGTACGCGAGAAACACGGGAATGTCGTAGATGATCGACGCATGCAACGGACCGATCACCGGCTGCCCCGTACCAGGCGAATACCAGAACATGAACTTGTCCGCCCAGATGCCGAGGTTGTACAGAAAGCCCGTCAGCATCAGCGAAGGGTAGCGGTACTGCTTGCGGAACATCTCGAACGAAAGGAAATGATCGCTGACGTAATCGCGGTAGATGAGCGCGAGCAGACCCACCAGCAGAATCGTCTGTCCGATCACGAACCCCGACAGCAGACCCGTCAAACCATAGCGGTTCAGCGACAGCGCCGCGATCGTCGTCACCGCATAGCCGATGAAGAACACCACGATGATCGACATGTACTGCTTCATGCCCGACAGGAAGATGGTCGCGATCCAGATGTTGCCCATCACGACAAAGCCCGCCAGCATCAGCAGCCGGTACGCGGCCGTCTGCTGCGGAAACAGGAACACGACAGCAAGCCCGCCGAGCACCGTCGAAGCCGCCGTAACGATGAACATCACCGCATGAAAATTCGGCAGCACGAGATCGCGGCGCTTTTCGAACAGCCGGTCCGACGTGAAGCGCGTGTACGCAAGCTGCAACGGTCCCGGCAGCACCAGCGAGAGCGAAATCAGATAGGGGACCGACACCTGGAACTGCGTGATCAGGCCGGTAGGCAGCACGAACGGAATGCTGAGCACGCCGATCAGCAGAATGCCGACGATCGACAGCACCCACGGTCCCGCGCCGATCAGGCCCGCATACGTATAAGCCTGCATCAGCCCCAGCAGCGTGTTGCGCCGGAGCATCTTGCGCAGTTCGAAACCAATCCCTGCCATGGTCGCGTGCTCCCGTTCAGTGAGGCATCGGCATCGGAAGATCGGCTTCCGTTGCGGGTGGATCGACGAGATCCGTTTGCGACGTAAGCCGCGCGTACAGGTCGCGATACGAGCCGACCATCTGTTCCTGCGTGTAGTAACGCTCGACGCGCGCAATGCCCGCCTGTTGGGCGCTATGCCAGTTGTCCTCGTCCAGCAGATCGAGCGCGGCTTCGGCGAGCGCGCGCGGATCGGCGATCTGCACCACGCGGCCAGCAGCACCGAGCGCGGCATCGTCGCCATCGAGGCCATAGATCAATTGGCGGCACGAACCGACATCCGTCGTCACGGACGGCACACCTGCCGCGAAACCTTCCAGCACCACCAGCGGCAACGCTTCCGAAATCGAACTGAGCACCAGCACGCCGCATTTCGGCAGCAGTTCGTCGATCTTCTGGAAGCCGAGAAACTTCACCTTGTCCTGCAAGCCGAGGCTTTCCACCAGCGCATGACACTCAGCCGCATACGAAGGATCTTCGTTTTCCGGGCCGGCGATCCATGCTACCGCTTCGGGCATGCGGCGCACCACGGACAGCATCGCGCGGATAAATGTCTTGATGTCCTTGATGGGCACCACGCGGCCAATCAGGCAGAGCGTCTTCGGCACACCGGCTGCGCGCTGTGTGCGCAGCGGGGCGAGCTTCGGCAGATTCACGCCGTTCGGAATGTTGGACGTCTTCGCTTCAGGCGCGCCGTCGATGATCTGCCGGCGGCGATTGCCTTCGTACAGCGCGATGATGTCTTCTGCGGAGTCGTAGCACACATGGCCGAGCGTTTCGAAGAAACGCACCCACAGGTCGCGGAAATAGCCGATCTGCGACACGTCGCGTTCGAAGATGCTGCGGTTGTCGCGAATCCATTCGCTCTGGAACAGATCGATCTTGCGTTCCTTCGTGTAGATGCCGTGCTCCGACACGAGCAGGGGCCGCGCATAGCGATAGCGTGCCAGCGCGCCGAGAAAGCCCGCATAACCCGTCGAGACGGTATGGAACATCTTCACGCGCGGCAGGCCCTCGGCGATCTTCGCGAGTTGCCACAGCGGCTTGTGCATGATGCGCACGGTCCAGAAGTAATCGACGAACGACGGGTCCGTGCAGAACTGCCGGTACTGGTCGGTAAGATACTGCCAGGCTTCCTTCGAATAGAGAAACGCGTCTTCGCCCAATGCGCCGCCGGGGCGCAGATCCTTCAGCATGTCCTTGAGCATGCGGCCCGCTGCGTGGCGCATGGCGGGGTTGCGCAACGATTCATGCAGATCCGCCGAGCGCATGAACGCCGACGAATCGCCGCGCTGCTTCTGCACCAGCGGCGGCGGCGCGAAGTCGTACAGATAGTGGTTCTCCAGATGCACGACGTTGTCGGGCAACGTGTACTGCATCTTCGGATAATCCTGCGGACGGCTGCCGAGAAAGCACAGCGCGAACGAATAGTCCGGAAACGCGCGGATAATCTGGTTGACCCAGCTCGACACGCCGCCGCTCACATACGGAAACGTGCCTTCGAGCAGCAGGGCAATATCGGCGGACTCCGCGTGCGGCAGGGATGGCGCTTTCGATGAAAACATGAGGGCAGCCTCAGGTGGAGCGGGATGGCGCGGCGGCAGGGCCACGCGGTTTCCAGAAATCGAGTACGGCGGACAGCGTGGGCGTCGCCGCGCGGCTGTCCATTTCGGCGAGCAGCTTGCGCACGCGCGCGAAATCGCGGCGCAGGTAGGACGTTTCCGCAAGCCACGGCAGCATGCGCTCGCGCGGAAAACCGCAGTCGATCGCACGTTGCAGCATCATGTCCGCACCGTCGAGATCGCCGCGTGCAATCGCAAGACGGCCGCGCAGACGCCAGAGCGCGGCATCCTTGGGATCATGTTCGAGCGCGGCGGCAGCGAAGCCGTCGGCCTGATCGGCGGCATTGCGGTACACGTCGCCTGTGACGAGGTTTTCGTAGATCAGTTCGCTATAGAGTTGCGCGAGCGTGCGGTTCGCATGGGCGCGCTCAGCGTTGCTCAACCCGGGATGCAGTTTTGCATCGAGCTTCGGACGTTCGACGAGAATCTGCTGCGTGAGCACTTTCTCGCGATTGTCGAGAATGCCGTAGGCAAGCAGACGAATATCGTCGAGGGGATCGGCGAGCATGCCTTGCAGCAGCGGTGACACGGTGCGCGCGGGCATCGATTGCATGGCGAGCAGCGCAGTCATGCGGAACGACGTGCCCGCTTCCGAGTTCTGCAATTCCGCCTTCAATCGCGCGCCGCGCCCATATGACACGGTGCCGATCAGATTCGCCGCGAACTCCGGTTCCTCGACCAGCACGATAGGCAATTGCGCGCGCGGCCGCGGCAACACGGCAGCAATGGCAAGCGCGCCGATCGAGCAAAGTATTCCGCCGACCGGCACCGCAAAGTTGAAGAACCACAGCCATACGAGCAGCCCTACATGCGGCCGCCGGTAACGCATCGGCATTAGCAATGTCAGACCGAGCGAGGTGGCGAGCGCGGCACAGGCCTGCATGAGCAGACACAGCAGCAGCGTTTGCGTGTTCAGCTGCGCGGCGGCCTGCAACGTGGCGACGTCGATCGTGACGAGACCGCCGAGCCATTCGGCGGACGTATCCGGTGCGCTGCGCGTGGCGATCAGCAGGACGACGCACTGCAACGCGAGGCCGAGCACGACCAGAACGACGCCCGCCAGTCTGGCGAGAGGTCGCGTGGGCTGGCCGCGTCGCGCCACGGCGGCGTCAGAAGCGGACATCGCAGCGCTCCAGCAGACGCCGCAACGCGGCGCCGGGTTCGTCGGCGGGTACGGCCATCGAATGCACGGCGACGCGCGCGGCTTCGAAATCGACGCCATACTGCGCGCGCAGATTTTCTTCGATCCGCAACAGATAACCATCCACTGCGCTATCGCCGGATAGCGGCATCAGCGTCAGCACCACGCGATGACGTTCGTCGCGCAGCGGCCATTGCACGTCTAGCGCGCGGCGTGTGCGCAGCACGTGTTCGTAGAGCGTCGTGCTGCGTTCGTCGTTATGAAACACCAGCGCGACAATCGACGAACGCACCTGCGTATCGCGCTGCAGATGCACGAGCCGCGCGTAATCGAGGGCGAACGTATGCGGGCAGGTGGGGAACGCGCCGAGCGTATCGCGCGTAATGACGGCGTGCTGCACGCCGTCCGCATAGAAGTTGCACAGCACCAGCAGGAGCTGCAGGTTGTCGCGCGTGAGCGCGAGGAACGGCATCCGTTCGACAGCCAGCACGCCGACGGGATTCTTCTGCGCGTCGATCAGCGGCACCACCACGACATAGCGGCTCGCCGACATGTCCTGATTCGTCTTCGATTCGACATGCACCAGCGTGCGGGTATCGAGCGCTTCGCGCACGAGCGGATCGTCCGGCTCGAACGCCGAAGGCGCGCCGATCGATGCAGCGGCAGTTGCCGACGGCTTGCCGCTACGCCACGCATGCACGCTCGCGCTTTCGATCTGGCAAGCCTGGGCGGCGGCTTCGAGAAACGGCTGCGCGCCACGCAGATCCACTAAGCCGTGCTGCGCGTCCGTCGGCTCCTGATTGAGCACCACCGTGCGCAGGCGCGCAAGCGAATCGCGCAACGTAGCAGGACGCCCGAGCAGATCCTGTTCGAGCCGTTCGTGCGAGATGCGCAGCATGAACTGATTGCGCGTGAGGATCGACAGGCGCTCCGCGAGGTAGTCGTTAGCGACGCGGCCTTGCCGCAGGCGCGTGATCCAGATATCGCCGAATTGCCCGCACAGCATCGTGATGACGAAGCCGCCTAGGAAGAAGCTCACGGGAAAGAGCCGCGCGCCCGGTGGCTCCATCAACGCACGGGCGAACGAAATGGGCGCGGCCGCGTTGCTGGTGTCGGGGTAGAGCACATACCAGGAACCCAGCAGGATCAGCCCGGAAACCACGCCTGCAATGGTGCCGTAACGCAGCGCGATCACGAGCGGCACGATCCAGACCCAGCCGAAGCCGCTCTGGACCAGAAGCGGATCGGAGTGGTCGAAGGCCCAGCAGATCGCCACGGCGGCGAGCGTCGCGACGATCGTCTCCAGTGCGGCAATAGTGCGGCGGCGCGCGGAGCCGCGCGGCGGCGCGATCACGCGCGCCCACCAGGAGCCCCCGCCGACGCTTTGCGCCTGACGGCGTCTGTGCCGCCCGCGCGCGGCGGCGTGTTCGTTAGCCTGCGTGTTCATGGCGTTCGCCTTAAATCGAACCCAGCTTCGATGATAGTCATGCCGAGCAGGGTGTGCTTCACTGCGCGAGCGGCGAGAGCAGGGCGCGTTCGAGCTTCTGCGCAACGCCCGACACGGCGTCGCGGCTCCAGCCGGTGCGGCTACCCGTGCCTGTCCACACCACCTTGCCCGTCTGCACGTCGATCACGTCGAAGGTTAGCCCCACGGCCGGCTCGCCGTCCACGCCGACCTTGTAGCGCCATTCGTTGACGGCACCCGACAGCGCGTAGCGTGCGTTCTGCTGGCGCGCCCAGTTCAGCGCGTTCTGCTGCGCGTCGGGCTTGGCGGCGTCGAACAGCGTTTCGTCGTCGGCGCTCGCGGGGTAGCGCGACAGATTGGTGTAGCCATACGATGCCAGCAGGCTTTGCGCAATCGATGCCGCGCGCTGGCCCGCTTGTGGCGTCTCGGTGTTGTTCGCAATCGGCAGGATCGCGACGCTGTCGCCTTTGCCGATCGTGGGCGGCGCGCTGCGGTCGACGACGGCGCAACCCGCGAGCGTGAGCGCCATCAACGCCAGCGCCGCAGCGCCTGCGCGAATGTTCTTGCTTTGGTCCATGTCGTTCTCCTCAAAGACTCTTCAATACTTCAATACAGGTAGCGATAGCGCACGCCGACTTCTTTCACCGACGTCGAATGATTCGACGAAACACCCTGATACGCGCCGTACAGCAGCATCTGATCGTTGCCGAACACGCTGCCGACGAGGCCCAGTTCCGCCTGACCCGACCAGCCCGCGCGCGAGTCGCGGATCGGGCCGCCTGCGAACATCGGCCGCCAGCCCTTCGAATACTGGTCGGGCAGATCGTCGCCGAACGAGAAAAGCAGGCCGCCTTGCGTAAAGGTCTGCGGCATGAACGACGCGGCCGTGAGCGGTGTGTTCTGCGGCAGCAGTACCGCGAGGCGGTCGCCCGGCGTGCCCGTCGCGTTGTACTGGCCGTGCGCGAATACGGCGCGGATCGTGTAGTCGGGGTAATCGGCCTTGATCTTGTAGCCGATGTTCGCTTCGACGAGACTGCCGTTGCCGAGATACGAGCGGTCCTGGCCATGAAAGCGCGCGTATTCGTAGCGCGCGCCGCCGAACCAGTGCGGATCGAGCCGGTAGTTGAAGCCCAGCGACGCGAGATCTTTGGTGCCGCCCACCGTCAGTTGCGTCGATTCCGTCGCGGCCTGGTTGTAGCCGAGCGCATAGGTCAGCGTGAGGCTCGGCGTGACGTTGTACGTGCCTTCGACGCGCGCCGTCGTAAAGTCTTCGAGCGCATTGCGGCGGCCCACCGTGACGTGCTCTTCGTCGTATTGGCCCTTGTGGCCGTAGATCGCTTCGGCAAGCCGGTCGTGCTTCGGCGCATATGCGAGTTGCGAACCGTCCACCGTCTGGTCGCGCTGCATGTAGCGGAACTGCAGGTTCTGCGACGGCGTGAGGCGCACGCTGCCCGTCGCCGATTCTTCCGTGAAGCGCAGCGATCCCTGATCGACGTAACGGAACGCGCCCGCCAGCGCCTGCGCGTTGGTCAGCAACTGTTCGCGCGCCATCGCCTGCATCACTTCGTCGTTCGGTTCGCGTGTCAGCGATTCGAACGCGCTGGTTTGCGCGGCGGAGGTGCGGCCCGTCAGCGCCTGTGCATCGACGCGGTTCTGGCGCGGCACGAGATCGGGCAGCGTGTCGAGCAGACGCGACAGTTCGTTGACGTCACCGTCGTTGATCGCGAGTTGCGCTTCGGCATAAATGGGACGCTGGCTATCGTCGATGTACTGCTTTTCGAGCCATGCGCGTTCCATGTCGGACGCGTCTTCGTTTTGCGCCCACGAAATAGCCGCTTCGCGTGCAATCGACGAATACAGCCGCTGTTGCTTGCGGATTTCTTCCTGCTTCGCCTTGGGCAACAGGCCGATGTCGCCGAGTTCGGAGGTGGCCGGTTGCGTCTCGCCCGCACCGTTGCGATCGGCGCGCAACATGTCGATCAGCACCGCGCGCGAGCGGTCGCCGTTGTCATAGAGTTGCGTGAGGGCGACGAAGCGGCCACGCAAGTCGTCCTGCTCCGCGGGCGGCAGCGGCGTGGCGTGCGACGGATCGCGACGGCGGCGCGCCAGTTCGAGCCACACCTGTTTGCGCACGCGCCACGCTTCGTCGACGCGGCCGCTCAGTTCCAGTGCGTCGGCGAACGTGAGGCGCCACAACAGGCTTTGTTTGGCATCGGCGGCCTGTTTGTGCAGATAGTGCAGCGCGCGGCGGCCATCGCCGAGACGCAGCCATGCCGCGCCGTACGGTGCCCACAGTTGCGGATCGGTTTCGGCATCGCCTGCATGGCTGCGCAGTGCCGCGAGCAGCATCGCATCGGTGCCGCGTTCGTTCAAGGTCCAGATGTAGGCGGCGCGCGCTTCCGAGTTGTTCGGATCGAGTGCCACGGCGCGCTGGATGTCGCGCAATGCGGCGTCGTTTGCGCCCGTTTGCCGCTCGTATTCCGCACGCGCAAGCAGGAACGCCGACGATTGCTCGGCCACCTTCAACTGTTCCGGCGTCAACGAGGCGAGCAGGATACGGATGCGGCCCCACGCATGCGCACGCTGATAGCCATACAGCGCTTCCGACAGCATGCGCGGCGGGCCGCCATGACGGTACGCAGTTTCAGCGAGACGCCCGGCGTCGAGCGGCGAATCGTTGAAGAAGTTGGACATGACCTCATAGTCTTGCGAGTCGGCCTTGCCGCCCGCAATCAACTGGCGATAGCCGAGGCGCGCGTCGCGGGCGTTCTGGTTCGAATCGGCGAGCAGCGAATAGAAGCGCCAGAATTCATCGTTCGACGCAGGTGCGCCGCGCTTCGCTTCGTTCATCGCCGCGAGTGCCGCGTCGAATTGCGTGCGTGTGTACAGCATCGTGCCGATCTTCAGCCCATAGTTGGCGTTCGGGCCGTACTCGCGTTCGAGGTTCTGCCATGAGCGCAGCGCGAGTTCGTCGTCGCCTTTGCGTTCGGCAACCTGCGCGTAACGCTCCATCGCCTGGCGGCGCAACGGGCCGTTGAAGCGTGTTTGCAGGAAGTGCAACGCCGAGTCGGGATCGGCGAGACGTTCGTACGAGAACACCACGGCGTCGAGCAGCTTCAGATTGCCAGGCTGCTCGTCCGCCTGATGCAGCGTGACGGCGAGCATCGCCGTGTTGTCGTTCAGGCCGGGCGCGAGACGTGCCACCTTTTTCCAGTCGTCTTCCGTGCCGCGCATCTTCGCAATCACGACGTAGTTTGCAAGCGCGATGTCCTGACGCCGGTTCCATTCGGCCACCTGCGCGAGACGCTCGCGCCACGCGACGGACTGCGGATCGCGATCGACCGCCGTCTGCGCGATGCGCTGTGCGTTCGCGACATCGCCATTGGCGAGGAACACCTTGTACGCAAGCTCGAAGTCGGACGGCGCCGCATCGCTAGGGAGCGCGGCAGGCGCGGCGGCAGACCCCGCGCCGGACGCAGCGGGAGACACCGCAGGCACGGCGGCCGCGATGCGAACCACGTGCGCGGCGTTGCCGGCATTCGACGACGCATCGAGGGCGCGCCGCAGAATCGCGCCACGCGAAGCGAACGGTCGATACCACGCCGCGCGCAGCCACACGCCGCGCGCCGTGCGACGCTCGATCACGCCCGAATCCGCCGGGCGCTTCGGCGCGAACGAGGCACGCCGCGCGAATGCCATGTCGTGATCCAGCGCCGACATCTTCATCAGCTTCTTGACGTACTTCGATGCGAGATCGGGCCGTCCCGCCGCCAGCGCGAGGTTCGCCAGGAAGCGCAGGGTGGTGGGGTCGTCGGCGAGATCGCCGATGTGCTGATCGGCGGCCTGCATGGTGGCCGCCATGTCGTTGCCCGATTGCAGCGCACGCAATCCGGCGATAAACGCGGCACGTTTGTCGTCGAGCGTAGTGGCCTGCGCCTGCACGGCGAACCAGGCGTCGGCGGCCGCGCGATGCTGCTGGTTGCCAAGCTGGGTCTGCGCGAGCGCGGCCAGCCACTCGCCTGCATGCTGCGGATCGGATTTCGACAGCAGTGTGTAGTAACGCGCAGCGAGGTCGTTGTCGTTCAGGCCGCGCGCCTGCTGCGCGAGCATCGTCAACTGCTCGACGTCCCATTTGTAGTCGAACGCTTCGTGCAGCAGCGCATCGAGTTCGTGGAGGCGGGCGGGCCGCGCGGGATCGTCGGGTTTGAGCGCGTAGAGACGTTGCTGCGCGAGCGCGATGCGAATCGCCATGGCGCTTTGCCGTGCATTCGCATCGCCGGAACGCGACAGGCGGTCGAGGATACGCGTCGCATCGGAAATGCGCTGGCCCTTCAGATACTCGCGGGTGAGTTCGGAGAGCACTTCGGCGTTGTTCGGATCGACGCGCAGCCAGGCTTCCAGATAGGCGATCGTGAGGCCGTCGACGTTCGCGCCTTCGAGCAGCCGCGACTCGATTTTCTCGCGCGGAAAGGCGAGCGCGAGCATCACGCCGACCAGCAGGCCGAGCACGAGAATCACAGCGGGCGAAAAGAGCCGCTGACGGTCAGGATGCGCAGGCGACGTCGACATGCAGTTCGTGATAGCCGTTGGCGTTGCTGTTCTCGGGGCGTTTCGTCACGCGGCAGGCGCCGGCGTTGGCGAGACGGAACATGGGTGCGACGTGCGAGCGCAGATCGAAAGCGAAACCGTTGCGGGTGCGCGTGAAGTGATCGAGCATGCCGTTGGCTTCGGCAAGATAAGGCACGCGGCGGGCAGCGGATTCGTCGATCACCGCGAAGCGCGCCATGCCGTCGCCTGTCAGATGCACATACGTGCCGCCCGGTCCTGGCAGATAGCCTGCGACACCCGTCGCACCCGACATGTCGGGCACTTTGCCGACGGGCAGCCGCACAGTGCGCAGATTCGACTCGTTGCGCACGACCCACATATTGGTGCCCGGCTCCTGCGCGATGCTGGTGTCGAGCCAGTCGAGCACCTTGCGCGCGTATTCGGACGTGAAGACGGGCGTGACGGGCTGCTTGAGGACCGTGTCGAAGATCTCCTGCAGCGCTTTCATCGACGCGTACTTCGTGCCTGTGAACATGTGGTAGTAGATGTCCATCGGCTTGAAGCGGATTGGCTTGTCGGTCATCGCGAAGGTTTCGAGCACGCGCGAGAAGCCATAGAACGGTCCGTGCCAGAGATCTGTATACAACTCTTCGTTCTGGTTGGGCGCGAAGATCTGGAAGTAGCCGTTCTTCATCACGCCGAGTGGCGCAATGGCTGCCCAGCTCGGAAAGCTCTTCGTGATCAGCGTGTCGCCGCCGTTCAGGTTCAGCACGCCCGCTTCATAGGCGGCCTTGAGCACGGGCGAGGGCACCTGGCAGTCGCCGCTCCACAACACCATCTTCACCGGCTTCGACGTAGGCGCGATCTTGCTGTCGATATAGTTGATCGAGCCGCCGATTTCACGGTCGATGTTGAAGTGGTAGCCGGGGATGTCGATGGACAGGCCGCTGCTGTTGGTCTGGCTGCTGCCTTCCGTGGGTGTATCGCGCGTGTCGGCCACGCCGAGGCCGGTGACGCGCATCCACTGCAGCGGGTGCGTGTAGGTATGCGTCGCCACTTCGACGTTCGGTAATTCGAAAATCTTCTTGCCGATGTCCCGCAGATGCGGCGCAAAACTCTTGAACGGACCTTCGTCCGACACTTCGCCTTCGATTAGCGAGACGGTGGTGGGCATGCCCGAATCGCGCAGCAGCGCATAGAGCATGTCGCCCGAGTACTGCGGCGTGATGTCGGTGTTGGCCGGCACATAGTTGGTGTACTCGGCGCGCGACGCAAACCCGTCACCGTCGATATGCGACATCAGCAGGCGCCGGCCATTTTCAGTGGTCGTATCCGGCACGGGCATGTCGCTGTTCAGGCGCAGCGCGGCGCGCAGAAACTCGATAGGTTGCGTGACCCAGCGCGCCTGATTGACGGCATCGAGCTCGTACACGCCGAACGGGCGCATCGCAAAGCCGCCCCAAGGCGTGATGCCCGCGCCGTCGATCACGAAGTCGCCCGAGCGCAGCCGCAGCAGCGAGCGGCTATGCGGGCCGACGCGGATCGGTGTGAAATCGCGTGCGAGGGGATGCGGCTTCATTTCGAAGCCCATCATCTTCGGATCGTAGGTTTGAACGTCGAGCTTGCCGTTCACCGGCGCGCCTGCCACGGTTTCGAGGTCGAGCTTCTTCGCGAGATCGCCGTCCATCGGCGTGCCGAAGGTGGTGAACACGGCAATGGGCATCTTCGCGTCGACCTGTGCCGTCAACCAGTCGCGGTATGCCTTGCTGTTAGGCACCTGACCTTCGAGCCACAACACGATACCCGCATAGCGGTCGCGCAGATCGCCTTCGGGCATCGGGTCGCGCGCATCGCGATAGTCGATCCGGTAGCCGAGGTAATTGAGCGGCATGGCCAGAAAACGCACGCCGGGCGACACGTTCAGATCCGTGCGCGCCGGCGGATCCTGGATCACCAGAATGCGCCGCTTGACGGGCTGCACGGCACCGACGCCCATGGTCGCCAGCGCGCCGTCCGTGACATACGGCACGATGCCTTGCGCCTTGATCTTCGCGACGGCGTCCTGCTGGCAGGCGTGATCGGCGGGCGGGCAATAATCGATGGAGATGACGGGCAGATGGTATTGATCACGCACCGTTCTGGCCTGGTCGAGCAGCCACGTGCGGTCCTGTTCGGACACGTCGGTATAACGTTGCTGCGCCTGGTCCCAGCCGCGATACAGCGACTCGAACGCCACCGCATAGACGAGGTCGTGCACTTGCGGAAGGATCTCGAACCCGCGGTTGAAGATCAGTTTCGCGTCCGGGTAGCGCGCCTTGATCGCGCGAATCACATTCGCGAGACCTTGCGTTTGCCGCGCGCGGGCTTCATCCGTCTTTGCAACGAGTTGCCACGAATCCATCGTGTCGAGAAAGAAGCCGCGATAGCCTTTGTCCCACAGTGGCTTGATCACGTGATCGACAAAGAACGCAGGCCACTCCGGCTGGCTTTGATCGACGACACGCGAGGCCCACGCTTCATTGCTTCCTGCCAGCCAGTTCTTGGGAAGATCGGCGTAATAGCTGCGCGAAGGCAGAACTTCGCCCACGCTCGCATAAGCGAACCATTTGGTATGCGGCAGGCGGTGAGCTAGCGGATCGAAGCCGCTTTCGGGTTCGACGACGGCGGCATCGAATGCGGAGAGCATTTCGACAGGCGGTGTCTTACCGTAATAGAGCGCAAATGACGGCTGTGTGACGGTTTGCGTAAGATCATCGGCCAATGCGTAATGCACGGGTAATACCAGTGCAATAGCGAGGACGCTTTTAGTACAGGTTAGCGCAACCGCGTTCCGCATGCGTGCATTGCAAAGCACCCATGCTGGCATTCGGAGGAATGCGCAAAAGAATTCCCTGAAATAACGATGCAAGTCGCTTAGCGTCATTGACCGAAAGTGTTCTGCTAAAGAGTACTGGCAGATAGATGTTGTGACGTCTTGTAATGACCAATTCTTTCAGCGGCTATCATAGACAACATTTAACGAATCGCCTAGCCTCATTCTTGCTTTAGCGGATTCACTGTCGCGCATGAAGCGGGTGTTTTAAAAGTGACGCGCTTTTTTATTCGCTTTGCATCAGGGATTATGCTAATGAGAATAAACGCTTAAGCGTCATTGTTCGGTATTAGCGAATTGGTTTGCGGATACGGCGATACCCGTTCGTCAAAGCGTTGCACCGGCGCCATGCACGATGTCGACCAGTGTGAGTGGCACGAGAGGGGGAATGCCTTGTGGATGACCTCGCCGAATGGATTCGATAGCGAGCGCAAGGTAATAGAAAGAGCCGATGCCGCGAATGCCGTATCCGCTCATCAGCCGGCGCTGCCCGTGATCGCAGCAGCGCGGCCTTCAACGATAGATCGAGCGGGTTGTGCCGCTCGCCGTTCGCCCTACAGCTTGACGCCGCCTGCTTCCGGCGCTTGCGACGAGCCGGCTTCGATATCGCCGACGCTGAATTCGTCAGGTCGGCCCCAGTACGGTTCGCGTCCATAGTACTGGTGGATCGAGGTAGCCCAGGTCGCGTCGGCCATCGACGGCCAATGTTGTTTGTCGAAGCCCGGCGCGTTCTTCACGCTTTCCGTAGTCATGTCGAGCACGAAACATTGGCGCTCGGCATCGAGCGTGAGTGCGCTCCACGGGATGGCAAGCAGCTTGTCGCCCATGCCGAGAAAACCGCCGCTCGACAGCACCGCATAGGCGATGCGGCCCGACCGCACATCGAGCATGATGTCCTTGATCTTGCCGATGTCGTCGCCATCGACGCTGAGTACCTTGTCGCCGTCCAGCGTACCGGCTGCCATCACTTCCGGTCCGGGGCCGCGACGATGGCTGCCGCGCGCGCCGACGATGTCCGCGCCGCCTGTCTGGTTCTGCAAAGTCATGATGGTTTCTCCCTGTGATAGTCCGTACGGTTGTGTTCGCGCAACCTGCTTGCGCGACCTGCTTGCACAACTGTTAACAGACGCCGCACATGGCGTGCCACGTGGCACGCTGTGCGGTGCAGGGAGTGTCGAAGCGGCGCTTCAGGGACGCGCGGCGATTTCGTCGAGATGCTCGAGCAGATCGGCAGGATCTTCATAGACGCGCAGTGCGCCGGCGCGTTCGAGTTCTTCCTGGCCGTAGCCGCCCGACAGGAGACCGACCCCGAGCGCGCGGCAACGTCGCGCAGCCAGCATGTCCCAGATGCTGTCGCCGACCACGACGGCGTGCTCGATCTCCACCTTGAGCCGATGCGCCGCAGCAACGAAAAGATCGGGGTCGGGCTTGGCGTATTTGACGTTGTCGCGCGTGACGACCACGGTTTTCGCTGGATCGACGCCCAGCGCTTCCAGATTGACGGCGGCGGTTTCCATCCGGCCGCTGGTGGCGATCGCCCAGGGTGTGCCGCTTTCCGTCAATGCTGCCAGCAAGGCCTGCGCGCCAGGCAACGGGCGGACTTTCGCGTGCAGTCGCTGATACGCGCGCGCATGGGCGCGCCGCAGGCGCTCGACGCGCTCGGCGCTCATGTCGCCGCCCGTTTCGCGCAGCAACTGGTTCGTGAACAGGCCACCGCTCATGCCGATCTTGCGGTGAATGCGCCACACCGACAGTTCGATGCCTTCTTCGTCCAGTGCTTCCTTCCACGCGAGCACATGCTGATAGACGCTATCGACGAGCGTGCCGTCGAGGTCGAACAGAAATGATGTCGAAATACGCATGAAGGGTTCTCCTTTGAAGTTGGCGGTCGCGCAATGCAGCGTAGCGCAAGCGGTGCCATGCGCGGGGCGGAGCACTCATATTGCGCTATCTGACGCGAAAGAATTACGTCCTCGTTGTAATTATCAGGTGCGGCGGCCTGTCGGTCTATCGACGGACGACGCAACGCGCCTTCAAGGAGGAAACGATGCGGCGATGCGGATTCAGGCTGCGTCGGCGGCGGCGCCCTTGCGTGCGCTTGCCTGCTTGCGCAGCGCACTCGATCTGGTGAGCAGCGCAGCGAGCCGCGCATCCTCGACAGCGGTGGATGCGCCGGCTTTGCCTGGATTGCGCGCGCGGCGGCTAGCGAGCCGTGCGCGCCTGTCGACCTGCGCGAGCAGGGCGGCGAAGGCCGCCTCATCGACTTTCAGGTGACGTCTTGCCTGAAGCGGCAACAGCCCCTGAAGTTCGCCCGCTTCGAAAGCCGCGATCACTTCGGGATGGATATAGCAGCGGCGGCAGACGGCAGGCGTGTTGCGCAACAGGCTCGCCACTTCCTTTACCGTCGCGACGACATGCCGGCGCGCATCGGCTGCGCTTTCGCATGCCAGTTGCCGCAACGCAGCCAGCGCATACACGCTGCCCGCCCACGTCCGATAGTCTTTCGCGGAGAACTCCCCGCTGCTCGCGTCGCGCAGATAGGCGTTGATGTCGGCGGAACCGATCGTATGGCGCGTGCCGTCTTCATCGATGTACTTGAAAAGATCGTGGCCGGGCAGTTCCGCGCACATGCGCACGATACGCTTGACGCGCGGATTGTCGACCGTCACGTCATGCTCGATGCCGCTCTTGCCCACGAAGCGGAAACGCACTTCGCCCGCGCGGATTGTCACGTGCTTCTTGCGCAGTGTGGTCAGTCCATACGACTGATTATCGCGTGCATATTCGACACTGCCGATACGGATCAAGGTCGTATCGAGCAGATGCACGACGGCAGCGATGACCTTGTCGCGTGGCATGCCGTCGCGCGCCAGATCGCGGGCGACACGCGCGCGGATTTTCGGCAGCGCGCGTCCGAATGAAGCCATGCGCCCGAACTTGGCGGCGTCGCGGGTCTCGCGCCAGTGGGCGTGGTAGCGGTACTGCTTGCGGCCGCGCGCGTCGCGGCCCGTTGCCTGGATGTGGCCGCGCGGGTCCGGGCAGATCCATACGTCGGTGTAGGCGGGCGGGATGGCGAGAGCGTTGATGCGGGCAATGTCCGTTGCGTCGCCGATGCGCTTGCCGTCCAGATCGAAATAGACGAACACGTTTCGAAGCCTGCGGCGCGTGAAGCCGGGTCGAGTGTCGTCGGCATGCCGAAGGCCCACGGGCATCACTGCCGATAGTCCTTCGGCGATAACGTCGATGGTGCCGCGAGTCATCGTTTTCATCGGTCTCCAACCTTTTTTTATGGCACGCATGTTTTCATGCTTTCACACACGCCTTGCGCAATAGCAATGCCTGACGCAGCGCGTGAGCGGCAGCACGCATCCGCGTGTCGGAACCGATGCGCGTTGGGCATTCAATTTGCTCATTGTCGTTATATGAAAGGAGCGCGTCCGTGAACGCGCAGGGTCACGGGATGCTCTTAAGCGGGACGCGAAGGGAGGACACACATGGCTAACGCGTTGGCAGGATGCAAGGTCGCGGCACTCGCCGCCGATGGCTTCGAGCGGGCCGAATTCGTCGAGCCGCGCTGCGCGCTCATGCAGGCGGCTACGGCGGTGCACGTCATGTCTGCCAATGCGGGAGGCACGTGGGTCGACAATGAAACGGGCGGGACAGGCAAGCTCATATCGAGCGAATCGTCTCGCAGTGGCGGAGCCGGTCACGCGTTCGCGCAAGGCTTCGTCATGAACGGGATGATCAAGGTATTCATGCCGCGCGCGGCGTACGAGGACTCTCTCATGCACATCACTTTCCCCGATGATGCTCCCGCATTCGATGGGTCGAGCCTCACCGTCAGCTTCATGGCGCGCGTGGACGGCGAGCCCGTCGTTTGCGCGATCTCAGCAGAGGCGCTGGAGGATCACTTCGGCGCTGACTCACCGCTGGAAGATGCGTTGATCGACGCCTACGAACGAGGCCGCGCGCGCATTCGTGCAGTCTGCGCGGAAGCGCTGGATCAGAACCGCGGCGAAAGCGTGATCCTGCACAGCGGCCTGTTTCGTGTCGAGGGAATGGAGACGGAGAGCAGGCTCAAGACCTAGCGAGGCCACGCAAAAACATGGCTGCTGCAACTGACACGCAGCCATGCGCGACCGCTAGTCGACGGGGTTACGTTAAACCCAGAGCGTGCTCGTGCGCGGTGTGACAGCCCGGTTCATCTGGCCGTCGTTGCTATCGATTGGGTGTTGATCACGTGCTGTCTCGCATGCTGCGCGAAGCAAGCCACTGTGTGCTTCATCGCATGACGGCACGCGTGCCTCACGCTGGGCTGACTGCGTTTGCGTAGCGGGCACGCCGGCTTCGGCGGACGGCATCGTCTGCATGCGTATGTGTGCGACGACAGCTGACGTGACGATAGCCACGCACAGCAGGCATTCCGCGCTGCTGATTTTCATGGTGAATTCTCCCTTGTCATTCGCTGGCCCACGTTATGTACTGGCCGCATCGCATGGCGATGTGCGGCTTGAGAGGGTCCAGCGTGCTTATATCCAGCAAGAGGGGAGCAACATCCATGCCTCTTCGCGCATTGCAAGCGCATACTGGGTTTCGACGGCCGGAATGCAGCAGATATTCATTGCAATGGAAGCAATTACCCGTCGCAATGGCAAAGATGGCAAAGCGATGCGCGAGCAACATGTCTTCATTCCAACCGCGGTCTGGCACAACGCGTGCAAAATTGGCAACATCTCAAGCAACCTGACGAGGAGCCACGAATGACGACGAATGTCATTGCCGTTCTGAATGATCTGATCGAAATATCGAAAGACGGCGAGCGCGGCTTCATGAAGGCGGCTGAGCATGTGCATCATGCAGGCGTGAAAGAAGCGTTGCTCGAAATAGCAGACGAATGCACCCAGGGCGCACGGCAACTGCAGGACTTCATGCTGAAAATGGGCAGCAAGCCGGAGTGCGGCGGCAGCGTCGCGGGGGCATTGCATCGGGGGTGGATCGATGTGAAGTCGGCAGTGGGTGACCGCACGGATCACGCGATACTCGCCGATTGCGAGAAAGGCGAACATACCGCGAAAAAGCACTTTCACGATGCGCTCGAAAAAGATCTGCCTGCCGATGTGCGCACGGTGGTCGAGCGGTTATATCAGGGTGTGCTACACAATCACGACCGCATCCGGGCACTGTGCGACCAGTTTCCGGCTTGACGCTCTGAGCATTTGCAACATGAAAAAGGCCACCCACGACGGGCGGCCTTTTTCACATCAGTACAGATGACGCAAATGCGTCACCCGTCGTGCGGATTAATCGGCTGCGATCTTCAGATGGTTCTTCACACCCTTCACGCCGGACACGGTCTGCACGACGTCCTGCGCGGCCGTCTTGTCTTCAGCCGACGGCACCGAACCCGACAGCCACACGATGCCCTTGCGGGTCTTCACATGGATGTGCGTGGACTTGACGTTCTTTGCGCCGAGCAGTTCGGCCTTGACCTTGGTGGTCACGGTGCCGTCGTCGATATGCTGGCCGACGCTTTCCGATGTGGCGGGCGGCGCCGATGCCGTGGTTTGTGCCGTAGCGTTCAGTGCGAATGCAACACATGCGATGCTGCCTGCGGCCTTGAGGAACTGGATAGTTTTCATGGTTTCTCCTTCTCGATTGATGATCAGGGTTGCGGTCCTGTTGTCCGTCCGATCGATCGCGGCGCAATGCCGCCGATGACCCGACCAAAGACCACTGCCGCCGCGGTTCCGTCTGGTCCGTCGCCGACATGGCACGCGCCGCCATTCAATCCTGGTGAAAGAGGCGCGTCCCTGTGAGCTTTCCAGCAACCGTCGTGCCCGTCGCGGGTCGCGCGTGCATCGCGTTGCCTCTCTTCTGGCGCTTCTGGCGCGCGCGGATCGATGTCGCATGATTCGGTTCGAATTTCAGTGCGTTTGTAAAATCGGCGTGAACGGCGGGCATGCGGAATGCGTCCGCAGCATGCAAAGGCGAATCAAAACAGACAGTTGCGAAACCTGGTACGACTGTTGCATATCCGTTACGCAAAAGCTCGTTGAACATTCACAGGAAGAGTCTGTATGCCGCCTACAATCGAACTACGCGCAAAGCAAACTTTTGCGCTCACACCGCGTCTGCAGCAGTCCGTGCGTCTGCTTCAACTGTCTTCGCTGGAGTTTCAGCAGGAGCTGCGCAACGCGCTCGACACCAATCCCTTCCTCGAATACGACTCGTCCGCGGCGGAAGATCTTCCTGCGGGTGCGACGGCTGAGACGGCCGGCGCCGATAGCGAGGCGCTGCCTGCTGCGGAGCGCGATAGCGCGCTCGAAAGTTCGTCGCCGGAACCGGCGGCCGAGAGCGTGGCGTCGTCGGACGACGGTGGCGACTATGGCGGCGATGCCTACGGGCGCGGCGCATCGCGCTACAACGGCGACTCCGATGCGGCGGACCCGACGGAATGGGCGCGCTCGCAACCTACCTTGCACGAGCAGTTGCACGACGCCTTGCGTCTTTACCGGCTCGACGATCGCGAGCGCGAAGTGGCGCGCCTCGTGATCGAAGCACTCGATGACGACGGGTATCTGCGTCAGGAGCTCGCGGATCTCCCCGACATCGTCGACATCGAACCTGCGCTGACTGAAGAGGAGTTGGTGGTCGCGCTGCGTCTCGTGCAGACACTGGATCGACCGGGACTCGCGGCGCGCTCGCTGTCCGAATGTCTTGCGTTGCAGATCGACGCATTGCCCGCCGATACACCCGGACGCAATGTCGCGAAGCAGGTGGTCGAGCATCATCTCGATCGGCTTGCACGCCGCGAACATGCGGAATTGCAGAAGCAGATTGGCTGCGATGCGGAAGAACTGCGCATTGCCTGCGCGCTTGTGCGCAAGCTCGATCCGAAGCCGGGCAATTCGTATGGCCGCGCCGATGACAACTACATCGTGCCGGATGTGATCGTGCGTAACGTGCGCAACAAGTGGGTGGTGACGGTCAATCCCGCCGTGCTGCCGCGCGCGAGGATTCACCGGATGTATGCCGAGCTGTTTGCGCAATCGGCGGGCGCAAGCCGTTCGCCGCTCGCGCAGCAGTTGCAGGAAGCGCGCTGGCTGATCCGCAACGCGCAGCAACGCTTCGAGACCATTCAGCGCGTCGCCGAATGCATCGTTGCGCACCAGAAGCCGTTCTTCCAGTACGGCGAGATCGCGTTGAAGCCGCTGGTACTGCGCGATGTAGCGGAAGAACTCGGCCTGCACGAATCGACGATTTCGCGTGCGACGGGCAACAAGTACATGGCGACGCCGCGCGGCATCTTCGAGTTCAAGCACTTCTTCCCGCGCGAACTCGGCACGGAAAGCGGTGGCACGTGCTCGGCTGCCGCCGTGCGTGCGTTGCTCAAGGAAATGATCGCTGCGGAAAACACACGCGATCCGTTATCGGATGTCGCGCTCGCGAAGATGCTCGCGGATCAGGGTGTACTGGTCGCGCGCCGCACGGTGGCGAAGTACCGGCATCTGATGAAGGTGCCGCCGGCGGAGTTGCGCCGGCAGATCTGACACGCGCGATGCGGAATTGACGTGTCCGCGTGAGCTTCGCAAAACGGCCGCTTCCTTGCAGAAGCGGCCGTTTCGTATGGAACGGGGCGACGCGTCAGAGACTACATGCCGATGCTGGCGCCACCGCTCGAACTGCTGCCCGTGCTGGAGCCGGACGTCGTGCTCTGACCCGAAGTGCTGGCAGGATTCAGATCGATTCTCCCGTAGACACCATTGGCTTCGCCATTCGGTCCGGCTGTGAAGAACAGCGTGGTCGACGGCTGGCTGTTCAGGTCGTTGCCGAATGCGAGACCCCACAAGCCGGGTTCGACGATCGTGCTGCCATTCGACGATTTCAGCGGGCCCAATGATTTGCCGCTCGATGCGTCGAATGTGTTGATCGTCCCGTCGCCAAAGTTGCCGATCAGGATCTCGCCGCCGATGGTGCCGAGACTGCCAGGCGCCTGCGCGATGCCCCACGGCGCGTTCAGCGGCCCGCCTGGCGCGAAGCGCTGCTTGAGATTGCCCGCCGTATCGAACACATCGACCATGCCGAGTCCGGCGCCCGCGACATCGTCGTGTCTGGCGGCATCCTGCATCGCATAGGTGACGAACAGATTCGAGCCGACCAGCTGGATGCCGAAGGGCGCGAAACCCGCTGGAATAGCGGAATCCCTGAAGCCACCGGGCATCGTGACCTTCGCGAAGTTCGTGTCGAACACGTCGATCTTGTTGTTATGGAAATCGGTGGCATAGAGGAAGTTGTTGCCATTGTTGGCCGCGAGCGCCAGACCTTTGTACACGGCGCCGCCTGCGCCATCGTCGTACAGGGTGAAGGCATTGGTCGGGCCGACTGCGGGCGCCCACGCCGTGATCGTGCCGCCTTCGCCCGCGAAGATGAACGCCGCAACGCCCGATTTGCCGTTCTCCGTGACGTTGAAGCTCTGCGTGGCATTGAACACGATGCCCGTTGGCGATGCCGCGCCGCTGGTGCCTGCCGGAATCGTGACGACCAGCGATTGCGGCACGCCGTTGCCGTCATAGAGCGTAGCGAGATTGGTGCCGTTGTCGGCAACCCAGACGAAGCCCTTTGGATTGAATGCGATGCCCCATGGGTTCTTCAGGTTCGGATCGGTGTGCGGCGCGGCGACGGCACCGTCGGAGACGATCGCCATTGCCGTGAAGGTCGATTGGGGTGGCGGGCCCATGTTATTCGACCCGGAACTGCCGCCGCATGAAACGAGCGTCGCCAGGGCCGCGCCACAGGCTGCGACGCCGAATATCTGCAGAAGAGACTTCATGACCGCACTCCTTGCCTTGTCGAAAGGTCGTGACGGTCATTGAACGGGGTGCGGGTGGGGTTTATTCCGTGATCACGGTGTGTTTTCGAACGAGGACGTGGTAACGGATCAGTTCGAAAAATATTCCATTGCTCGTTGAATATGATGAAAGTCAATGAAGCGATTGGGATCTGATGGTTGGATTTGATGAATCAATCATCCTAATCAATTTTTTACATAAATTCGTACTCGACTTGATTCAACCAGGATAGTGTTCTGGTCGAGCCGGGATTTTGAGTCGACTGGGAGCGACCATTGATGCGAGCATGGTGAACTCATCAAATTGTCAATGAGGATAGCGAAGTGAAATCGATTGCGTGTGTCGGTGACTCGAATACTCACGGGGGATTTGTGCTGACGGGGTCCGGCACGATGCATGTCGTAGGGCGAGAGGTGGCGCGACAGTTCGATCTAATTTCATGTCCATTGCATGGGGTCATCGAGATTAGCGAAGGCTCCGACATGGTGCTGGATAACGGTCGGCGCGTGGCGCTCGACGGACATCGCTGCGCTTGTGGCTGCTCGTTGATCGCATCAGGCACGTTTGCCTCGATCGGATAAGCGCCCGCGTGTTCACGAAGATCGATTCTCAGGAGCCGGTCAGGTGCAGTCTCGTCGGCTTTCTGCGGGAACAGTAACGAAATCATGAAACGCAACTTGAACGACGCGATCGATGCAACATCGAATCGCACCATGGTGACCGGGCGTCAGGCGTACTTTCTCGATGTGCCAGGCAGCGTTAGCGCATCTCAACTATCGGTCGTGTCGTTCGAGGCAACCGAAAAGCTAGGTTCACCCTGGCGTATCACGATCAGGTTGACTCATCCTGACAGTCTTCTGCGAGCAGACTATCTCGGCAAGGATGCGTCGTTCTCGATCGTTCCAGAGGATGGCGAACGCCGTACGTTTTCAGGGTGGCTCACGCGTTTCACGAAACTGGGCACGACTCGCGATTTCAACAGCTACGAGATGGTCGTCGAGGCCCATTTCGCGAAGCTTGCGCGCGTGCGCACCAGCAGGATCTTTCAACACCAAAGCGCTCCAGAGATCATTCAGGCGGTCTTGCGCGAGCATGGCTTCAAGGGGCATCAATTCACTTTCACGCTTCGTCGGCAATATCCCCAGCACGCGTTTCGCTTCGCATATCAGATCGATGATCTGTCGTACGTGCAGATGTTGATGCAAAAAGAAGGGATGGTTTGCCACATCGGCGACGGTGAGCACGGAGACGTGCTGAACTTTTGCGACGATATTGACCATTACGTGTACCAGCCGTCGCTGCAAGTTCCCTACCGCGAGACAGCGGGCCTCGAATCCGGTATCGAGTCTGTGTTTTCGATGAAAACGATTGCGCGCTCAGTCGCTGAGTCGGTCATGGTGGCCGACTACAACCCCGATCAGGCGTTCGAGCGTCTGACAGCCGAAGCGGATGTGTCAGGCGGCGACAAGACTACATATGGTCCGCAGTATGTGTGGGGCACGAATCATCTGGATAGCAAGAGTGCGCAATGGGAGGCCCAACTGCGTCACGAAGTCGAGGTCGCGTGGCAGATTGTTTTCGAGGGAGAGAGCAATGTGCTCGCGCTGCGGCCGGGGCGCGTGCTGCAGACGGACGAGATTTTGACCGATGCGCCCAAGGGCCAGGTCGTAGTCGAGGTTTCCCATCGTGGGTCCCGCGATCAGGCTTACACGAATACCTACAAGGCAATTCCCGCCGATCGTCGTGTCCGCCTGACACTCGATGAAAAAAAATGGCCGACCATCTCGGGTACGCTGAGTGCGCGCGTGACGTCCCCGGGCGAGTACAAGTACGCGTATCTCACGCAGCAAGGGTATTACGTGGTCCGGTTCGACCTGGACTTTGCACAATGGAGCCGCGGCGGCGAGAGCGTGCCGTTGCGGCTCGCAAAACCTTTTGCCGGAGCGTTGCAGACAGGATTTCACTTTCCGCTTATCGAAGGCACGGAGGTGGCGGTAGCGTTTCACGACGGCAATCCCGATCGACCGTATATCGCGCATGCGTTGCACAACAGTCAGTCGCCCGATCACGTGACAAGCGATGGCAGATGGCTCTCACGCAATGTCATCCGAACGCAAAGCAACAACAAATTGCGCATGGAAGACTGGCAGGGACAGGAGGGCATCAAGCTCGCCACCGAGTACGGCAAGACACAACTGAACATGGGGTTCCTCGTCGATCGCAACAAACAGCAACGCGGCGCCGGCTACGAGTTGCGCCCGGATAGTTGGGGCGTGTTGCGAGCCGGCAAAGGTCTATTCATCAGTGCGGATGCCCAGGGAAAGGCCGAAGGGCAGGCACTCGACATGGAACAGGCGCAGCAGCGGCTATCTACCGCTCGCGCACGGATGCGAAGCCTTGCAGATGCAGTCGTGCAAGCCAAGGCGGTCGTGGCCGCATGCGAAGAACAGCAGAATCTGCTCGAGTCGCAGATCAAAAACCTGCAGCAAGCGGTTGTGCTCGCGTCTGCTCCGCATGGTATGGCGTTCACGAGTGGCGAACATGTGCAGATTGCAGCAGGAATGCATCTTTTCACCACAGCGGGCGGAAATGCAGACTCGGCTGTGGGCGGCAACTTCACCGTCGCGGCAGGTGATGCCGTCTCGCTCTATGCGAACGGTCAGGGCATGAAGCTCTTTTCGGGAAAGGGCAAAGTCGAGATGCAGGCGCAATCGGATGCGCTCGAAATCACTGCGTTGAAAGGTGTTTCCCTGTCCAGTACGCAGGACGCAATCACGCTGAACGCAAGCAAGTCCCTGACGTTGATGTGTGGTGGTGCCTATATCAAGCTCGAGGGTTCGCAAGTGGAAATTGGCAGCGCAGGGGATATCTCCTTGAAGGGGCCGCTGCGCGTTTCAGGCTCTGCCACACAACAGGCCGCGCTGCCTGTGCTACCGACACAGCAGGATGCGGGCATGCAACTGTGGCATACGTATCCGAACGGCGAACCAGTGAAAAACGCGAGGTACAAGGTTGTGTTTCCGGACGGAAGCTCTCGCAGCGGGCGACTCGATTCGAGCGGCAAGGCAACCTTGGCCGATGTGCCCCGCGGCGGTGGCAAGGTTCAGTACTTCGAGGAGGAAGGGACGTTCGAGTCGCCGGGCCGAAAGTTCGCGGATCCGGCGGGACAGCCGCAGACGGCAGCTCACGAGGCCGCACCGGCGTTGCCCAGCCTCACTGCACAGACGCTATCCGCGGTCCCTGCGGCAATCGAATCTGTCGCTTCGGAAGCTGCCCGGCGTGCGGGCTCCGGTGCGCTCGCGGCGGCTGTAACGAAGGGTGCAGGCGTTGCCGCGTTGAAGTCCACAAGTGGGACGATTGGAAAACTGGCGGGCGAGCTACGCGATTCCGGTGGAATGGCTGATCCGTCGCCGTCCTCACTCGTCAAAGTGTAGCCATCTAATCCGTCAAGAAAAATACAGTCATTTACCTCATATGGCATCACAGGTCTCAACTGGATCAATCAATTCGGGATCCTCAGTTCCGTTTGAAATCCGAACCAACGCGGAACAGCGCCGCCTGCTGCTAAGCCCTGTTCCTGCAAAAGCGGAAAGCGCGCAGCCCGAACTTCGGCAGGTTGCAGTTACGTCGGTACGTGATCACGCGCAAGAGATTTTTATCCAGTGCATGTACATGGTGCCGCTGGTGGGCAACGCGCTGTCGCTGGCAGATGTAGGCATTGACCTGTACAGGCTATTCCGCAACGAGCCTGATCCGAACACCGGCGAGAAATATGCGAGCAGCGTGTTGCACTGGGGTGTGCTTGCGATCGACGCGATCGGCGTGATACCGGGCGCCGGTAACGCGAGCCGCCCGGCGCGCGCTGTCGTCAAGGATGTGTTGCTGGCGTTTGCTTCTGGTGGGTTGGGCGTGGCGGTTGACCTGCTGTGGGCAACGGCAGGTGGCGACGCAAAGGAGTTCATGGCTACGCTGGACGAGCATCTGAAGCAATGGAGCAACGACATCGTCGATGGCCTGCGCCGTATCAGCCATGCGCTCGCGGGGTTCATCGCCAATCCCGTTTCGGCAGAAAGCCAGATGAGCGTGGTGAAGAAACAGGATGGGTTTTTCTCGTGGTTGCCGTCGGAGGAGCACATCGCGTTGGTGGCGCTCGATCAGTTGCTCAGGCATACGGGCCTGCAGTCGAAGCTGCTCGCGTGGCTGCAGGAATTCGATCGCACTGCACCTACGGCGATAGCGCGAGCCATCGGAGAAGGCGGCGCCATTGCCATGATGGCTGCGCAGATCGCCACTGAAATCCGTGCACGGCAGAAGCATCTTGCCGCGCCGTCGCGACCTCATGAGGCGGGTGCACATCCACCGGCCACGCATGGTGCAAGTCACGAATCGGTGCCATCACATGAAGCGCAGGTTTCAACTGGTCCGCGCACGCAACCGGATACGAAACCCGGCGAGCACGCGCAGCGTACGCAACAGGGCGCTGCACCGAGCGGGACACCGGCGAAGAACGGCTGTGGTTGCCCGCCCGTTAAAGGCGGCGGTGCGATCAACTACGTAATGGGCGACGAGAACCTCGAGCAGACCGACTTCGCGCTCGACGGCATCGTGCCCATTGTGTGGACGCGGCTGTATCGTTCGAGCCTCGCAGCTTATGACGGCAGCACGCTCGGCGCCCGCTGGAGCAGCCCGTACCACGTGTCGTTGACGGAAGCGGAAGGCGTGCTGACCTTTGTCGACGTCGATAGTCGTGCAGTCCCCCTACCAGGCGTGGCGGTGGGCGATGCGTGCGAGGTGCCGCGTGAGCAGCTGACACTGAGCCGTCCCGACGCCCGGCGCGTGCAGTTGCGGCATCTGGATGGTGCGTGCGAAGAGTTCGTGCTCCATACCACGCGCAGCGGCCCGCGTTATCTGCTTACGTCTCGCCTCGGGCGCGATGGATTGGGCCTGACGCTTGCCTACAGCATGGCGGGCGAACTGACGGGTATCACCGACGGACACGGCCTGTCCCTTGCATTCGATTACACGGATGCTCGCCTGACCGCGGTCCGGCGACTGGATGTCGCGGGCGACACGCTGGAGGTGCTCGCACGCTATGAATACGGCCGCGAAGGAGATCTGGTTGCGCATACGGACGTGCTCGGCAATCGTCGGCATTATGCCTACGAGCAACATCTGCTGACCCGCTACACAGATTTCAATGGTTTCGCGACCTGCCTCGAGTGGACGTGGCCGGGCCGACGCGATGGCGCACCTGCACCCGCCGATGCAAAGTGCGTGCACGAATGGCGCTGTCATGACCGCGATCCGGATGTGCGTTATGCAGAACTGTTTTTCGAGTACCACCGCGAGCACTGGTACACGAAGGTGACAGACGGAGACGGCCACGCGACGATCCATCGCTACGACTATTACAACCAGATCGTGCGGGTGGAACATCCCGATGGCACGCGTGAGACGTACCATCGCGACGCGTGTGGGCGGCTTGTGCTGATGCAGGACGGCGCGGGCCACAGCCAGCGTTTTACCTACGATGGCGCGGGCCGTCTGACCGCGGCAAGCGATGCGCTGGGTAACACGACGCACACGCAGTATGACGCGGTGGGTCTACCGGTGCTGATCACGAACGCCGCAGGCGACGTCACGCAGATCTCGTATGCCGGCTTGGGCCGTCCCGGCGCAGTGACGGACGGTGCGGGCATGACGCGTTACGTATGGAGCGATGCGGGCCGCCTGATTGCGCTGACGGACCCGAAAGGCGGCACGCGCGAATTCGCCTATGACGGTAGAGGGCGGCTGATCTCGGCACGCGACTGTTCGGGCTACGAGACGCACTATCAGTACGATGAACGCGGCTATCCGCTCTTGCGACGGGATGCGCTGGGCCAGGTCACAGGTTGGCGCCACGACGCGCGCGGCCAGTTGCTTCAGGTAACGCACCCGGATGGCACAAGCGAGCACCGCACGTACGACGCCGAAGGCAACCTGACGACATACACGGACGGCGCAGGACGTATCACGCACTATCGTTACCTGGGCCAGCGGCAGCCCTATGCACGCACCGATGCAGCCGGGCGCACGCTGGCTTATGACTATGACCGTCAATGGCGCCTGACGCAGTTGCGCAACGAAAACGACGAAACGATGCGCTTCGCCTACGACGCGATGGGCAGGCTGGTGAGCGAGACGGGTTTCGACGATAGCGTCACCGAGTATGCGTACGACGCCGCAGGTCAGCTCGCGCAGTCGCGTCAGGGCGATACGTGGACGCAGTACACGCGCGACGCGCTGGGCCGGCTCACGCAACGCGACATGCGCGGGCCGGACAGCAAGGTAAGCGAACGATTTTATTACGACCTGCGCGGGCGGCTGAGTACGGCGCAGACGGAAGACAGCACGGTGCGCCTGCATTACGACGACGCAGGCAACCTGGTGGCCGAGGAGCAGCACGTCGATATCGGTTTCGGCGAGACGTATGCGTCGGTGACGCGGCATGAGTACGATTCACTGGGTAACCGGATGCGCACGGTGTTGCCCAATACACGCACGATCGGGTGGCTGCGTTACGGGTCGGGCCACGTGCACGGGGTGCTGCTGGACGGGCAGCCTTTGCTGGACTTCGAACGCGACCGGCTGCATCGGGAGACGGGGCGCACGCATGCGGCGTTCAGCCAGCAGCGCGAATACGATCCGGCCGGACGCCTGCGGCGGCTGTCGGTGATGGCGACGCAGGCGCAGGGTGCGGGGCGGCAGCTTGCTTCACGTCGGCTGGCATACGACGCAGCAGGGCAACTCACGCGTATCGAGGACCACACGCGAGGCGCGACGGGTTACAGCTATGACCCGGTTGGACGGCTGCTCATGGCGACAGGCGCGGACCTGACGGAGACCTTCGTATTCGATCCGGCGGGCAATCCTGTCGATGCGTCGAAGATTCCTGCATATCCGCAGGATCTGGAGTCGGAGCAGGAGAAGTCGGCACGCTTTGCGCGCGAAGCCGCGGAGGATGCTGAATGGACGCGCGCGCATGGCGGGCAGAAGCCGCTGTCGCGATACGACGCGCGTGGGGTGCAGGACCTTGCGAAGATCGACGCGTGGCGCCGGTCGTTGCCGAAGTGGCTGGGCAACGTGATGCGCGAGTATCTCGGGGTGACGTATGCGTACGATGCGCTAGGCAACCTGATCCGCCGTACGGAGCCGGGTGGGCGCACGTGGGTGTATGAGTGGGATGCGGCCGGGCGTTTGCGACAGGCGATGCGGTATGCGAGGGCGCCTGGTGAGGATCTGGCCGCACGAGATCGGGTGCAGCCGGAGCTGACGGTGCGGCTGCGCTACGACGCATTCGGTCGGCGCACGTCGAAGGCGGTGCAGCACGCTCAAGGTGGCACCGACCTGACTGTGTTTACGTGGGATGGCGACGTGCTGCTACTCGAGGAGCGCTTCCATGCAGCGCCACCGAGGCGCGGCCAGGACTGGCGCACTTCATACCGCGGGCTGCAACTGGTGCGTGATGATCCCGCCGATGCGCATGCGCTGCCCGTGGCGCAGCGCCAGCACACGCTGGATGCGCAGCGTCACGTGTGGCAGGCAGCCTCGGTGTATCTGCATGAGCCGGGTTCGTTTGTGCCGCTGGCTCGGCTGGACGAGACGCTGGAGCAGGCGGCGTATGTGGCCACGGGGACGAACGGGCGCTTTGTGGAATACCCGGCGCGTACACGACATGCGACGTACTTTTACCAGAACGATCATCTGGGCACGCCGCAGGAGCTGGTGGATACGTCGGGTAAGGTGGTTTGGCTGGGCCGGTATCGGGCGGGGGGGGCGCTGCGTGGTGCGAAGCTGGCGAGTGGGGAAGCGGCTGGGGCAGGGAACCGGATCCGGGCGCAGGGGCAGTATGATGATGAAGAGTTGGGGCTGTTTTACAACCGGTATCGGTACTATGATCCCAACGCTGGGCGGTTCATATCGAAGGATCCGATTGGGCTCAAAGGCGGGATCAATGTATATCAATATGCGCCTAGTCCGGTGCAGTGGATCGATCCGCTGGGATTGGCTGGCAGTTTTGTGCGTGGATTGCCTGCGCCCGTGCGATCGAGTGCGTCGATTCCTACGCCCAATACGAATCCGATCGATCCGATTACGCAAGCTCCAATTGGCCGAGTAATTATTGATAGGAATGGGAACGCGGTAATCGAGCCAGTCGGCGGTAGTACCGTGTCGAGAAGCAATGGAGTTGATACTCACACGTTATACTCGAATGGATCAAATTGTTACCGCTTGAATCCCAAAGGGCATGCGAACAATCCATGCCCGCACGGTCATGCTCATGCCCTTGGAACTGGACCCAACATGAAGGGGCAAGGAGCATCTTTGGACATCGATGGCAATGTTGTGCCGTCAAACAGCGCTGCTGCTCATATTCCTTTGAAATGAAAAACAATCCATCAGATTTCTTGAAAACCGTGTACTTTGGTGATCGTGCATGTAAGGCGGTCTGCATAAATACATGGGATTCGAAAATAAAAATTCAAATTGATCTTATATCCAGAATTCGATCGGAATCTGGAAATTGGGACTTTTATAAAGATGAAGATATTGAGAATGGATTTCTCGTCTTCGCCAAGGTGAAGTACTTTTCGATGAAGCCCGAAGGGTTGTTGCCGAACGATCTTATAAATTCGGTATCGGTAGAAGTAGATGATCAAGAGGGATTTTGGATATTTAAATTAGGCATAGATTCAGCCGATGAAAATGGCTGCTCTGAGGAGGTTCAAGTAAGGATCGTGGCTGAATCTGTATCCATTGAGACAAATGATGGGTTGGCTATTACGTAGTTGACGATATTGTTGGAATCGTAACGACAATGCGGCAGCGAAACGCGGCGCTTCGCTTGTCAATTTGCCGGCAATTGCGAGCCGCCGGATTTCAACGCAAATCTTGAGCCGTTGCCCGGTTTCGGCCGCTGCTTTACGACACGGCGGGGCAACTCACGCGTATCGATGATCACACGCGAGGCGCGACGGGTTACAGCTATGACCCGGTGGGACGGTCGCTCACGGCGGCGGGCGCGGACCTGACGGAGACCTTTGCATTCGATCCGGCGGGCACTCCCGGCGATGCGTCGAAGATTCCTGCATATCCGCAGGATCTGGAGACGGAGCAGGAGAAGTCGGCACGCTTCGCGCGCGAAGCCGCGGAGGATGCTGAATGGAAGGCGATTCCTCCGGGTATGAAACCAGCAACACCTATTGGACAGTAAAGGCGGAGATGTCTGAAGGAGAATTGAAACAATTGCTAAGCGACTATCACAATTTTGATGATGGTCTTTTTGTGTCGTTTCGTTTCTTCTATCCAGTAGGAAAGTCTGTAGCAGCTCAAGCTATCTTTTATGCGAAAAATCATTCGGTTCGGGGGGATAGATGGGATACCGTTAAGATCATCGTGAAAGATGTTGCGGAATTCAATGCCCAGTGGAAAGGGAATCAGCCAAACTCGATTCGGGCGGGCGTGCATCTGGTGAAATTCGATGACTTATGGTGCTTGGATGTTGACGGTGTGTATGGAGAGGTCGGGGATCCGAAGTCAATTGAAGATGTTCGGAGATTTGGTGACTGCTATGTAACTGGTCGTGACGTTTACGTTTATGTTGCGGAAAATCGTCAGCTTGATTTATACGGGAACTTGGTAACGCTCTAAGTGAGTAAGTGAAGGGCCGCTGGCGCGACCCTTCGTTTGGCCAATCGGTGGCAATGGTGAGTCGCTCGTGTTCAACGACGCTCTTCACGCGCAGGCCTGTTTCGAACCCGGTGATTTCGATCCACTGTACGGCGGGCTCCATACACTGATAAAGCGGCGGCTCGGTTCGCATGTTGAACTGACGGTTCCAGTTGCGCGGGAAGCGTCGCGTCTGCGGAATGGTCACGAAGCGTTCCATGACGTAAGAAGGTACGCTACAACCGGCACAGATAATACGATCCCAATGCTGGGCGGATCATCAGTAAGGATCCGATTGGTTTTGTTGGTGGCATTAACGTTTTCGAATGGACGCCTAACCCGACCGGCTGGATTGACCCGCCGCAAGTTGAAAATACGAACCAGCAAGTGCACGCGCATTGTCAATGTAAGTCCAGAAAACAAGAGGTTGTTGTGAATAAGGACGGCTCTCAAAGTCATGGATCACGAGGCGACACTGCAGGACTTACGCGGACAGAGAAGGACTATTTACGCGACAAGGGGTTCAATCTATGACTGAATTGGGTGATTTGAATATTTGGGGAACGCGTGAGGGCAGCGATAAATCTGTGAAGCTGGACGAGATGTCGCTCCTTGCGACACCGGGAGTGATCCGTGCTCTCGGAGTGTTCCTAATCAACGCTGCTTACGAAATGGAGGTCAACGAGGTGGAGCACATGCACCTTCAAGACTCAATAGCGAACTTCTCATACGAACGCCACGTTGATGTGATCGCGATCAATCAAGACAAGGTGAAGTTGGGTGATAAGTGATTGAGTGAAGGGCCGCTGACGCGGCCCTGCGTGTTTTTACTCGGCGGTAATGGTCAGCCGCCCCTGTCCGCCATTGATCCTGACGCGCTGGCCTGCTCCGAACACGGCGTTCTCGATCCACCGTCCGACGAGGCGGGGCCACGAATAGAGCGGCGGCTCGGTGCGATAGCCCTGAGATCGCCACGAGCGATATCGCCAGGATTGCTGGACTTCGAACGCGACCGGCTGCATCGGGAGACGGGGCGCATGCATGCGGGGTTAAGCCGGCAGCGTGAATACGATCCGGCTGGACGCCTGCAGCGGCTGGCGGTGATGGCGACGCAGGCGCAGGGACTCGGAGTACAGCTTGCTGCAAGACCGTCTGGACTACGACACGTTGGTACAACTCACGCCCCGAAAGATCGAACCGTGGCCCGCCGTAGCTAAAGGACCCAAATACAAAGTACGCCCGCGATACACCCAGCACCGAGTCACATCCTGTCTCGTCAACTCATCTCCGAGCCCCCGAG
>NZ_QBUY01000077.1 GCF_003121405.1 Paraburkholderia sp. C35 | reverse complement strand
GAACACACGGGTTGAGAGATCGTTGTTGTGCCAGATTAAACAACACAACCCTCTTTACACACACTTCTTCCAGATTGGCTGTGGCGCTCAACCAGCGACGCAGCAACCCCTCATGCCTGATGACCATAGCGAGTCGGTCCCACCCCTTCCCATCCCGAACAGGACCGTGAAACGACTCTACGCCGATGATAGTGCGGATTGCCCGTGTGAAAGTAGGTAATCGTCAGGCTCCTTACCCAAGACAAGACCCCGCCCTCAAAAGCGGGGTCTTGGCGTTTGGGCGGTACGAATTCAAGTTCGCGCCGACACGCCCAACCCACGTTCACGCCAACACACCTGGCCTGAAGCCTTGCTGATCGCGAGTCATGCCCCACGCACGACTCGCAATAGCAATCAAAATCACGCAAACAGCTTGAGATGCTCGGCAAGAATCGATACGCCGATACCAATCAGCACCAACCCTCCCACGATTTCTGCCCGCTTGCCGGCAACACGCCCAAGCACCCGGCCTAGCATCACCCCAATCATCGTCATCACCATCGTCGCCAGACCGATCACCGTGGCCGTCGAGAAGATGTTTATATCGACGAAGGCAAGGCCCGCGCCGACAGCCATCGCGTCGATGCTGGTCGCGAATCCCGTTAGCGCAAGTGCCCAGAACGAATGCGAGGTGGGCTTCTCCTCTTCTTCGCGGCTCGACAGTCCGGCGAATATCATCCGGGCGCCAAGCACTGAGAGCAGCGCGAACGCAATCCAGTGATCCCATTCGGAGACATACTGCGCTGCCGCTCTGCCCAGCAGCCATCCTGCAAGCGGCGTGAGCGCTTCGATAACACCAAAGATCAGCCCCGTCCTGATGGCTTCCCGCAGATTCGGACGATGCAGCGTGGCGCCTTTCCCGATTGCCGCCGCGAAGGCGTCGGTGGACATGGCGAATGCCAGAAATAACGTTGCAACTGGACTCATGGATCAGGGCTCGAGGTCGGGCGGATAACCGCGACACACGCCTGCGCCCGACCGGTCGCTGACGTATGTCGATGGTCTTGCCAACCTGATGGTGCATGCGCCACGGTCTGTGCGACCGAGTGTGTTGACGCAGGCGCTTCTGAACAGAAGCAGGCTACTCCCCAAGGACAGAAGCAAGCATAGCACAGTGAAAGCAAGACGTAATGTCGGTCGACATCCGGTTGGCTTCACGGCGGCGGACGGCATCGCACACCGTTAAGTGGATACTCACGGGCGCATTCACCATCTCACGAATAGATGCAAACGAATGCCGTCCAAAGCGTGCGCAAGTCGACCCGCGCAGGATAGCATCGCGTGGATTTGTTCATACGACTTCACGCGCGCATACCTGTGCGCAGCAGGCAAACACTCGAATAGATGAAGCCGCATCGATTCATTCATCGTTTAGCCGCGCTCAATCACGTATTGAACGGTCGCGCAAAAATGCATCCCAGTTATCCGCATCGTTTACCTATACTCGACAGGCCCGCAAAACAAGTTGCGACTCAACGCAAACAACACGACGGAGCCCGCCATGCAACGAACGATTCGTTTCGCCCTTTTGTTGTGGACTGGGTTGCTGTTGAGTGCATCGGCATTCGCGCAGCAGGACACGCAATGTAAAGGCATCGCCTGTCTGCTTCGCGGGCAACTCATCGAACAAAAGATCACGCTTCGGCTTAGCGCATCCGACCTCACCAAAGTTCTCAATGCCAGCGCGACGGGCCAGCAATTGCTGCAGATTGCCGGCGCACCCGCGTGCGGCATTACGGTGGTGTCCTTCCGTTACCGGACGATCGGCGGCGCCGGAGAATCCACCACATCCAGCGGCGCGTTGATGCTGCCAGGTGGCGCAAGGGATGCAGCGGCGCGCGGCCGACGCTGCTGTACGCGCACGGTACGACGACCTACAAGAACTTCAATATTGCGGATCTGACTGAACAGGATCCCGCCAATGGCGACGGCACGGTAGAAGGACTCACGCTCGCAGCCTTGTACGCGTCGCAGGGTTATATCGTGATCGCCAGCAATTACGCGGGATATTCAGGTTCGACGCTGCCGTACCATCCCTATCTGAATGCGAACCAGCAATCGGCAGACGTGATCGATGCATGGCGTGCGTCGCAGATACTCGTCGATATTGCAGGTCTCACAATCGGCACGCGCAGCAGCGGCAAACTGTTTATCACGGGCTATTCGCAAGGCGGCTTCGTCGCGCTTGCGACGCATCGCGCGCTGCAGGCAGCAGGCGTGCGAGTGACCGCGTCCGCGCCCGGATCGGGGCCGTATGCAATCGCAGCACTGGCGGACGCGTTGATCGAAGGTGAGGTAGATCTCGGCGCGACGATCTTCACGACCCTGGTGGTGACGAGTTATCAGCGTGCATATGGCAACCTGTACGCAACGCCCGCCGAATTCTACGAACCGGCCTACGCGCAAGGCATTGAAACTCTGTTGCCCACTACGGCGTCATTCGACGCACTCGTTGCAGCCGGAAAGTTGCCCGCCACCCCACTGTTCTCCCTGCAAGCGCCCGCTCCGCAATACGGCAATCTGACACCGCCCACCGCAGCGACGCAGGTTCCGCCCACATTGCTACCGCTGTTTGCGCTCGGTTTCGGCAAGGCGAATCTCGTGCGCAACAGTTATCGGTTGAGCGTGTTGCAGGATGCGTTCGCCAATCCAGATGGTGCGTTCCCGACACCGAGCGCGTCGATGGCACCGGCAGCACATACGAATCAGCCGCTGCGCGAGGCATTCAGACGCAACGACTTGCGTAACTGGGTTCCGCGCGCACCTGTCCAGTTGTGCGGCGGACAGTCGGACCCGACCGTGTTCTTTTTCAATGCACGCATCGAGCAGGCTTATTGGCAGAATGCGGGCGTCGCACCAGGGCTGACGACGGTACTCGATGTCGATTCACCCGTCTCAGGCGCAAACGATCCCTACGCGCCCATCAAGAACGGCTTCGCGCAAGCAAAGGCCGCTGTCGCGGCGCAAGCCGTTGCGGCGGGCGCAACAGATGGCGGCGCATCGGCCGTGCTACAGGCTTATCACGGCGATCTCGTCGCGCCGTTCTGCCTGCTTGCGGCACGTGCATTCTTCGCAAACTTCTGAAAACACGACTGCGCTTTCGCACGCTGGCAGATCGCTTCGCATGCGTCGCCCTGCAAGATCCGGATGACTGACACACTGAGGTCAGTCATTTCCCGGAGTGCCTTGACGATGGTTCGCATTGATCCGACAGGTTCGCATTACGACGCGGGCGACGCGCAGCAAGCTGCGTCACACGGCAACGCACAGCCTCCGCAAACGGGATCGGCAAGGCCGCAGGGTGCCGCCGAACTCGCAGGCCTCGCACGGCAGCGCAGATCGCCGTCACCTGCCCGCACACCCGAAACGCAGAAGCGTCCGGCCTCTCCCGACAATACTGACGATACCGACATCGCCGGGCCTGCTACCAAGCGCATGAGACTGAACGCCGTGCTGCGATCGCCCAGTGCAGCGGACGATGCCGTCAATCTTCACACGTCGCAGATCAGCGCGATCGCAGCGACCTCGCCGGGAAGCAATCCACTCGGCGGAAAGGTGCTCGATGCTCCCGGCCTTTCGCTGCACTCGAGCGTTCCGACGGGCGGCGACGCCATTCGTCTCGCAGCCGACATCCAGAAAGCACTGGCGCCGCAGCACGGGCCTGTCGAAATCTTCGGCTATCACGTGACGTCGGAGCAGAATGCCGCCGATATCAGAAGTCAGGGCTTTTCTTCCGAGAAGAATCAGGGATTGGCGGGCGGTGTCAGCGGGATGAATATCGACGGTCCTGGACTCTACACGTCGCGCAATCCCAGCAACAGCTACGTGATGCCGGATCGGAACAACGTCATGTACGCGGTAGTCGTGCCGAAGGACATCGCATTCAAGCAGGCAAGCAGTGGCACGCGCCACACATGGGACGCCGCGAGTCACGCGGCGACACTCAATGACGGCGATTTCATGGACAGCGCGGTAGGCGAGCGGAAGATCAACCCGGCTGCGATTTCCAAGGTCGGCCTCGTTCCCGTCGCGCACATTCCGCCTTCGATGTCGAAAGAACAACTTGCGCTCAGAGCCGACATGACGCGCGACAAGTCTGCGCTGCCGCGCACGGTAACCGATGAACTCCACAACTGGGTGTCATCGCAGATAGAAAACAATCACGCGGTGCAGGACATCGAGGCGGAACCCGATCCGGACAAGAGGCTGGACATGATCCAGGCCGTTGCCACTTCACTTGCCGGTCGTGACGATAAACATGCTCACGCCAGTCAGCGTCTGCTAATGATGGATCTCAAGAAGCGCTTCATGCCGTGATCTTTTTCGACATGCATGACGTGCTCAATATGCGGCGCGCAGCGCCTCATCGGCGACGGCGAGGCGCGAAGCAATCGTCTTGATCAGGAAGCGGTGAAACTGCTGTGCGGTGACGGGATCGTCGCGTTCGAGCGCGAGCAGTGTCGAGACGGACAGGCGATGAACCCGTGTCGGCGCTTCAGCGATCACATCGGCGCTGCGCGAAGTCTGCGTATAGACAGCCATTTCCCCGACCACCGTGCCGGGTCCGAAGGAACGTAGCCGCACCGGGCGGCCATCGGCCAGAGGCAGCGATACGGCAACGCGGCCGTGTTCGACGAGATAGAGCGCATCGCCCGGTTCGCCGCGCAAAAACAGCGCTTGTCCGGCGTCGAGATCGCGTACTTCCAGACGTGCGCACAACGTCTCCAGTGCATAGGGTGTGAAGTGCGGCGCAAGCGTTGCGCGGAAGTCCTGAGCGCTCGAATGCGATATGTCGGCACTACATTCAAGCAACTGGTCTTCGATCCATTCGAGTCCGGCATCGAGAGTCGGAAACTCGTGTATGCGCAGATTCAGTGTGCCTGTTCTGGCAAGCAGGCTGCGCGAACGTGCGGGCAATGCGGTCAGTACGAGATCGGCGCCGGCTGTCGCGCACAGTTGACGCAGCTTCACGAACGCCACCGAAACCGACGCGTCCATGCCGTTGGTCGATGCGAAATCGAGCACGACATAGCGCACCGGCGCGGACGCTTCCGCGTTTAGCCGTTCGCGTACGCGTTGCAGAATCGAATGAGCGGTGCCAAAGAACAGAAAGCCTTGCAGGCACATTCCGCATAGCTGGCCACCGAGTTCTCGCAGACGCGTGGCATCTTCGATACTGCGTTCGACTGTCGAGGTACGTGTGGCGGCATCGAACTCCATGCGCACGCAACTGACGCGACCATAAAGCAGCGCGAACATCACGCACGCGGCAATCACGCCCGCGATCACACCGGCCACCACGCCATACAGTGCGATCGCCGCGAGGATGCCGGGCACGAGCGCGTACTCATACCAGTTGAGTCGCGCGTACGCACCTACCAGCCATTGCAGCATCAGCCGCAGCCCCATGAAAAGCTGCAGGCCGACCAGCACGGGAACGGGAAACAGCGCAACGAGATCCGGCGATGCCGCGAGTGCCACCAGGCACGCCAGTGCCGCGAACACGCCCGCAATACGACTCGTTGCACCGGCGCGTGCGTTGAGCATCGTGCGGTTGTACGACTGATACCCGACCATGCCACCCAGCAATCCGCTCGCGATGTTCGCCAGTCCCGCCGCACGCATCTCGCGGTTCAGATCGATGTCTCCTCCCGTGGCGGCACCGATGGCCGTCGAGTTCATCAGAATCGTGATTGCCGACGCCGACGTCACGACGAGTGTTTCCGGTAAATGCGCAGCAATGGCGGCCCAATCGACCGCACCCTGCGCAAGCGATTCCGGCACGCGCATATCCGGAAAGAAGTGCAGTTTCACATGCGGCAACAACAGGCCCATGGCGCGAGCATCGTCGATCGATCGCCCGGTGAGATGCAGCAACAGATAGAACAGCGCGATGCCGCACACGAGCACGAATGGCAACGCACCAATATGTTGGCGTCCGCGCGTAAGCACGGTGGTCAGCACGCCGATGAAAAGCGCCGGCACCCAGGCGAGCCAGTGCAGATGCGTGAGCAGGCCGAGCGTGTGCCACTGCGGCGACTGGCCCGTCAGCACGCGGAACGCGCCCGCCAGCAGCAGATAACCCGTACCCGCGAGAAATCCGCCCACGACGGGATACGGCAGAAACTGCAACGACCGGCTGCGTCGCGATGAGCCGATTGCATACAGCACGATGCCCGTCAGCACCGAACACAAGGCGATGGCGATCAGCACGGTCAGGAGGATCGTTTGCGGCGAACCGCCGTCGGCACGCACGCTGCTCGCGACGCCTGCCGCGACGCCAGCGAGGAATGCCGTCGCGTTGCTATCGGGACCCGCGATGTTCAAGCGCATCGAACTGGTCAGTGCGATGACCAGCGCCGTCACGACACAGCTTACGAGGGCCGTCGGCACGCCGAGTTCGGCGTAGCGGGCAAGGTCTGCGCTGAAGATCAGCGTGCCCAGGCTCATCGCATAGCAGAGCATGACGAGCGTCGACACCGCGCCTGCCGCGAGATCGCCGAACAGGCCGGCGACACGCGGCGTGGCGACGCGTTCGGTTTCAGAACCTGACGCGGACCCGGCAGCGGACTCGGACGATGAACCTGTGGCACCCGGCTTCACGGCGCTCTCCCGGAACGCGCGTCGCCCGATGCAGACGTGTGACGCGCGACCCAGTATCTGCCGCCGTTCTCGCGCCTGTCAAACGGCCGACACGCGCCGGACACAACACCTACACTGGAAAAGGCGAGTGACCGCGTATTTCTTAAGCGCTCAACGCAAAACGGATTCCGGCGATGACGATGGATATCGAACTGTGGCTGCGCGGACTCGGACTCGAGCAATACGCACAGGCATTTGCCGACAACGATATCGACGCGGCGATGCTGCCTGCGCTCACGGATGCCGATCTGAAGGAACTGGGCGTGCGCTCGCTGGGACATCGCAAGCGGCTGCTGGCAGCAGTGACGCAGATTGCAGCTGCCGGCACACATGAGCCGCCTGATCCACGAACGCTGCACGGTCCGCATGCCGCCCCCGTTGCAGGCACTCATCTGGACACACCCGCCGACGAGCGCAGACAGGTCACCGTGCTCTTCGCCGACATCAGCGGCTTCACGGATCTGAGCCGCGAGCTGGATGCAGAGGAATTGCTGGCACTGCTCGAAGGCTACTTCGAGCAGGTCGATGACATCGTCGTGCAGCACGGCGGACACATCGACAAGCATGTAGGCGACTGCGTCATGGCCGTGTTCGGCGCGCCGCGCTCGCATGGGAACGATCTCGAGCGCGCGGTGCACGCCGCGCTCGCCATCGTCGACGTGCTGCCGGATCTGTCGCACAGGCTCGGACGCGCGCTAAACGTGCATATCGGCATTGCGGTTGGGCAGGTCGTGGCAAGCGGCCCGGGCAGTGCGAGTCACAGGGAGTACACCGTCACGGGTGAAACGGTCAACCTCGCATCACGTCTCACCGACGCGGCTGCGGCGGGCGAGATATTGATCTCCGAGGCGGCATGGCGGCCGCTGGCCGATCGTCTTGTCTGCGCGGCACGCGGCGCGCTGACGGTAAAGGGATTCGCCGAGGCCGTTTCGGTATGGCGTGTGACGGGGCTTCAGCGCGCGTCCGCGAGCCGGCCGCTCGTCGGACGACATGACGAAGTGCGCCGATGCCGCGACATACTCGAAGCGTGCCGCACAAGCGCGCGCGGCCACGTGGTTCATGTGCGCGGCGAGGCGGGCATCGGCAAGTCGCGTCTCGTCGAGGAAGTCCAGCGCGAGGCAAACGGGATGGGATTTGCCTGTCATGGCGCATTCGTGCTCGACTTCGGTTCGAGAGCCGGGCGCGATGCCATTCGTGCTCTCGTACGCGGCCTGGTTGCATTCGATGAAGCTGGCAATGGCAATGCCGGAGGCGATACGGTGGCGCGCGTCATCGACGAAGGGCTGATCGATGCCGGCGACGCGCTGTTCCTCAATGATCTGATCGACGTGGCGCAGCCGCCGGAAGGCCGGGCGATCTACGAGGCGATGAATCACGCCATGCGGGTTCGGGGCCGTCAGAGCGTGATGACGCGGCTCATGCAACGCGCGAGTCAGCGGCAACCCCGGCTGATCTTTGTCGAAGACATACACTGGGCAGACAGCGCAACGCTGCGCGAACTGGACGAACTCGCGTTGGCGGCTGCCAGTTGTCCCACCGTGCTGATGCTGACGACGCGTCCCTTGGCGGGTCCGCATGACGGGGCGAAAAGCGCAACGGATGACGTGCCGCACTCGTGGTTCGATCTGTGTCCGTTGAACGAGGGCGATGCGCGTCTGATGGCCGGGGCGTTTGCCTGCACGGATGACCTGGCGCGACGCTGTATCGAACGGGCCGCAGGCAATCCGCTCTTTCTCGAACAACTGCTCGGCAATGCGGAAAAAGCGGCGGGGACAGGTGTGCCGGGTTCAGTGCAGAGTCTGGTGCAGGCGCAGCTGGATGGTCTCGATCCTGTGGACAAAACCACCTTGCGGGCTGCTTCCGTATTCGGTCAGTTCTTCGAACGGGACGCGGTGTGCCACGTTCTCGACGGTATGAATGTCGCGCTGGAGCCTTTGCTGATGGCGCGCTTGCTACGACGGCAAGGCGACGGGTTCATCTTCCATCACGCGCTGATCCGCGATGCCGTCTATGACGGCCTGCTGAAAAGTCAGCGTCGCGCGTTGCATCGCCGCGCGGCGCAGTGGTTCGCGCAGCGCGATGCCATTCTGCACGCCGAGCATCTCGATCAGGCAGCCGATGTGGGCGCGTCGCGCGCCTACTGCGAAGCGGCTCGTGCGCAAACAGCGGCGTATCACTACGAGTTGGCACTGCGGCTCGCAGAAAGAGGACTCGAATTGATGCCGGCCCGCAGCGACCGTGTCGAACTCGAGTGTCTGCGAGGCAACATTCTGCACGACATGGGCGACATGACAGCGGCACTCGGCGCATTCGAGACGGCTCTCGCGGCGGCAGGGACGGACGCAGAGCGTTGTCGGGCGTGGATTGGGCGAGCGACCGTCAAGCGGGTCATCGACGATCTCGACGGCGCATGGGCCGATCTCGACAGCGCCGCCGTCGTTGCCGCATCCAATGGCCTGATGCAGGAACAGGCGCGTATTCATTTCTTGCGCGGCAATCTGTGCTTTCCCAGAGGCGAGATCGATGGCTGCGTTCGTGAGCATGAGGCCAGTCTTGCGCTTGCGCGCGCGGCACACGATTACGAGCAGGAGGCGGCGGCGCTCGGCGGCCTCGGCGATGGCGAATACATGCGCGGCCGCATGATCAGCGCACACGATGCATTCAGCCTTTGTATCGAGCTATGTCAGCGTCACGGGTTCGGACGGATCGAGGTCGCCAATCTGCCCATGCGCGCCATTACCGCGTGGTTTGCAGGCAAGACGCAGACAGGGCTGGAGGTCGCGCAGGCGAGTGTTGCCGCAGCGGAAAAGGTCGGTCATCTCCGCGCGCTTGCCGTTGCGCATCACGCGGCCTGGCACTGCCTGCGTGATCTCGCGCAGTGGGATCGTGCGTGGGAGCATGTGGGTCCGGCGTTGCAGTGTGCGCTTGAACTGAAATCGCGCCGCTTCGAAGGCGAGGCGCTCGCGTTGCGTGCGGAGTTGCATCGGGTTGCCGGACGCACGCGTGAAGCGCTCGACGATATCGAAGCCGCACTGGTAATCAGCCGTGAAACGGGCATGAACTATCTGGGCGCTGCGTATCTGGCGACGCTCGCGCGCATCACGCAAGATGTCGCGACTTTCGAGCGTGCCATCGCCGAGGGTGAGACTTTACTTGCGAAAGGTGCCGTGAGCCACAATCACTATCTCTTTCGACGCGATGCAATCGACGCATGCATCGAGCGGCAGCGGTGGGATGAAGCGGTGGGACATGCAGCCGCTTTCGAAGACTACACGCGCCGCGAGCCGTCGCCGTTTTCCACCTTCGCCGCGGCGCGGGCACGCGCGCTCGCGGCGCACGGAAGAGGTGAGCGAGGCGCCGACATCCTCGTCGAACTGCAACGCCTCGACGAAGAAGGCCGGCGCCTGGGTTATCTGCATGCGCTTGTGGCGATCGATTCGGCCATCGCGCAGGCTTGCGGCCGATAATCCATCGATCAGGCTTTGCCGCTCATGCCATCCATCATCGAAAGCAGTTGAGTGAGCGTCTGCCTGCATTTGGACTGATTGGGCGCGCTTTCGCGGAGTGCTTCGAGTGCGCTATCGATTGACTTGTCCAGCTTGTGCCAGTCTGCGGCCGCGCGCGGTTTGAGTGCGGGTTCGGCGTCGTCCCATGACGTTTCGAGATCCTTGATGCGCTTTTTCGCGCCGGCCAGATCGTTGGCATCGACGAGCTTCGACGTATCGACAACGATGACGCGGAATTTCGAAAGATCGCCGAGCTTTGTGGTTTCGGTTGCAGCATAAGCCTCGCCGACGGGCGAGAGCGCGGCGAGCCAATGCGATGCGTGGGTCGTCAAATCGCGATTGGCCATGAACGCCGGAATCGTCGCGATCAGGATAGCGGGAAATATGATCGATCTTCTCATTGTGTTACTCCAGTTCGAACGGTTTAAGGTGATGACCTGACGCCGATGGGTTCAGGTACTACTGGCTTTGCTGTCCCGCATCCTCAACGCTGTGTGAAGGAATACGAGAATGACGATGACGCAGAGGAACGCGATGCTGGTGACGACTGTCCCCATTCCGAGGCCGCCGTATTCCGTCGCTTGAGAAAGCAGATCACCGAGCGATGCACCAAATGGCCGTGTGAGGATATAAGCAAGCCAGAAGATCAACACGCGATTGGCGCCGAGACGGGCTGCTATGCCCATCGCGAGAAGCAGGCATCCAAACACCACGACACCGACGCTAAAGCCGAGGCCCAATGCTTCGGTGGCAAGATCGCCCGCTGCTGTGCCGAGTGCAAACGTGACGAGAATGGCAAGCCAGTAGAAGCGCTCACGCGTGCGCGTCACGATGCTGTGAATGGAGAGCGTCCTCTCGTTCGTGTACCAGATCCAGAAGATCACACCGAGCAGCAGCGCAAACACAATCGTGCTGACGTAAAGGCTCACGCCTAGCATGTCGGTGAGCACGTCGGTCAATTGCGTGCCCACCACGCTGATCAGCACGACAGTCAACCAGTAGATCCACGGCACATACATCGCTTTCTTCAACTGCACGGCAAGTGCGGCCGCGAGCAGAGACAGCGTGATGGCGATTGTCAGCGGTGCGCCCAATCCGACATGCACCGCCAGGTAGTCGGCCCCTGTTTCGCCGACAGTCGTGGACAGAATCTTGATAGTCCAGAACGCAGCCGTCACGTCCGGCACCTTGTTTCGCATCGCAGTCATGTGTTCGCCCGACATCGCATTTCGCCCCTTTTTATTTTGAGTACCGATGGGTGAAATATGCGGCTATCCGGCTTATCGAATGCTTAAGCGTCGCAGCAGATTGACGACACGCATGCAGCTACGAAGATAACGATTTCGTAATCAGGTGGCCAGCGTCTGGTCATTGGCGATTGAGAATAATTCGACCATCGCATCGCTGTTCCTCGCATCGGATCTGCATGAAACACGCAGTCCTATTCGATCGAATAAGGCGCAGTTAAGTTTGCGGGAATTAGTCTGAGCAGACAGCATCACTCGTTCGATGTGTGTCTGTTTATCGAATGCGATGTGATGTCTGTGTCAGGACTGTTCAATCTACTCATCAACGGAGAGTTTCATGAAAACCTCAATCGCCATCGCCATGATCGCCGCTGCACTCGCCATGCCTGCACTGTCGTATGCAAAGGTCGATTCGAATCAAGGCACGACGCGCACTGAAGTCAAGGCGCAAATCGTGCAGGCCGAGCAGGACGGGACCTTGCATCAGTCGAAGATTCATTACCCCGACTACGCGCCGAAAGAATCGACCGCTGCGCAGCAATCGATAAGCGAATACGGTTCAATGCCGACGAGTTTCTCGCAGTCGGGCTCGCCGGCAAACGGCTTGAACAACAGCAAGCTGTTCGAGCATCACTGATGCAGTACGTCGCGTGCGGAAGGGAAGGGCTATCGCTGGATAGCCCAGTCTATTGCGGCGTCGAACAGCTGCTGGCCGGACTGCGAGAGATTCCCGAACGAATCGTTGCTCATGAAGAACATCACTCGCCGGGCGGGTGCAATCGCTTCGTAGTCCATGGTCGCGCCGGCCTCATAGGCGAAAATCGCGGGCTTGTCGGGTTGGCCGTATACCGTTGCGATAATCGATGCGCCTAAGCCCGGCTTGCCCCAGCTCATCGGCGCCTGCTTGCCGTACACGTTGACGACGCCGGCCGGTAAGCCTGCCGCGATGGGATGTGGCGCGTTCACCAGCCACAGGTAGCGTTCTTTCCCGGTTTCGCCGAAGTCGACATCGTGTCGTTTGCCGCTCATCGAGAGATCGTCCAGCAGATCGTTCTCCCAGGTGACGAGGGGCACGGGCAACGCACGCCAACCAGGCAGCACGTCTTTGGACGACACCGTTGACGAGATGACAATGAGGCTCGCGTCACGCGCGAGTTCAGGGCGATAGTTCTGATCGACCATCTGAACGGTGTAACCTCGAGTGCTCAGATGCGCGGCCACGCGCTGGTCGGTTGCCAGATCAGGGCCATTCAGTTGCGCGACCAGCACGATGCGTTTGCGCATGTCGGTGCTAGTGGCGCGTGCGCCGGACGGCAAGACTGTCAAGGCCGCCAGGCCCGAAAGGAATGAGAGCACAGTGCGACGCGAGCGGTTGGCTACTTTTTCGCGTGCTGCAGTGTGACTGCGTGCGACTCTGTTTTTCATGGTCGATTCCACGTTCCCTGGTTTCAGAATTCCAGCGTCGAAATAAGCGAAACCTGCCGCGCATCGCCGACCGCCACGAAGTAGCGGTTCGCGCTCGACGGGTAATAGGTCGCATTGAACAGGTTCTTCACATTCAACTGAAACGACACGTTGTGTCCGCCCCATTTCGTGTTGTAGTTCGCGAATGCATCGGCGACGGTATAGGCGGGCAAGGTGAAGCTGTTGGCTGAATCGCCGGGCCGCTGGCCCACGTAATGCGCGCCCGCGCCGACGCGCAACTGATCGCCGCCGAAGATCGCGCCGAAATCATAGACAGCGGCAAGCGACGCCGTGTGCTGCGCGACGTTCCACAGGCGGTTGCCGGCATAGAGCGGGTCTTCCGTGGTTTTGGCGTCGATATAGGCATAGCTGGCAATCACGCTCCAATGCTGTCCGATCTGCCCGGCAAGATCGAGTTCGACGCCGCGCGAGCGGGCCTTGCCCGAGGTGCGCCAATCCGTCTGCTTGGTCGTATCGTTGTATTGCGACACCAGCACATTGGATTTGTCGATGTTGAAGAGTGCAAGGGTTCCCGTCAGCCCGGCCGGCATCGCGATGTTGGCGCCGACTTCCCATGACGTGGCTTCTTCCGGCAGCACCGACGAATCGATCACGACGCCTGTGCTGAGCGGCGCGATGGTGGAGGTGGGCTTCAGCGATTGCGTATAGCTGCCGTACAGCGAGAAGTTCTCGGTCCACTGGTAGACGATACCTGCGCGCGGCAGCCATTTCGTGCCATTCAGATCGGTGTTGATCTGAAATGGGCGTCCTTTACCTGCTACCTGGTTATACGAGAGAAAACGCGCGCCACCGACGAGTATCCATTTTTCGGTCAGGTGCAGACTGTCCTGGAAGAAGACAGACCGGTCGTGCAAGGTGTCGGTCTGATCGCTATCGCTCGCGGACACGGTAGTCGATGGCGATTCGAGGCCATAGACAGGGTGCAGATAGTTGAAGGTGTACTTTGTGGCCTGCCGCAGCAGGTCTTTACGATAGATGCGCCGATATTCGTCATCGACGCCCACCTGCAGATCGTTGCGCAAGCCCGCAATGTCGAAATGCCCGTCGACATAGGCAATCGCATAGCTATCCGTGCTGAGCGCACCGTGCGTTGCATCGTTGCTGCGCGAGAGCACGCCTGTGGTGCTATTGACGCCCTGTACACGCAACTGACCGGCGTCATACGTCTCGCGGTTATAGCTATAGCCGAAATGCACTTTCCAGTTTGGGTTGATCTGATGATCGACGCTCAGTTGCGCGAGATGCGATTCGCCGTCCATTTCATTGAACGGTTCGTCGAGGCGTTCGCGCGACGGAATAGCCAGCGGCTTGTTGGTCTTTGGGTCGAGTGCAGTGCCGCGATCGAATGGATAAAGAAACTTGCGGTACTCGTACGAGAGCACGACTTGTGTATCGCTTCCATACCAGGCGAGCGAAGGCGCGACGAGCGTCTCGCGATGTTCTCCGAAATTGCGCCAGTATTGCTCGCTGGTCTGATCGACGACGAGCCGATAAGCGAGACCGGTATCGCCGATCGGCCCCGTCAGGTCGAGCGTGCCGTCTGCGCCGTTGCGGCCGTGCCCATACGTCGAACCAGCTACCGAGACAGCGTGATAAGGCGTGAGCAGTGGCTGCTTGCTCACCACGTTGACGACGCCGCCGGGGTCCATGATGCCGTAAAGCAATGAACTCGGACCCTTGAGCACTTCGACGCTATCGGCTGCGGCGTTGAGTCCGCGGCCTTGCACGAGCGGCATGCCGTTGTGCATGATCGAGCCGTCGCGGTTGCCGCCGAAGCCTCGCTTGAGCAGCGTGTCCTGCGTGCCGGCCAGCGTATTGCCTTGCACGATGCCGCTGACGTTTGCGAGCGCATCGTCGAGATTGCGCGGACGCTGATCGTGCAGCACCTGCGCAGGCACGATGTTGATGGCTTGCGGCGTATCGACGACCGGGATGTCCGAGCGCGTCACATTCGCTTCGGGCGGTGGCCGGTAGCTACCCGCGCTGATGCCCGTCGACGCGATTTTCACGGCCGGCAGCACGGCGCTGCCATCCAGTTCGACGTTGCTTGCATCTTCGATCAGCGTATAGCTGCCGTTGCTCTGCTGCACGGGCGATAGCCCCGTGCCATGCAACACACGCGTCAGTCCCTGTTGTGTGTCGTATTCGCCATGCAAGCCTGCGCTCTGCCGGTTCGCGGTGAGTGCACTCGGGTACGACAGCATGATGCGCGCCTGCTGGCCGAACTGGCTGAGTGCGCTTTCGAGCGGACCAGCCGGAATATCAAAGGCTCTGCGCGGCGTTGCCTGGACCGTTTGCGCGGCATCGGCCGCGTGCACGGCAGGCGTCGCAATGGCCGAGAAAATCGCAGCCGTCGCAATGCCGATGATGTGCCGCTGCGGCAGCGTGCGTCGGCGCGCATTGCATGCGTGCGCAACAGTCATGTGACCCGTCGTGGTACAGGTTCTGGCGTGAAGTCCCATGTTTTACGAAGCTCGCGGAGGTAGATGATCTGGTGTTCTCATCTGCCTTGTCCCGCGAGAATCGAAAACAGCTCACTGTCGGTGCGAATTAATGAAAAATTTTTTCGGGTGAAGCGGCCTTTCGTCAGGCACGCGCCGGTTTGACGGTCGCCCAGTAGCGTGTGATGTACTCGAGTTCGACGGGCAACGTGTTGCCGATGGTGTCGAGCACGCGGTCGGTGTCCGATAACGGATACGTACCGGACAGCCGGAGATCGGCAACGGACGGATCGCAACGCAGGAAGCCGTGTCGATATCGCCCTATCTCTGCGAGAAAATCCGCGAGCCGCATGTTGCTCGCGATCAGCATGCCTTGCGTCCACGCGGCGGCGTCGGCGCTGGTTGGCTCGACGGGCAGGGTTTGCGTCGAGGTGAAGCGGACCCGCTCGCCGGCATGCACGACGCGGGCCGCATCCGGCGCGCGCAGCGGCTCGACCTTCACCGCGCCTTCGAATACGTCGAGACGTGTCGTCGATTCTTCCTGCCTGAGCGAAAAGCGCGTGCCAAGCGGTATCGACGTGCCTTGTGCCGTCTGCGCGACGAACGGTCGAGGCGAGGCGCCGTCGTCGTGGCCGGTGACGACCATGATTTCGCCGCGCAACAGAACGATGCGGCGCTCGGTGGCGGAGAAGCGGATATCGACGGCGCTCGCCGTGTTGAGCGTGAGCCGCGTGCCGTCGGCGAGTGTCGCGTTACGCTGCTCGCCCGTGCCCGTGCGAAGATCTGCGCCCCAGCCGCGCGACGTCATCTGGTCGCGCGCAATCCACGCGGTGCCGCCTGCGAAGAACAGAAGAACCAGGGCCTTGACGCCGCTGCGCCGCGCAGACGAACGCGGACGGGTCAACGCCGCGCGCGCGGCGCCGTCATTGAGCACCTGCAAGCGCTGACTGACGGTCTGGATGTGCTGCCACGCACGCTCGTGATCGACATGCTCGGTGCGCCAGCGTTCGAATGCGCTTCGCTGTGAGGCGGTGTGGCCGCCCTGCAGATCGAGCCACCATTCGACTGCGCGGCGCGCAACGTGAGGCGCGATGCCGGGAGGACTCTCTATCTTCACGCGCTCAATCCAGCTTCATCGCGAAGAAGCACTGTGCCGCTGCCTTCAGCAGATAGCGCTTCACCGTTGCGATGGAAATGTGCAGCGCAGCTGCAATTTCCGCGTGTGTCGCGCCGTCGAGCTGCGCCATCAGAAATGCGCGCTTGACGGGCGTGGGCAGTCCGTCGAGCAAGGCGTCGATTTCGCACAATGTTTCGAGCAGCACGGCGCGCTCTTCGGGCGAAGGCGCAAGCGATTCCGGCACCTGCGCCAACGCTTCGAGATACGCGCGCTCGATCTGTTCGCGCCGCCAGTGATTGGCCAGCACGCGCTGCGCGACGGTCGTGAGAAAGGCGCGCGGCTCGAGCAGCTCGAGCGGTTCGTCGCGAGCGAGCAGGCGCATGAAGGTGTCGTGCGCGAGATCGGCGGCCCGATGCGCGCATCCCAGCTTGCGGCGCAACCATGTGTGAAGCCAGCCGTGATGGGCGACGTAGAGGTCTTCAACCTCGTGCCGCAACGAGAGATTGTCTGCCGACATGCGCGATCTTCCGGATCAGTCCGGTGAGCAAAACCACAGCGGTAAATGAGAATTATTTGTATTATTACACAAGCGAAAGCTATCTTGCATGAAAACAGGCTTTCGGATCAGGGATGTCGAACGGAGAGTCGCGCGTTTGCGAAGGGAACGAACGACGCAAGAAGATGCCGCATCGGCATCGCGAGCTACGGCCTGAGATACGCGATCACGTCGCCATCGATATGCACCCGCACGCGTTCGCCCGCAGCGGGCGAGCGATAGCCGGGTACGCGCGCGCGAACGACGAAAGGATCAGCGGCGGTCACCTGAAGGCACACGTCGGCATCCTTGCCGTTATAGGTGACGTCTTTCACGACCGCTTCGGGCGACGCATTGGCGTTGAGGGAAACCTCATCGGCAGCATGCAGACGGACCTGCTCGGGCCGGATCATCACGTCCACCTGACCGTCGGAAACGGGCGCGAGCAGTTTCAGCCTGCCGAGCGCACACGTCGCAAAGCCTTGCGAGGCGATGCCGGGCAGCAGCACGGCATCGCCGATGAACGCGGCCAGTTCGCGCGTCGCGGGCTGCCTGTAGAGCGCTTGCGGCGCCGCGCTCTGGATCAGCTTGCCGTTCCACAACACGGCGACTTCATGCCCCAGCGAAAGCGCCTCAGCCTGATCGTGCGTGACGAGCACAGCGGTCGCGCCCGTCGCCGCGAGCGCTTCGGAAACGGCTTCGCGCGTTTCGATACGCAAGGCGGCGTCGAGCGAAGAGAACGGCTCATCGAGCAGCACGAGCGATGGCGAAGGGGCGAGTGCACGCGCCAGCGCCACGCGCTGCTGCTGACCACCCGACAAATGCTGCGGCGCGCGCTGCGCATAATCGGCGGATAGTCCCACCAGCGTGAGCAGTTCTTCGACCCGATGACGCGAGCGCCGCTGATCGCGCGGCAAGCCGAACACGATGTTGTCCGCCACCGACAGATGCGGAAACAGCGCCCCTTCCTGCGGCACATAGCCGATGCGCCGCTGCTCGGAAGGAAGATGGAGATTGTCGCCGGCCACGCGCTTGCCATCGATCTCGATCATGCCCGCGTCGGCCCGTTCGAATCCGCACAGCACGCGCAGCAGCGTCGTCTTGCCGCCGCCCGATGGCCCGAGCAAGGCGAGCAATGTCCCCGGCTTCACCGTGAGATCGATGTCGTGAAGGACGGTATGGCCGTTGAATCCTTTGCGCAGCCCCGCGATTCTGAGTTCGCTCATTGAATAGGAAAGAAAGATCGTTCAGCGGCTCGCATCCCGCAGCGCGGCGCGTCCCAGCAACACGAACAGCACGCCGGAACCACCCAGCGAAATGACCGTCATCAGCGCCGCATACGGTGCGGCGGCCGCGAACGCGAGCGTCGAGGTGTCGGACCAGACTTGCGTGGCGAGCGTGTGGGTATCGATGGGTGACAGCAGCAGCGTCGCGTTGAGTTCCGTCACGACGGAGATGAAAACCATGGTGGCGGCGGCGCCCAGACCGGGTGCGGCGAGCGGCAGGAGCACGCGCACGAAGGTTTGCAGTGCATTCAGGCCGAGCGCACGCGCGGTGTCTTCGAGACGCGGTTGCGATTGCATCAGCGCGGCGCGCACGCTGACGAGCGCGAGCGGCATGAAGAGAATCGCGTAGGCGACGATCAGCAGCGCCGTGCCCTGATAGAGCGGCTGCAACGCGTGTACGGCAAGCGAGACGATTGCCAGCGCGACCACGAGGCCGGGCACGCCTTGCGCAAGAAACACCGTGCGCTCGAACACGGTTGCGAGCCGTGCCGGATAGCGCGCGAGCAGGAAGGCGAGCGGCAACACCAGCGCCGTCGTGACGATAGCGGCCGCAAGACCGAAGCCGACCGACGATAACGTCGCGTTGAACAGCAGTTCCGGCGAGACTTCAGCGGGCGTCACGGCGGCGGCGCCTTCCTGCGTCAGCCAGTAGCCGATCATGCCGAGCGGCACACCGAGCGTGACGATGCCCAACGCAGCGAAGCCAGCCAGCACGGGCCAGCGCCAGCCGCCGAGTTCATAGCGCAGCGCAGCCCGTCTCGCGCCGCGATCGACGCGCTCATAGCGCGAGCCGCCACGCACGCGAAACTCGAGCGCGAGACAGACGAGACACAGCGCGATCAGCAGGCAGGCAAGCAGCGACGCGCCGCTGTTGTCGAAACTGGTGCGATATTCCGCGTAGATTTCCGTGGTGAAGGTGCGAAAGCGCAGCATCTGGAACGCGCCGAATTCCGACAGCACGCCTAGCGCGACCAGCAGCATGCCGCCGAGCAGCGCAGGGCGCAACTGAGGCAGCACCACGCGTGCAAAGGTTGCCCAGCGCCCACAGCCCAGCGCGCGGGCGCTTTCTTCGAGCGCGGGATCCATGCCGCGCAGCGCCGCCGCGACGGGCAGATACACGAGCGGAAAATACGAGGACGTGATGACGAGCAGCGCACCCGCGAAGTCCTGCAGATCGAGGCTGATCGACACCCACGCATAGCTCGAAACGAACGCGGGCATCGCGAGCGGCGCCGCGCTGATGATGGACCACCATTTGCGGCCCGGCAAATCCGAGCGTTCGACGAACCACGCAGCAGCCGTGCCGAGCACAGCCGACGCGAGCGTCGCACTGATCGTGATCAGCAGCGTATTGCCGAGCAGTTCGCCGACAAGCGGACGAAACACCAGTTCCGCTGCATCGCTGAAGCCGACCGTCGTCGCGCGATAGAACGTGAAGGCAAGCGGCAGCAGCACCAGCAGCGCGCTCACGGCCGCGCCTGCCAGCAGGCCGCGCGGAGCCCGCCTGCCGGCACGCGCAGGCGCCTGCGCAGCAGGCTGGATGGCAGCGACGGCGTCGCCGATGTCGGTCACATCGCTCACCTCCCGATCCTTTACAGCAGACCCGCCTGGCGCAGCAGCTTGCCCGCCTGGCTATCGTCGCCGAGTTGTTCGAGCGTGAGGGAAGGCGGCTGCAATTCGCTGAACGGCTTGAGCAACGGATCGGGTGCCACGCCGGCATGCAGCGGATATTCGTAGCTGACATGGCTGTTGGCCATCAGCGTCTGCGCACGTTCGCTGACGAGATACTTCAGGAACTGCTGTGCGCCGTCGCTGTTGTGCGCAGTCTTCATGATGGCTGCGCCCGATACGTTCACGAGTCCGCCAAGGTCGCCATTGGTGTAGTGATAGATCGCGCTGCGGGTGGACTTGTCGCCGAGTTGCGTGTGAAGACGCGCCCAGTAATAGTTGTTGATCACACCCGTCACCACGCCGCCGCGATTCACGGCGGCCACGACGCCTTCATCGTCGTCGAAGATCTGCGCGTTCGTCTTGAGTCCCTTGAGCCATTGCAGCGTTTGCGCTTCGCCCTTCAACGCGAGCACGGCGCTCACCAGCGGCAGGAAGTCCGCGTCGCTGGGGGCGATGCCGACCTTGCCTTTCCATTCGGGTTTCGCGAGATCGAAGATCGATGTGGGCAATTGCGAGGGCTGGATCTTGGCCGTGTTGTAGGCAAGCACGCTCTCGCGGGCGGTAACGCCGACCCACTGTCCCGATGGCGAGTTGAAGCGGTTCGGAATGATGCCGAGCGTGGTGGGATCGACCTTGCTCAACAGGCCTTTTTCTTCGAGCAGCATCAACTCGGGCGAGTTCTCGGTGAAGTAGACATCGGCAGGCGAGGCCGACCCTTCCGCGACGAGTTGGGCGGCCAGCGCCGGACCTTCGCCGTTGCGGATCTTCACTGAAATGCCCGTCTCTTTCTCGAAGTCTTTCGCGAGCATGTTCATGACCTGCTCGTGCTGCGCGCTGTACACCGTGATCGATGCGGCATGCGCGGCCGTCGCGGCGACGGACAGCGACAGCGCAATCACGCGCGCAGCGTGACGCATTGCTCCAGACCAGGAACGGTTCATGAGTTCAACCTCTTCTTCTTGACGTTATTGAATGGCCGCAGGGGCGCGTGTTGCGCCGGCCTGCGGTATTTCTTATGTTTCGAATAGTCCTGCCCCGATATACGAACCTTCGCGCGCGCCCGGCGGCACGGCGAAAACCGCGCTGCCGATATGCGTCGTGAACTGGTTCATCATGTCGAACTTCGAGAGCTTCTCGTTGATCGGAATGAAGCCCGTGCGCGGGTCGGCCTGATGCGCGATAAAGATGAGGCCCGCGTCATATTCGGTTTCCTGGCGCCACGGCGGCCAGCGCTCGATATAGAAATTCGTGCCGTCGTTGTACGAATACGAACGACGCAGAATCTGCGCACCCGCATTGTTCGCCTGATTCGAAAGCCGTACATGCGAGTTATCAGGAATGACGGGGTTGCCGTCCTTGTCCTCGGCCTTGAGGTCGACGGCATCGAATTCGTTTTTCTGGCCGATGGGCGCGCCGCTGTATTTGTGCCGTCCGAACACCTGTTCCTGGAAGCCGAGCTCCATCTGGTCCCAGTGTTCGAGCGTGATGCGGATACGGCGCACGACGGTGTAGGTGCCGCCTTGCATCCACGGCGCGTCGGCGGCACTGGCCCAGACGAACTGATTCATCAGCGGCGGTTTCGCCGTCGAAGGATTGTTGGTGCCGTCCTTGAAGCCCATCAGGTTGCGCGGCGTCTGGCCTTTCGGACCGGACAGGAAGCCCGCCTGGCCCCAACGCATCGCGATCGCGCCATAACCCATGCGCGCGAGTTGCCGCACGGCATGGAACGCGACCTGTGCGTCGTTCGCGCAGGCCTGCACGAACAGATCACCGCCCGTTTTCTCGGTGACCAGCTGATCGCCGTTGAAGCGCGGCAGATCGACGAGTGCGGCGGGGCGTTTGCTCGCCAGGCCATAGCGGTCCTTGCCGTCGTGCGACGTGAAAAGACCCGGACCAAAGCCGAACGTGAGCGTGAGCGACGATGCGCCGAGGCCGAGCACATCGGCGGAATCGGCGGCGGGCTTGTCGTCGGCCGTTTCGAGCGAGCCGGCCGTGTGGCCTTGCGTCATGCGCGCGGCGGCTTGCGTCCATTCGCGCAGCAGGGCGATGACTTCTTCGCGCTTGTCGGTTTTCAGATCGAAAGCGGCGACGTACGAGTGACTCTGCTGCGGCGTCACGATGCCCGCCTGATGCGCGCCGTAGAACGGCTCGATCTGGCGTTGCACGTCGTCGGCATGGGTGCGCGTCAGCGCGGCATGCGCCGCGCCCGAAGTCGCGAGTCCGGCGCCCGCCGCAACGGCGGCGCCGCCTGCTTTCAGAAAGCCGCGCCGACCTGGGCGCGACGGTGGAGACTGATCGTTTGTCATGATGCTGCCTCTTGCTGCTTGCGTGTTCTGTTGCGTGTATTGCCTGTTGCCTGGATGCCTGGCGTGCAGTGCATTGCTACGGTGTCACTTCGCGAGCACCAGCGTATTCACATCATCCTGCACATAGTAGAAGCCATCGCCTTCCGGTGTCATCGCGATGCCGAACAGGTCGCCATTGCCGGGCGGCGTCTGCGCCTTGTCGGTGTCGATCCAGCGCGCGTACAACTGCTTGCCCGACTCGGGAATGATCTCCACTACCTGTCCATTTAGCGCGTTCGTCACCAGCAGGTGGCCGTTGGGCGCCGTCACCATGGCGAGCGGGCGATGCAGCAGGCCGTCGGCCGTGAGTTGCCGTCCGACGCCTGCACTCGTATCGCGCGTTATCGGTTCGTCGATCACGTTGACGCGATTGCCGATTGCGTCCGATACGTACAACACCTTCTGATCCGCCGACAACGCCAGCCCCGTCGGTCCGACGAGGAACACGCCCTTGTCGGCCTGCGCGCCGAAGCCGCTGCCCACGATCGTTTCTTTCTTCACGACGGGCGGCTTGCCTTGAGGAATGTCGAGGTCGAGCCGCAGAACGGTTGCCTGCTTGAACACGGGCGGATCGCCGTCTGCACCGCCCACGCCGAAGCCCGCCATGCTGATGAACAGTGTCGCACTCGTGCCGTTATCGACGACGGCCATGTTGCCCCACGGGTCGTTGATATTGGGGCTGGAGATCGTCGAGGTGATTTTGCCCTGAGAGTCGAGCACGATCAGACAGCCTGCGCCTTTGGTGCCCGTGGTGCCATCATTGCTGGGCGTGCTGCCGACGATCACCCAGCCGGATTTGAGCATGGTCATTGCAGTCGACAGGCCGACGCCGCCGGGGCACTCCTTCAGATCGCGCGGAATCTTGGCGAACAGCGTCATCTGCTTCGTGTCGGGATGATAGTCGACGATGGTGCTGCCCGTGCCTTGCAGATTGGCCGCGTTGTTGAAGTTGTCGACCAGTACGTCGCCCTGTTTGACCACGCCCGCCGAGACCGGCGCAACGACGATGGCGTACGGGTTCTGATCGCCGTTATCGGGCACGGTGTTGATCAGTGTCGTGTTGTGATGCAACGTCTCGAGAAAGCCTTGCGGTTCGGCCTGCGCGCTGCACGTAACGAGTAGCGCCAGCATGCCTGCTACGCAAGCGGCCTTGCCGCGCAGGTGCCTGGCAAGCTCGCGCGACCGTCCCGCCTTCCCTGTATTCGTATTTGCGCTTACAACCTGTTTTGCCGTCATGATGGGATTGCTTCAATAAGGTCGAAAGATGTTCTGCGAGACCGGCGCTCAGAACGTGATGTTGGTGCGTACGCCCACGACGAAGGTGTTTCGCAGCGGCGCGGTCGGATCGTTGGGATTCTGGCCCGCGCCCGCATTGAACGTGTACTGCGCGTCGGCCTGCAATTGCCACCAGGGCGTGACCTGATAGATGTAAGTCGCTTCCAGTGCTGTTTCGCTGGTGCGCACGCCGTACGGCCCGCCGGTGAAATCACGGAAGTCCTGATCGAGATCGTGCACGTGATTGCCGACCTTGATGTAGGTGGCGGCGAGGCCGACGCTGTCATTGTCGCGGCCCTTGAACGGCGCTTTCATGACCACGCCGAAGTTCGCCGCGAAGCTGACGAGATTGCGATCGCCCGGCGCGCCCATCAGGCGTGCGAACACGCCTACGCTGCGCGGTTCATCGGGGTCGGGGCGCCATACCATCTGGTCCGCGACTGCATAGATGCTGTAGTCGCCGTGATGCGATTGCGGAATGCCCGTCGATGCAGGATTGGCCAGCGACAGCCCGGTATTGTCGAAGCGTTGATCGTCGAAACGATTGTTGTTGTACCAGACACCGATCTTGTATGTGCCCGGCAACTTGTTGCTGTCCGCGCCGACCATCTCGCCGTCGGCAGGTTGGTTGATCGCGTACTGCAACTCGCCGATCCACAACGCACCGCTATGCAGATTGAAGTTGGTGCCGTGAATGTTATCGGGGTTGTTGCCGAGCGGATCGCCCGAATACACGCCGGCCAATGCCGTCAGGGAAGGCGTGATCTGTCCGCGCACGCGCACGCCCAGCGCCGACAGCGGATACGCCGGGCCGCCCGACGGCATGTCGTACGACGGCAGGGCAGGCCAGCCGAACATCGTATTGATGAAGGTCGCCGCGTAGGTGCTGGTGATGAATTCCTGATCGATACTCTGCTGGCCGATCTTGATGTCGACGCGCTTGTCGAGGAACGACTGCTGGTACCACATTTCCCACAGACGCGTCGTCGCTTCCGCTTCAATACCGCTCGCCGTATTCAGCGTGCCGAGACGGTCCGCGCTCAGGTTGCGGCCGTGAATCTGCAGCGCACTGATATTGAACAGGCCGCCGGGCAGGCCGAATGCCTTTTGCGTATCGACCTGAACCGTTGCCGTTGTCAGGCCGTCGTAATCGCCGCCCTTTGAAAGTCCGCCGCGAAGATTGGCGAGATATTCACTCGTCTCCGTCAACTGGAAACTAATACCGTATTTGCCGAGCCACGGACGCAGTCCGCCGATATCGCCGAGCATCGTCGAGCGCGTCCAGAAACCCGTCCACTGGCCTTCCGGCTTGGCCTGGATATTCAGGTCCGCCTCGGGCGCCTCGGGGATCGCATCGGGATTGGTTTCAGCATGAGCGGTTGTCATGGCGAAGAGCGACATACTCGCAAGTGCCGTCGCCATCGTGATCCTGCGCAGCGGCACCGCCAGCGCAGACGAGCGCGCGGCCATTGATCGGACGATTCTCATCGAGAGATTTCCTTTAGTTGTTCTATAAATCGACGCGTAAGGTTCACGCAGATGCGAAACGAGTGTGACCACGCGAGAGTGACGTCCCGTTCGAGAGATATTAGGGAGATGGAACCCTAACGTCAATATTAATGAGAACGATTGTCATTTGATTTCCAATCGCTGATATTCTGATTACGCGTTGCTTACGGATAACTGCTGCTAACCGACACTGAGAAAGGAAATCAGGGTTGAGAGTTGAAGCGAGCGTTTAATAGTGAGTTCTTACGGCGCCGAAAGCGTGAATAGATGAATGCTTTCTTTATTGTTCTTTTCGCTTTCAGGTGCGTATTGGGAGGAGGGGTGCTGCGTGGCACTTGTGGCCATGCTGACGATACGTGAGGCTTCACGCACTGGATGACATCATCGCGGAGACGGTTCGACGCTCCGCTTGAATACGCTAATAGGGACGTTTATTCGAAGGTAGCACTCAACGACAACTGCACTGCATTTCCACCTGGCCGTGCATGTGAGGCGAATTCGTTGACCCACCGCAGATTGGCTGAAACCGGTGTTGTTCCGATTTTTCCAGCCCAGCCAACCATCGGGCCCGCGCCGACGGAATAGCCCTTTGCGCCGTCGAGCAGATCGGCAGTCGGACCGGTGTCATTGCCGAGTTGCTGAATCCACCCGCCGACGATGCCTGCGCTCCAGCCGCTTTTAAAACGCTTGAGCGCCAATACGTCGAGTACGCTGACAGGCGCGTTGTGATAGTTCGTGTCGCCATTGGTGGTGTAGAACTCGACGCCGTAATTCACCGTGAGTTCTATACCGTGTTTTGGGAAAAGCTTCGTGTAGGCAATGTTTGGCGTGAAAGTCCAGGTGTTCTGGCCGGCATTGGCAAGGCGGTTGGGATTGTAGGCACCCGTCGGCGCGTAGATTTGCAGGCTGAACGCGGTGAAGTCGGTTGGCGAGAGGCGATATCCGGCGATCACGGGCGCGAAGAACATATCGGCAAACTGGGTGCCGTGATCGGGACGCAGAAGACCGTTGAATGAAGACGCATTCGAGTACTGCACGGGTACACCTATGGAAGATGCGAAGTTCCATCCTCCCAGTGTGACACCCCATGTCTTCACAAGATTGGCGATTGTGTAGATCACCTGGTAATTCAGGCCCGCAGTGACTTCATCGCCTGTCGATATTCTTTTACTCGCACTGAGCGAGCCGTCGTAATAGATGGTTGCCCACGACACGATCCACTCATCGGTATTGGGAACGATGCCGGCGTATGGGGTCACTTGTTGCCCGGTGATAGGGCGGCCCACGCCCGTCTCTGTTGCCGACGACTTTTGAGGCAGGCAAGCCACACAGGATGTCAGCAGCAGACTATTGGAAATGCGTCGAATCAGTCGACTTTTTTTCATGGCGTTTGTCTCACGAGTCTGCCTGTGTCTTGTCGAATGACTCACCGTGCGAACGGGCGCTCGGCCCGTCGCAACAAGTGATCATTCGATGGAGAGATGCGAGTTGGTCGCTATCAGGTCTTCGCGGGATGCTTTAGTGGCACGCGAATCGGACCGCCCACACTGTTGAAGATGAGGTCGCCATTCGGTGCGTACTGAATGATTGCGTAAGCGCCGTTGCCGAGATTGCCTTTGCCGAATTCGACTCGGTGCACAGTTTTGCCTGTATTCCAGTCGAGACCCGTCAATTCCCAGCCGCTGTTCTGGTAATAGCCATTCACGAAAACGATGCCCGAAGCAGAACTCACACTCGGCACCATGCTGACCGAAATGACGTCGCCTCTGGCCCACACGGAATGCCAGCGATGTGCGTTGGGATCCCACTCGAAGCGCTCGGCGCCATGACCCGGCCGATTGACAGGTCCAAGCGCGAGTACATCGACGAGTTTGTCTTTCTCGCCCGACTCCGAAATGTTATTGACCACGAAAGCGCCGTAGCCGCTCACCACGACCGACTGTTCGCTCTGAACGAACTTGGGCAATGGCTTGAGTCCCGCTGTCACGGCGATCTGGCCCGCGATGCGATTCGACATGGCGCCCGCCGGTGCTTTCCAGCCTGCCGGAATCTCGTCGCGCCAGAAGGCGACGAGATGCATCTGATTTGCGCCATCCGTGATCACGACCAGCTTGTCCTGATCCTTGCCTGACCCCATGAGTGTCGGCGTGGAGCCTGTGCCGTTGCCGAGCTTGATAGTGGGAGGTTCATCGCCGGTTTCGTACGGCGATGACCATGCGCCGTCGGCGGGATCGTCGGAGAGCTTTTTGCCTGTCCAGACCAGCTTGTGCATCAACTTGTTCGACGCGATATAGATGCCGTTCCGATCGTCGATGGCAAACGAATTGGTGACGACTTCTCCGGGCGCGAGACGCAGGGTTTGCGGTACGCCTTCCAGTGAGCGGTCAAGCACGCTCACGGTGAAATTCGAGGCCACCACGAGTTTTCCATCATAGGTAATGCCCGTACCGACGAGGCGCGCGTCCGGGCCGATTACTGGACGCATGTCGATCGTCTTGATGACCTTGATGCCGGCAGACGGGTTCTTTTCGTCGACCAGGCCGAATTTCGTCAGTGAGCCATCAGCGGTGTTGTAGTACACGTGGTTGTTTTTATCCGCGACGGAATAGACGCCATTGACTGCGCGCGTCCAGTCCAGACCGTAGATGTCGGTCACCGCTTTTTGCACCTGCGCTGCACTAGTGAAGTTCTGACCCAGTACTTTGTCGTGCAACTGCGCGGAGATCACCTTCTGACCCGGCGCGGTCATGCGGGCAACCTCCCTGAATCCACCATTCGATACGTCGATATAGGTGACGCCTTCACTCGATACGCCCCACATATAGGACGGCGATGTGGAAGCCAGCGTCATGATGTTGACGGGACCGGCGACGATCCGCTTTTCGTGCTTGAGATCGACCTTGAACGTGCCGCGAGGAACGGGGTAGGGAAAGGAGTCGCTCTGCGACGGATCGAAATGGGTAATGGCGTACTTTTCTGCTGCGAGATATGAATTGCGATCGGGATTGCTCGGCATATCCTGCGCGAGGAGTGTGAATGCAGGGATGAGCGTCGCAATACCGACCAACAAACGGAAACGCTTTGACATTAACTGTCCTTTTATTCGAAGAATTCTGATCGTCCAGCTAGATGGAAAAATGATCTCTTTCTAAATGATCAAATGAGAGTGCTCCCAGGTCATGATGAAAAATTGCCGATGTGACATCTGGCTGCATCGCTCTGGTCGAAATCAGGCAACGTTCTCCAGATGATGCTCGTCGGAGGTGAGAACCTTGATGCGGCCGTCATGGACTCTGAAGATCCAGCCGTGGATGGCAGGCTGATACGACGCATTTCGCACGATCGGATGCGAGCGGATGGCATCGACCTGTTCGATGACGTTGAGTTCGGCGAGCCGGTTGGCCTGCTCGTCGCCCGTCCGGTAGCGGCTCAACTCCCGGCCGTGTTCGATAGCGAGCGCGGAAATCGGCGAGATGCGCCGTGCGACATGAGGCAAACCAGACGGCGCGAGCAACGCGGCCTTTACACCGTCGCACCCGTAGTGGCCGCAGACAATGATGTCGTCTACTTTCAGGAACTGGATCGCATACTCGAGTACGCTGGTGGAGCTGTCGTCGGAACCCGAAACGAGATTGGCGATGTTGCGGTAAACGAAGAGATCGCCGGGCGCGCGTTTCGTGATGATCTCTGCAGGTACCCGGCTGTCCGAACAACCTATCCACAATACTTTCGGATCTTGTCCGCGACGCAGACCGTCGAAGAGTGCGGGGTTGTTCATGGTCGATTCAATCGACCATGCCACGTTGCCAAGTAGCATGTGTTTGGTTTGTTTCATTGGGTGCTCCGATTAGATGTCGCTTTCCACCGGGGGGCTGTCAGCGATTACGGATAAAAGATTCCGCACTGACGCGGACGGGTAAATGAACCGGCAATTCGAATTCGTTCATGCGCCCGGCTCCGGGCAGATCGAGTACGTGCGGGATGTCATATCGCGCTCGCGCACCAGCCGTTCGGCGAGATGGAAACCATACGAAGCGGTGCAGAGCGTCGCGTGATGATGAAAGCCGCGCCAGCCCCGGCCGGAATAATGATCAAGGCCGAAGTCCTGCCGGAGTTCCTCGTGGTCCCGATCGGTGCGCCAGTGGTAATGCGCTGCCGCCACCAGTTCGCTGATGGGCGTTTCTTCCGGCATCGTCGATAGCCAGTAACGGGTAGGTTCGGGTTCGCCCACTGGCCACTGCAGCAACAGCCATTGCATAGGCTGCAGGCGTGCCCAGCATGCTGAACTGTCTGCGTAGCGCACGCGCACTGCACCGAAACGGCTGCTTCTCAGGTTGCCCGGCCCTTCACGCCAACTGACGGTATGCAGAGCATGCGCAGCCAGTTCGAGCGCCAATGCTCTGACCGTGACAGGGCGGTGCTCGGCTGTGCGCCATGTCTGCGTGGATAGCCGCGCGACATCCCTGTATCCGCCTGTTGACGGCGAGTCGGCGGCTTGACGCCAGACATGCGCCTGCGCCGTGATGCCCAGTACATAGGGCAATTCAAGGTCCATCAAACCTTGCCTGAAATCGGGATCCATGCCGTAGCCGGTATCGGCGAGCACGGGGCGGCGCGGCGTGCCCGATGCAATCAGTCTTTCGATCTGTTGAAGCGCGAGCTGCGGCCTCGTTGCAAATTGCACGTCATTGGGAACACCGGCCTTGCTACGCCGGATTGGATCCTCGATCCATGCATGCGGCAGAAAGAGTCGCCAGCTGACGGGCAGACTGGCGCTATCGCAGGCAAGCGACACGCTCACGGCAATCTGGCATTTTTCGTATCTGTCGAAGCGGGCGTGACTTTGCCTCGCGACGCCGACGGGCTGTGTGCCGCGCTTCGCGAACGCGGTGCAGCCGACGACCCACCATCCGTTTCGCGACAAGCCGGCCATTTGCGGCGTGACCCATCGCGCGACGAGACCTAGCAATACTTCATCTGACCAGGGAGCTCTCGCCACGAAATGATGGAGTGCCTGGCGGGTCGCTGTAGCGCGAGCAGGGTGAAGATTGGCGGCAATCGCATTGGTGCTTTTTCGCTCCAAAGGTTGCATCAAACCCGTGCAATATTCTCGCAGACCTGAGACATGATGTTTGTGTCTCAGTCCCTGAGAAAGATGTTCGAGGTAGTCATCAAACCGTTCACATGTTCTCATTGCATTGAAGCCGCTTCATTAGGCATTGCGTGGTTCAATCACGTCCGCGAAAAGCGCACGGATAGACGTGGATATGTGCAAGGGAAGTGCTGCAGCAGGATGCCGGCGTGCCTCCGCTTTTCGTCAGGAACGAACACGCTTCTCGCGGTTCGATACGCTTAGCGTGGCATTCGGGCGCTGCGTCTCAGTGAGGCGAAGATGACAAGGTCGTCATCTTTGATATGGCGCAAAAACAATTCGATTGGATTGTTATCACGCACGCGCGACGTAAGATGCGAAAAGCGCAAGATGACGAAAATCTCATCCAGGCGTCATGAGCGTGATTCGATGAAGGCGTAGCATGGCGCTCCGCCACGCGCAGTTCGCGTCATGCTGCTTCGCGTAATGACATCACTGGATCGGGCTTCGAATACGGCTGAACGGAAACGGCTTCGCGCTCCTGCTGTGAGCAGACTGCTGTTTCTTTTGCCGACGGATGTGTGTGACCCAATGCCAAAAGCATTGCAAGAGGATCGATTGAGGTAACTGGTGATGCGTATTCTGATCGTCGAAGACGAGCACAAAACGGGCTTGTATCTGCGCAAGGGCCTGACGGAGGCGGGCTATGTTGCGGACTGGGTAGAAGATGGTATCTCGGGGCAACATCAGGCCGAGACGGAGCATTATGATCTGCTCATCATCGACGTCATGTTGCCGCGGCAAGACGGCTGGACGTTGCTGCAGAATCTCAGGAGAAGCAAGTCGACGCCGGTTCTGTTTCTCACGGCCAGAGACGACGTTGGCGATCGTATTCGCGGGCTGGAACTCGGTGCCGACGACTACCTTTCCAAACCATTCGACTTTGTCGAGCTCACGGCCCGCGTGCGCTCGATACTGCGTCGCACGCGGCCGCAAGATTCGAATACGTTACGCGTGTCGGATCTCGAACTCGACCTGACGCGCCGCAAGGCCACGCGTCAGGGCAAGGTCATTCTTTTGACGGCAAAAGAGTTTGCACTGTTGTGGCTGTTGATGCGACGTCAAGGCGAAATCCTGCCGCGCGCGATCATTGCATCGCAAGTGTGGGATATGAATTTCAACAGCGATACCAACGTCGTCGATTCGGCCATTCGGCGTTTGCGCTCAAAGCTGGATGATGCGTTCGAGCCGAAGCTGATACACACCGTTAGAGGCATGGGCTACGTTCTGGAAGTGCGAAAGCGCGAGTACGATTGAATGCAGCGCTACCCGCGTTCGATGCTTATTGCGTTCGATTCATCATGCGTAGCGACTAGACATCCTGAATTCCTTGCGTTTGCGCAAATTTGTCCCTTTTGCCGGCGGGCTTAACCGCGTGGCCGTCGGGTGAGCGGTGCTATTCTCCCGGCCACAGCGTACGCGATTCGGAGAGCCGGACTGTACTAGCCGTGGCATCGGTGCCATGTTTAAACGGTTGAGAATGCTTGTTCGCCGCTGAAAAAACCTTCAACACGCACATGTCGGGGACGTGAGATTCTGAGGTGGAGTGGCATGCGCATTCTGCAAACAGGACACGGGCGTAGCGCCGCGAGTCCATTGCGCCGAGACACGCAGTACTCGCATTGCGTCGTGATGGCGAGCGGCAGCTAGCCATGCTTCATCATTTGCTCGGTACATTGCGACTCAGGCTCACGGCACTGGTCGTGCTATGCGCATCGGTGGCACTTTCGATCAGCGGACTCGCAGTCTATGAAGCGATGATGAGCCGCGTGGAAAGCTATGCGGCAGATCAGATGACTGACGCAATGTCATCTATTGAAGCGCGCCTGTCTGAACTGAACTCGACAGTCGGGATCAACCGTGATCCGGATGCCTGGACCGTACATTTGCAGGGTCACGAGTACATGGCGCTTGGCATCTTCGACATGACCGGTAAGGTTCTTGCGGTAACACCGGGATTTCGCGACTATTCGCCGCTCCACGATGTGCAAACGCGCCACAATCCAGTGAGCTTATCCACGCCGACCAGCGCCCTACGCTATCTCGTGGCTGTGCTGCCTTTGCATGGTCGCGACGCGGTGGCCGTTCGCGTCGCCATTCAATACGATACGAGCGAAGAGCGGGCGCTGATCAGATCGAATGTTGAGATCATTGCCGTGACCGAGATGGTGGGCGTACTGCTTGCGGCAATGTCCGCGTACGGCGCGACGATGTTCGGTCTAAGTCCTCTGAGCCGTCTTGTCGTGCGGATCGAGCAGATGTCGATCAGCCGGCTCGGACAACCGCTACCACAACTCGCCAGCTCGGGAGAACTGCTGGAACTCGGACACGCATTTAACAGCATGCTGGCGCGTCTGGACGAGTCGTTCACGCGCCTGAACGAGTTTTCTTCGAATCTCGCTCATGATTTGCGTACGCCGCTTACGAACCTGCGTGCTGCCGCTCAGGTTGCGCTTGCGCAGTCGCGTGCTGCGCCCGAGTATCGCGAGGTCATTGAATCGAGCATCGACGAATACGAGCGCCTGTCGCGCATGATCGACGACATGCTCTTCCTCGCACGTGCAGAACGCTCAGAGCTGGCGTTGGCAATGCAGACATTCGACACGGCGGATGAAGCGAACCGCGTGGCCGGTTTCTACGAATCACTGATGCAAGAATCAGACATGGTGATCAATGTTCGGGGACAGGGTGTCATCCATGCAGATCTGATCTTGTATCAGCGTGCGCTGAGCAATCTGCTGGCTAATGCAATCGCCCACTCGCCGCGCCATTCGACTATCGACATTGAATGCATCGAGGAACCAGGTGCGGTTCTGGTTCTACTATCGGATAACGGGCCCGGCATTGCTGCAGTTCATATAGAGCATATTTTCGAGCGCTTTTACCGCGTCGAATCCACCCGGAATGATGCCTTGGTGCGTGGGGCAGGAATCGGGCTGGCTATTGTGAAATCGATCATGGATATGCACGACGGAAAATGCGGCGTAGTCAGCGATGCCGAGACCGGCACGACATTCTGGTTGCGGTTTGTGCACAAGGCACACTCCGGCAGTGCAAGAGCGAAGCGCAGCTTGTGACACTATTGCCGCGTGTCTTTCAAATTGCCACGTTGTGATTGCGATACAAAAGTACTGCCGAGTATTCCATGAAAAATATCATCATGAGTTCTTCAGCTTAGAAGAAACAAAGAGTTAGGCGTTTTGGTCACGAACGGATTTCTAACGATCACATATATTGTTGTGCCACATTAAAACGAACATGCTTCGAATTGGGAATACTCGCTGATCTGACTCGTCAGATCACGGGCCGCGGTTGCTGCATCAGCGGTCGTGAGATTTCCATGTACCCAGGAGTTTGAAGCATGAAAAGAAATATCATTTGCGCTTGCGCAATCGGCGTCTTCGCCATGAGCGCTCACGCGCAAAGCAGCGTCACCCTTTATGGATCAATCGACGCCGGGCTTACCTATGCGAATAACGTCGGCGGGAAGAGCGTCTGGCAGCAGGGAAGTGGAAACCTGTCGGACAACTACTTCGGCTTGCGCGGCGGTGAAGATCTTGGCGGCGGCCTGAAGGCAATCTTCACGTTGGAAAGCGGCTTCAATCTGAACAACGGTGGCTTTAGCGAAGACGGCGACATGTTCAACCGCCAGGCTTTCGTCGGTCTGAAAAGCGCCCAGTATGGTGCTCTGACGTTTGGTCGCCAGTACGATTCGACCTCTGAATATCTTGGACCTCTGTCGGCAGCAGGCGCGGGATTTGGCAACAACCTGGCTGGTCATCCGTTCGATAACGACAATCTCGCGCAGACGTACTCGACCAAAAATGCCGTCAAGTACACCAGCCCGAACTACGCGGGCATGGAATTCGGCGGCATGTATGGCTTCAGCAACGACGCGAATGGCTTCACAAACGGCCGCGCGTGGAGCCTGGGTGCGAAATACGGTGCTGGTCCGCTGACCGTCGCCGCGGGCTATACGCAGTCGAACAATTCGGGCGGCCTCGGCGCAGCAAACAGTGCGGCGTCGGCCAGTCAGAATATTTCTGCCAAAGTACAGCGCACGTATGGTCTGGGCGCCAGTTACGCATTCGGTCCCGCTCAGGTCGGACTGGTGTGGACACACTCGCAGATCGACGGACTTGCCAGCCTGTCGAGCGGCGGTGCGGAATTGGCAGGCTTGACGGGCATGAACCTGCATCTCGACAACTATGAGATCAACGGTGCCTATAACGTGACGCCGGCGATGGCAATCGTCGGCTCGTATACGTTCACCGATGGCACGGTGACGGGCACGAGTGCCAACAATTCGCCGAAGTGGCATACCTTCGTGCTCGGCACCGACTATATGCTGAGCAAGCGCACGGATGTGTACGTGGCGGGCGTGTACCAGCACGCTTCCGGCTCACTCGGCTATAACGCGGACGGCAGTAGCGTGCAGAACGTTGCATCCATCAACATGCTGTCGCCGTCTTCGACCACCAACCAGGTCGCAGCGACGATCGGTCTGCGTCACCGCTTCTAATCGATAGCGCATCGGGCAGACCGCGCACCATGTTGTCTGCCCAATTCGATCTCCGCAGCAGAAGATGGCAAAACGGGGCGGCCCTGAAAAGGAACCGCCCCGTTGAGTGCTTCTGCAGCCGTCGACAACTGCAAAGGCTGGATTAAAAGTGGTACGCCACGCCGACTGATCCAAATACGGCGGCCTTGTGTTCGACGACAGGGCTATCCGCTGCGTCGCCGACCAGACTGGACACACCGAGAACGGCCGCCGTGCTCCAGTGCGGATTGAGTTGATGTGTCCACGTGACGCTGGCGTCGACTCCCTTGATACCCGCCGAGGGAGAATACGCCGGAAGTCTCGACTGGCTTGCAACCGACTCCTGTTCGCTAACGCCGAAATAGGTATTCATATAGTCTTCGTTGCCGAACGTTGCACCCACCGCAAGATGAACCGTGTTCTTCGGCGTGGCCAAGGCGGTATAGCCACCGGAGAGGCGGACTTTCAGGCCATATCCGCTGTGTGTTGCCTGCAACGCATTGAGCGACGCTTTCCATTTGCCGTGACGCCAGTCGACAAATGCACCGAGGCGCGCCGTATTGGAGATGTCATCGGTTCCGGCAAGGCGGGGCGAATCGTCGGCATCGCGCCCGAAGTCGAACTGTGCAATCAAGCCCATCGAAACGCCGGCGCCGATGGGATAGCGCACGCCTGCGGACAGACCGGAGACAAATAGAAGGCCATTGTCATAGGCGAACATAGGCAATGGCATGACGCGGTACGACGCCGAGCCATCGTATTTCGGCATGACATTCACTTGTGCGCCAAGAGAGGCTTCTGCCGCACTGGCGGATAGGGATGGGGCTGCGACGGCCGCGCCAATGGCTAGCGCGGCTGCGATGTGACGATATCGCATGCGGGGTTCCTTGAGAGATTGACGGTGATAGAGAGGGGGCTTCGAGATGCGGGACGGGGCCGGGCGTGATTGCCAGATTTCGAAGAGGGTGGTTCGCGGATTTCAGTGCAAAGCGCGATCAAGATGAATCGGTATGCTAAATAAAACAGAAAAGAAAAGATGAATCGATATAGCTCAAGCTTATTTGCCGGTTTTCTTGATCGCGCATCGGGCGACGATCTTCTCACCGTCGCTGAAGTGAAAATTGACGAAAACGGTCGAGTCATTGTCGAGCGGTTTCTCTGCATTCTCGAACATGACGTGATAACCATTCGGCGCAAACGAAAGCGTGCTCCTGCCGGGTACGCTCACCTTGTCGAGCATGACCATCTTCTTGACGTCGTTATCGGTTTGAGTCTGATGCAGCATCGCCGAACCGAATGCCGTGGTATCGACGCCGACGAGATCGACAGATTGGTCAGTTCGGTTATGAAGTCCAAAGTACCCGGCAGAGGGTGTATTGCCCGGCATGGATCGTATCCAGCAACCGTCAACCGTCATTGCACTTTGAGTATCGGAGAGTGCGGTCAATGGTGTGATCGATAGCGATAAAACTATCGCTGTATATAAAGCGGATTTGTGCATCGACTGATCTCCAGATCGAAAGTGAAAGCCATGTGTGGCCACGATCTCGCAGCCAGTTGATTTTCACTCTACCGTCGTTTTTCGCGAGAGACAGTCCGTATTGGTCATTTCCAGATTTTTAATTTGCACAATAGGACGTGCAATTTATGTTGAATCAAAGAATTGATTCTTTGCGTAAAGTTGATCTCGACGATCATGGTACAAAAGCCATTCAGAGAGTCCGTCTGAAACAGGAGAATACGGATAATGAAAGCACTGAATCTGGCAATGGCACTTATCGTGAGCGCAGGTGTTGCATCATTGGCGGGCGCGCAAAGCGTTCAACCCGCCTCGGCGCTGCAGTCCCAATCTGCGCTATCGAAGAAAGTACAGGCGCTGGTCGCCAACGCACCGAATGTAGTGATCGAGGCGAAGATCACCCATATCGATCGCACCACGCGCATCGTGACACTGCGCGGACCCAAGGGTAACGTCATGGACCTCGCGATGGGCAAGCAGGTCGACAATTTCGACACGCTTCAGGTTGGCGATCTCGTCGAAGTGCTTTATAAGAACGCGCTGCTCGTGTCTGCCGAAAAGGTCGCGGGAAACAACGGGATCCGCGAGCGCGTCGATTCCAGCGTGTACCAGTCCACCTCTTCAGGATATAGCGCTGCACGCGAAATCGAAGTTCATGCGACTGTGCTGGCAATCAACGCGAAGAAGCGCGAGTTGAAGCTGCGCGGCGCATATGACACGGTGACGCTGGGCGTCGGCCCCGACATCGATCTCGCAACGCTCAAGGTTGGCGACATGGTGCAGGCGGTATTCGTGTCGGCCTATGCGACCAAGGTGACACCCGTCAAGCCCGCTCATTAGGCATCGGACATGCCGTTACGAAAGCCATGAGCATTCGTTTTTTCCCGCGCACGCTCGGTGCGAGACTCACCGTCCTGATCTTTCTCTCCACCACGGTCATCCTGACGCTCAGCGGTGCGGCGTTGTACGAAGCACTGCGCAACCGCATGGCGGCGTCGGCTCAGGGGCACATGGAGAGTACGCTGGATGCACTGACGGCGGATCTCGCGAGCGTGCGTACAAAGAACGACATCGTAAGTCATCCACATGTCTGGCTCGATCAGATGGAGGGGCATCAGAACATGGACATGGCTATCTACGATATGCGGGGTAACGAGCTTCTCAGCACGGATGGATTCGAGCCGCTTGCAGCGCTGCGCGATTTGCCGCCAGGTGAACTGCGTATCGCTTTCGATCGCCGTGGCGCGAGGTTTCGGTATCTCGCCGTCGTGAAGCGGCTGGAGGGAGAGGGCGCCTGCGCCGTGCGTGTCGTGGTTCAGTACGACAAGTCGGCCAACAAGGCGTCACTGCGCGCGCATGCATGGACGATTGCGCTCATCGAGATCGTGGGCGTCGCAATCGCCGCTGCCTGTGCCTATGCGATCGCCATGTTTGGCCTGAGTTCGCTGCGGAGCTTTGTTTCGTACGCCGAGCACATGTCGTCGAGCCGTCTTGCACATCCCGTATCGGGGTTCGGTACATCGGGCGAATTGAAAGATCTCGAAAGCGCCTTTAACGGAATGCTAGAAAGACTGAACGATTCGTTCACGCGTCTCAGCGAGTTCTCTTCGAACATTGCGCATGATATGCGTACGCCGCTCACGAACCTTCAGGCGGCGGCACAAGTGGCGCTTTCACAGCCACGCAAGGCGGAAGAGTACCGCGACGTCATCGAGTCGAGTGTGGACGAGTACCGGCGTCTTTCCGGCATGATCGAAGACATGCTGTTTCTTGCGCGATCCGAAAGGGCGCATGCATTCGTGAAGGTTCGCTGGCTCGACGCCGTGAGCGAAGCGGAACGTGTCGCGGGATACTACGAGCCCATGGCATCGGACGCAGGCGTCACCATCGCGTTGCGCGGGCGCGCCCATGTGCTCGCCGATCTGCTGCTCTACCAGCGCGCGTTGAGTAACCTGCTTTCCAATGCACTGGCACATGCGCCTCGCGGTTCGACGATTGTCGTGAACTGCGTCGAAACGGGCGATGTGTCGGAAATATCCGTCGCGGATAGTGGTGCGGGCATCGACGAAAAACATATCGAGCGCATATTCGTGCGGTTTTACCGCGTCGATCCATCGCGGCGCAGCCCTGCATCTGGAACGGGGTTGGGACTGGCGATCGTGAAATCGATCATGGAAAGCCATGGAGGCCAATGCGGCGTGGAAAGCCAGCCAGGCATACGTACGCGTTTCTGGCTTCGCTTTCCACGCTGTCGCGCCAGTGCGGGTTGCACCGGCGGACCTTAGATGTCAGGCTTTGTCTGCGTCAGCCGCAAGCAGGCGCTGCCTTCTTGCACGCATCGGCGAGTTGCGGCGGCGGATCTTTCTTGAATACCGTCTTATACGATTCGAGCACGTTCGACTGCACGACGGGCAGCGATTGCACGCCAATCCACGCAGGCGGCGTCTGACCGATCAATGCCTTCATCATCGCCATGGCTTCGGCCACGCCCTGATCGTACGGACGCTGCGAACCGGTTGCCTTGAGCGGACCACCCTTGGCGATTTCGATTGCCGATTCGAGTCCGAGATCGACCGTCGTCATCGGCGTGTTGACGCCTTGTGCGCGCATCGACGTCAAGGTGTCGAGTGCGGGTTGATCCCACACGGCGAACACGCCCTTCACGTCAGGATTCGCGGTGAGGAAGTCGCCCGCAATCTGACCGACCTTCGACGGGTCCGTGAACGCAACCTGCTTGATCTTGATGTCGGGACGGTTCTTCTTCAGCCAGTCGTTGACGGCCTTGGTGCGCTCCGTCGTGCTGAAGTAATCGACGCCGAAGTTCACGAGACCGACCGTGCCGCCTTTCGGCACGCATGAGGCGAGTACTTTCGCCGCGATCTGCCCGTTGCCTTCGCTATCGGCGGACACCATCGCCGCGTATTGCTCAGGATGCTTGAGTCCCGTCGGCACGTTGTCCATGAACACCAGCTTGATGCCCGCCTGCGAGACTTTCTTGTAGGTCGCAGCCGTCGCCGTGCCATCGACAGGAATCGAAATGATGCCGTCGGGATGGCGCTGGATCGTGTTCTCGATGTCGGCAATCTGCTTGTCGACCTGATACTCGGCCGATGCCGTACCGATCACTTCCACGCCGTATTTCTTCAGCGTGTCGGTGATACCTGCTACCTGAAGCTGCGACCAGTCGAGGTTCATCGTCTGCATCGAAATGCCGACCTTGAACTTGCCCGCCTTGACTTTCGCGGCTTCGGCGTCCGTCAGCCTGACGGCATCGACGGACGCCGCCTTTTCGCCATTCGGCCCTTGCCCGACGATGCCCGTCGGTCCAATCGACTTCACCGGCAGGCTCGTGCATGCCTGCGCAAATGCCTGCGAACAGCACATGGCCAGCGCAGTTGCCGCCACGACACTCGCCAGCTTCGCTGCTGATCCACGACGATCGTTCATGTTTTCCTCCGTTGGTCGTGATGTACTGCGTCTCCTGCTGTTTTTGGACTTGCTCTCTGTGGTCTGGCGCGCATCGTCGCATGCGTGTCAGACCGGATGACTGTCACCGCGCGAGCTTCATTTGCGGGTGAATGCGACTGCCGCGACGATAATGACGCCCTTGATGACGAGTTGCAGCGACGAACTCACGCCGAGCAGCACGAGGCCGTTATTCAGCGTGCCGATGATCAGACTGCCGAGCAACGTGCCCAGAATGAAGCCACGTCCGCCAAAGAGACTACAGCCGCCCAGCGTGACGGATGCGATCACGTCGAGTTCCATGCCTTGCACGACATCGGGCCGCGCCGCATGGGAACGCGCGGACAGCACCAGCGCAGCGAGTCCCGCGAGCACGCCCGTCAGCACGAATGCGAGCGTCGTCACGCGGCGAATGTTGATGCCGGAGTAGAGCGCGGCAGTCGGGTTGCCGCCCGCCGCGTAAATCTGCCGGCCGAACACGCTGTAGTGCAGCAGCAGAATCCCGCCGATCACGGCCAGCAAAGTCCAGAGAATCGGCACGGGCACACCTGCAATATCGCCTTCGCCGAAGATGGCGATGAAGTGATCATTGGTGATGATCTCGGGGCGTGTGGTCGTGACCATCAGCGCGAGGCCACGCGCTGCACTCAGCGTGCCTAGCGTGACGAGGAACGACGGAATGTTCAGGCGCGTCGTAACGAAGCCATTGATCGCGCCGACAATCGCGCCCGTGCCGATGCCCGCAATCGCGCCGACAATCCAGCTATCGGCGATATGCGACATCGCCAGTGCCGCCGACATGCCCGACAGCGCGAGCGCCGAACCCACGGACAGATCGATCTGCCGTGAAATGATCACGAAGGTCATGCCGATCGCGACAATCGACACGAGTGCCGTCTGCCGGCCGATATTGAGGAAGTTGTCGATCGACAGGAACCACGGCGACGCGAGACTGAATACCACGAGCAGAATCGCGAACGCGATGTACAGCATGTACGGGCGGTCGCCTTGCAGCAGACGCTTTGCGATGCGCCATGCACGCCCATGACGCAGGGCGGCCTGTTGTTCGGCGGGCAAGGGCGAAACAGACTCGTTCATGTTGCAAGCTCTTCGGTGGGCCGGGTAAGTTGAATGAGATGGTGCAATTCTTCGGCAGTGCGGATCTCCGCGCGCTCGACAGTTCGCACGATCGAGCCATCGACCACGATGGAAATGCGGTCGCACAGCCGCAACAGTTCGTCGAGATCCGACGACACCACGACGACGCCCGTGCCCGCGTGTACCGCATCGCGCACCACGCCGTAGATCTCTTCGCGCGCGCCGACATCGACACCGACAGTCGGCTCATCGAGCAGCAGTACTTTCGGGCGCGGGTGATTCCATTTGGCGAACACGACCTTCTGCTGATTGCCACCGGAGAGAAACTTCACCTGCGTGGACGCGTCGGTCGCTTTGACAGAAAGCTGCTTCATCGCCGCGCGTGCCTGCAGTGCGGCGGCTTGTGCGCGCAACCAGCCGCCGCGCGAAAACTGCGGCAGGCGCGGCAAGGTCAGGTTGCGTTCGATCGAATGATCGAGCACGAGACCTTGCAGATGCCGGTCTTCCGGCACGAGTGCGACGCCATGGCGAATCGCATCGGCGGGGCGGCGCACGGCAAGCGGCGCGCCATCGAGTTGAATTGCACCGCCTTGCACGGGCAGCAGGCCGAAGATCGTTTGCAGGATTTCCGTGCGGCCGCTGCCGATCAGGCCCGCGAGGCCATGCACTTCGCCCTTGAGGACATCGAAGTTCACGCGATGCAGGCGCGCGTTGCTCACACTCGAGAGCTTCAACACGGGGGTATCGAGTGCGCTTGCGCTTTGAGCGGCGGGCGCTGACTCACTCGCCGTGCCCGTGGACGTTTCCTGCCGTGCCTGCATGGCAGCATGACGCGGGCCGACGATTGCCGCCACCAGTTGCTTCATATCGGTTTCGGCGGTGGCGAACTGGCCGGCGTTCGCGCCGTCGCGAAACACGGTGACGCGCTGCGAAATGCGGAACACTTCGTTGAGACGGTGCGTCACGTAGATCACACCGACGCCGCGCGCCGTCACCGTGCGGATCGCGTCGAAGAGAATCTGTTCTTCGCCGCCCGTGAGCGCGGAGGTCGGTTCGTCGAGGATCAGCACGCGCACGTCGCCCATTAGCGCCTTGCAGATTTCCGTCATCTGACGGTAGGCGAACGGCAGCGAATCGACGGGTGCGCGGGGATCGAGGGGAATATTGTGTTCGCGCAGGAACGCGCTGACTTGCGCCATCAGTTCGCGCTTTTTGACGAAGCCAAGGCTGGTGCGCGGCTCGCGTCCGAGCATCAGATTGGCGCCGACCGACAGCGACTCGACGAGGCTCAGATCCTGATAGACGACGGCGACACCGGCTTCGCGCGACTTTGCCGGCGATTCGAACGCGACCTTCTGGCCGGCGATTTCGATAGAGCCTTCGTCATACGCGTGAACGCCGCTCAGAATCTTGATGAGAGTGGATTTGCCCGCGCCGTTCTCGCCGAGCAGCGCGTGGACTTCGCCTGGCAGCACCTCCAGATTTACGCCGCGCAGCGCCTGTACGCCACCGAATCTCTTGGTGACGCCAGCAACACGGATCAATGGCGCGCGGGGCGATGAAGCGGCCGCGACGGCAACCGGCTCATTCATCCTGCTGTCTCCTTCGTCGGTATGACGAATTCTTATGTTTCGCGACTATGTCGCTGTCTGTTTTGTGATCTTCGCATCATGGTTATGGTGCGTCAATAACATTTCACCCTGATCGGATTGGTAGTCTGGGTTTTATTTGGGATGATTGTAGCGGGAATTGTTAGGATCGTATCGGTTTTTGTTGATGGGGTGGGGTGATGTTCGCGGTTTGTTGATGGTTTGCTTTTGCTTTTGCTTTTGCTGGCATCCGCGTTTTCGTGTCGGTCTGCATGCGTTGCCCCTGTGCGGGGCAGCACCTACTTTTCTTTGCCGCGGCAAAGAAAAGTAGGCAAAAGAAAGCCGCTGAACACCACCC
>NZ_QBUY01000076.1 GCF_003121405.1 Paraburkholderia sp. C35 | reverse complement strand
GGTGTTAGCCCGCTTTCTTTTGCCTACTTTTCTTTGCGGCGGCAAAGAAAAGTAGGTGCCGCCCCGCACAGGGGCAACGCTAGCAGACCACTAACAAAAAGCGGACGCCAGCAAAAACACAAGCAAACCGCACCAACCCCGCAAAGCGCAAAAAAACCTAAATCAAGGGTTTCCCCTGATAACCCAAATAACGAGCAAATTTGTATGATGACCATATCACCTAGCAAATCTCACGAACACCCATGTTCGAAAAAATTCCGAACAGAGCCCTCAGCGACACCGTCGCGCAACAGTTGCTCGCACAGATCGACAAAGGCACCTTCGCCCGCGGCGGCAAGCTGCCGACGGAAGCCGTGCTGGCGCAAGAATTCGGCGTCAGCCGCACCGTCATCCGCGAGGCGATCTCACGTTTGAAGAACGAAGGCGTCGTCGAGCCCCGCCAGGGCAGCGGGGTCTACGTCGCCGCCCACGGCGCTATCCGCCCACTAAGAATCGACTACGCGGAAGCAATGGAAGGCGGCTCCGTACTGCAAATCCTCGCCGTGCGCCGCGCGATAGAAGCCGAAGTCGCCGCCGAAGCCGCCATGCGCCGCACCGACGCAGACATGATGGCCATCGACGCCGCCCTCAGAAAGATCGACGAAGCGGTCGCCGAAGGCCGCGATGGCGTCGCTGAAGACGTCGCGTTTCACCGCGCCATCGCCGCCGTCACCGGCAATCCGTACTTCCTGAAGACGCTCTCGTTCCTCAACCAGTACCTCGAAGCCGGCACCGTCGTCACCCGCCGCAACGAAGCGCTGCGCGAAGACTTCTCGCGCCAGGTGCGCGACGAGCACGCCGCCATCGCCGCAGCGATTCGTGCCGGCGATCCAATGGCCGCGCGCAACGCCGCGCAGACCCACATGTACAACGCCGCGCGGCGCCTCGCTGAAGCCGGCATCTGCTGATCCGTACACACGTTTGCTCGCGTCATGCGCGAGCCGGCGTCTGAAGCATTGTTCGTAGAGGAAAGTATGTCCAGAAATGTCGGAGTGATCGGTCTTGGCGCGATGGGAATGGGCGTCGCGCGCTCACTGCTGCGCGGTGGCCTCGATGTGCACGCGTGCGATGTGCGTCGCGAAGTGCTCGACCAGTTCGTCGCCGATGGCGGCAAGGCGTGCGCAAGCCCAGCAGAGCTCGGTGCGCAATGCGATGTCGTCGTCACACTCGTCGTCAATGCGGCGCAAACGGAAACCGTGCTGTTCGGCGAGCAGGGCGCCGTCAAGGCGATGAAGCCGGGCAGCGTCGTGATCGCCTGCGCGACGGTGGCGCCCGACTTCGCAATCGATCTCGGCAAGCGCATCGAAGCCGTTGGTCTGCAGATGCTCGATGCGCCCGTGTCGGGTGGCGCAGCGCGTGCCGCCTCGGGTGAAATGACGATGATGACGTCCGGCCCCGCGGCCGCATACGCCGCCTGCGAAGACGTGCTCGCGGCGATGGCGGGCAAGGTGTATCGCCTCGGCGACCAGCATGGCGCGGGTTCGAAGGTGAAGATCATCAACCAGTTGCTGGCGGGCGTGCACATCGCCGCTGCGGCTGAAGCGATGGCGCTCGGTCTGCGTGAAGGCGTGGATGCCGATGCGCTATACGACGTAATCACGCACAGCGCCGGCAACTCGTGGATGTTCGAGAACCGCGTGCCGCATATTCTGAACGGCGATTACACGCCGCTCTCCGCTGTCGACATCTTCGTCAAGGATCTCGGCCTCGTGCTCGATACCGCGCGCCGCTCGAAGTTTCCGCTGCCCTTGTCGGCGGCGGCGCATCAGATGTTCATGATGGCGTCGACGGCGGGTCACGGCGGCGAAGACGATTCCGCCGTGATCAAGATTTTCCCCGGCATCGACGTGCCGCCGAAGCGCTAAGAGGAGCATGACGATATGACTACCTCGAATCGCAAGCCGCTGCTCGGTTGTATCGCCGACGATTTCACGGGCGCGACCGATCTCGCGAACATGCTGGTGCGCGGCGGTATGCGCACTGTGCAAACCATCGGTGTGCCCGCTGCCGATACCAGTATCGAAGCCGATGCGCTGGTCGTGGCACTGAAGTCGCGCACCATCGACGCCGCCGATGCCGTCGCGCAATCGCTCGCCGCGCTCGAATGGTTGCGCGCGCAAGGCTGCCGCCAGTTCTTCTTCAAGTACTGCTCGACCTTCGATTCGACTGACAAGGGCAACATTGGCCCCGTCGCAGATGCGCTGCTCAATGCCGTATCGTCGATTGGCGGCGGCACGCCGTTCACGATCGCGTGCCCGGCGTTTCCGGAGAATGGCCGCACGATCTATCGCGGCCATCTGTTCGTCGGCGATGTGCTGCTGAACGAGTCAGGCATGGAGAATCACCCGCTCACACCGATGACCGATGCAAACCTCGTGCGCGTGCTGCAACGGCAGACGCAATCGAAAGTCGGCCTCGTGCGCTACGACGCGGTCGCGAAGGGCGCAGAAGCCGTGCGCACGTCGATCGATGCGTTGCGTCACGATGGCGTGCGCATGGCAATCGCCGATGCCGTATCGGATGCTGATCTCTACACGCTCGGCGAAGCGTGTGCGGATCTGCCGCTAATCACGGGCGGCTCGGGTGTCGCGCTCGGTCTGCCCGCCAATTTCCGTCGCGCCGGTCTGCTCGACGATGCCGCCGATGCTGGCGAGTTGCCGCATATCGAAGGCGCGTCGGCGGTGCTGGCGGGCAGTGCTTCGAAAGCGACCAATGCGCAGGTGGCCACGTGGCGCGAGTCGCGCCCGGCGTTCCGTATCGATCCACTGGCCGCGGCGCGTGGCGAACCGGTTGTCGATCAGGCGCTGGCCTTTGCGCGCGAGCATATGAACGCGGCGCAGCCGCAACCGGTGCTGATCTACGCGACAGCGTCGCCCGATGAAGTGAAGGCCACGCAACGCGAACTCGGCGTGGCCGAAGCAGGTGAACTGGTCGAACGCACGCTCGCTGCGATTGCGCGCGGACTGCACGATCTCGGCGTGCGCAAGTTCGTCGTCGCAGGCGGCGAGACGTCGGGTGCCGTGGTGCAGGCGCTCGACGTGAAGATGCTGCGCATCGGCAAGCAGATCGATCCTGGCGTGCCCGCTACTGCGACCATCGGCGCGCAGCCGCTTGCGCTCGCGCTCAAGTCGGGCAATTTCGGCGCCGTCGACTTCTTCACGAAAGCGCTGCGTCATCTGGAAGGAGGCGCGCAATGACTGTCGCCATCCATACCAGCGACGAAGCAAAGGTCCGCGAAGAAATCTGCGTGACGGGCGCGAGCCTGTACGCGCGCGGCTACACCGTCGGCAGTGCAGGCAACATCAGCGCACGACTCGACGACGGCTGGCTGATCACGCCGACGGATGCATGCCTCGGCCGCCTCGATCCCGCACAGATCGCCAAGGTCGATCTCGAAGGCAACGCGGTGTCGGGCGGCAAGCCGTCTAAGACGCTCGCGCTGCATCGCGGCGTATACGAACGCAATCACGAAACGCGCGGCATCGTGCACACGCATTCGACGCATCTCGTCGCGCTGACGCTCGCAGATATCTGGAGCGAAGCCGATGTGCTGCCGCCCATCACGCCGTACTACGTGATGAAAGTGGGCCACATTCCGCTGATCCGCTACAAGCGTCCCGGCGATCCGCAAGTCGCGCAGCAGATCGCCGAACTCGCCGATCGCGTGCGCGGCGTGCTGCTCGAACGGCTCGGGCCGGTCGTGTGGGAGCGCTCGGTATCGCAGGCTTCGTATGCACTCGAAGAGCTGGAAGAGACCGCACGTCTGTGGCTGATGACGAATCCGCGGCCCGCACCGCTCGATGACAACGCGCTCGAAGAATTGCGCACGGTGTTCGGCGCGCGCTGGTAGCGCACAAAACGCTTATCTGCTGGTCCGCGCGCAACGCGGACTTCCGTACCACCAACTCAGGCAAAAAACCGGAGGAAAGCCCGCTAAAAGGCGGGTGATCTATAACCGGCGCCATCCGAAGGAGACACACGCATGTCAAGCTATCAGGCGGCATCCGTTCGCCCTGCATCATCTTCCGACGCAGCCGGACAACCCGGCGCGGCCGAAATCGAACGCACCTATGGCAAGGTGTTCTGGCGCATCGTGCCGTTCCTGATGCTGTGCTATGTGGTCGCCTATCTGGACCGCGTGAACGTCGGCTTTGCGAAGCTGCAGATGTCGCAAGACCTGGCGTTCAGCGAAACCGTGTTCGGTCTCGGCGCGGGCGTGTTCTTCGTCGGCTACTTTCTCTTTGAACTGCCGAGCAACATCCTGATGCACAAGCTCGGCGCGCGTATCTGGATTGCGCGCATCATGATCACATGGGGCGTGATGTCCGCGTTGTTCATCTTCGTGAAGACGCCCGCGCAGTTCTACGCGTTGCGCTTTCTGCTTGGCCTTGCCGAAGCGGGTTTCTATCCGGGTGTCATTCTGTATCTGACGTACTGGTTCCCGTCGCATCGCCGCGCGAAGATCATCGCGGTGTTCATGTCGGCGATTCCCGTGTCGGGCATCTTCGGCAATCCGCTGTCGGGCTGGATCATGCAGACCTTCGATTCGCATCACGGCTTCGCCGGCTGGCAATGGATGTTCGTGATCGAAGCGGTGCCGGCCATCGCTGTAGGTATTGCGACCATTTTGTATCTCGACAACGGTATCGCCAGCGCGAAATGGCTCACGTCGCGCGAAAAGCAATTGCTCGCCGATGAAATCGCCGCGCAGCCGCAATCCAAAGCGAAGTCGCATTCGGTCGGTGCGGTGTTCCGCGATCCGCGTACGTGGTGGATGTCAATGATCTACTTTGCGTTCGTCACGGGTCAATACGGCCTGACGTTCTGGATGCCGACGCTGGTCAAATCCACGGGCGTGACGGGTGCATTCGAAATCGGCCTGCTGAGCGCGATTCCGTTTCTGGTTGCCATCGTCGTGATGAACATCATGGGCCACAGCGCGGACAAGCGCCGCGAGCGCCGCTGGCATCTGATCGGGCCGGCACTCGCGGGTGCCGTCGGCTTCACGGTGGCAGCCTCGTTTGCCAACAACACGGTGGTATCGATCGCGTTTCTGTCGATTGCGGCGGCTGGCGTGCTGACCTGCGCACCGCTGTTCTGGTCGCTGCCGACAGCCTTCATGTCGGGCGCAACGGCGGCGGCAGGCATCGCGATCATCAATTCGATCGGCAATCTGGCGGGCTTCGCCAGCCCGTACATGATCGGCTATCTTAAGGATCTCACGCACAGCACGCAGTCCGGCATGTACGTGCTCGCCGCGATGCTCGTGATCGGCGCAGTCGCTGTATGGCTGACGCCTGCGCGGCTCGTGAACCGCTAAACGCGTTAGACAAGGAGTCACTTCGATGCCCCGCTTCGCCGCCAATCTGACGATGATGTACAACGAACACGCGTTCCTCGACCGCTTCGCCGCTGCTGCGCGCGACGGTTTCGAGGCCGTCGAGTTCCTGTTTCCTTATGACTTCCCGGCTGCCGACATCAAGGCGCGCCTGACGGACAACGGCCTCACGCAGGCGCTGTTCAATGCACCGCCCGGCGACTGGGCGGCAGGAGAGCGCGGTATCGCATCGTTGCCGGGCCGCGAAGACGAGTTCCGCCAAAGCGTCGACAAGGCACTCGAATACGTGCGCGTGCTCGGCAACGACAAGCTGCACGTGATGGCGGGCCTTATCAAGCCCGAGCAATCTCGCGCAGCGCATCGCGAGGTGTATCTGAAGAACCTCGCGTATGCAGCGAAAACGGCGCAGGCAGAAGGCATTACCGTCGTCATCGAGCCGATCAATACGCGCGACATTCCCGGCTTTTTCTTGAACCGTCAGGACGATGCACAGGCGATCTGCGCCGAAGTCGGCGCGCCGAATCTGAAGGTGCAGTTCGATCTGTATCACTGTCAGATCGTGGAAGGCGATCTCGCCGTGAAGCTCAAGCGCGACATCAAGGGCATTGGCCATATCCAGATTGCGGGCGTGCCGGAGCGGCACGAGCCGGATATCGGGGAAGTGAATTATCCGTATCTGTTCGCGCTGATCGACGAACTGGGTTACGACGGCTGGCTCGGCTGCGAATACCGGCCGCGCGCGGGCACGTCGGAAGGACTGGGATGGATCAGGCCGTACGTGAAGGCACGCGGCTGATCACACTGACTCATTGAGGGGCAATGCAGACATGAAAGTACTTATCACGGGCGGTGCGGGATTTCTCGGCCAGCGTCTCGCGCGCGAACTGCTCGCACGCGGCGAACTGAAGGGCACAGACGGACAGCGTCAACCGATCACCGAACTCGTGCTGCTCGACGTCGTCGCAGCAGCGGGTCCGAAAGACGAACGCGTGCGCGTCGAAGTAGGCGACATCGCCGAGCGCAGCGTGCTCGAACGTGTGATCGATACGAAGACGGAAGCCATCTTCCATCTCGCGGCTATCGTCAGCGGTCAGGCCGAAGCCGATTTCGAGCTTGGCATGCGCATCAATCTCGACGCGTCGCGTCTGCTGCTCGATGTGTGCCGTGCGCTGGGGCATCGGCCGCGTGTGCTGTTCACGAGTTCGGTGGCGGTGTATGGCGGCGATCTGCCCGATTTGGTGCTCGATGAAACGGCGCTGAATCCGCAGTCGTCTTATGGTGCGCAGAAGGCGATTGCCGAACTGCTGTTGAACGACTATTCGCGACGCAGTTTCGTCGATGGCCGCGTGCTGCGCTTGCCCACTATCAGCGTGCGGCCGGGCAAGCCGAATGCAGCGGCGTCGTCGTTTGCGAGTGGGATCATTCGCGAGCCGCTCACGGGCGAGCCGGCTGTGTGTCCCGTCAGTGGTTCGACGCGCTTGTGGCTGCTGTCGCCGCGCAAGGCGATCGAATGTCTGGTGGCTGGATGCGAGATCGACGGTGCGGCACTGGGCAATCGCCGCACGGTGAACCTGCCGGGCGTGTCGGTAACGGTCGATGAGATGGTGGCGGCGCTGCGCGAAGTGGCGGGCGATGCTGTCGCGGCGCGCATCGAGTGGAAGGCGGACGAGCGAGTCGAGAAGATTGTCGGCAGCTGGCCGGCGCGCTGGGATGTGTCGCGTGCGGCGAAACTCGGGTTGCACGGCGACGCGTCGTTCAAGGATATCGTGCGCGCATTCATCGACGACGAACTCGGCGGCAAGGTTCCGCAATGAGTTGAACGGGAGCGTGCGTTCGCTCCCATTGGCCTGTGCGCATCGGATTCTATAATCGGACGATCCACCTGCACCGAGGGGATCTGATGCGGCGCGACCGTGTTCGAAACCGCCCGCAAAACATCAGGCACGCGATACAGCCTGTTCCCACGACTCCGCTCGCGTTGTCGCTGTTTTCTTCTTCTCCGCAGCGGGCTTCTTCGATCTGAACCGCTCACGATAATCAGCCGGATTGATTTGCAGGCGTCGATTGAACGTTCTGCGGAATCCGTCTGTGTCTTCAAAGCCGCATCGTTGCGCAATCTCCCTTAAAGACAGATCCGTGGCCTCAAGAAAGCGCCGCGCCGCATCGATACGCGCGTTGGCGAGAAACGTCATCGGCGTGATGCCGCATTCCTTCGCGAAGATGCGCGAGAGGTTGCGCGCGCTCATGTGCACACGCTCGGCAAGCGACGCCACCGTATGCTCGACATGAAGATTGTCGAGCATGAACTGCTGCAGCGCGACCATCTGCGAACCCGGCGACGCCTGCGTTTCCAGCAGCGGACTGAATTGCGATTGCCCACCTGCGCGGCGTAGATAGACGATCAGATACTTCGCGACGTCGAGCGCCATCTGGCGGCCGAAGTCGTCTTCGATCATCGCCAGCGAGAGATCGATGCCTGCCGTGACACCCGCAGTCGTGTAGATGCTGCCGTCCTGCACGAAGATGTGATCGGGTTCGATCTTCGCTTTTGGAAACGTCGCGGCGAGACGCGGCACGTCCATCCAGTGCGTCGTCACCACCTTGTTGTCGAGCAGGCCCGCCGAGCCGAGCGCAAACAGCCCGTTGCAGATCGCCGATACGCGACGGCATTGCCGATGCTGCGTGCGGAGCCAGCCGCTTAGCGCCGGAGCGTCGAAGGCGTCGAAGATGCCGAGGCCGCCTGGCACGATGATCGTGTCGAACTCGGGGCACACGTCGAAGATCGTGCGGTCGGGCATTGTCGGCAATCCGCTCGACGATTGCACCGCGCCGCGCGTCGTGCCCACCGTGAGCATTTCGTAATCGCACTCGCCCTTGCTCAGTATCTTCACTTCGGCGAACGCGTCCCGCGGCCCGGCGATATCGAGCAACTGGAAACCGGGAAAGACAAGCATGCCGACCTTGATCCGTTTCATCGCAAGTGTCCGAATCCGCTGGAAAATGGGCGCCCGCTCTCGCGAGCGCCTTGAACGGTTAGTCTATACGGCAATATCCAAAGTAGCCGCGTGATCAAAAAGCCCGTGTGGCGGAAGCCGTGCCGTGTACGTTCTGCGGGCGATATGACGCCACACGCGTAACACGCTCGGCCACTGCGCCGAATAACGCACCCAATGTCGTCCAGATCACCGCCTGCATGCCGATGGCCGCGATGCGGAATTTCCACAGCAACGTGGCCGGGAATGCGGCGGGTACTTCGTCGATAGTCGGCAACGCAGCAAGCACGACAGCCAGCATCACGACGAACGCAAGCAGGCCCGCCAGCGCGCCATTCCATGCGCCGAAGCGCCGCGCAACGAGACCTCGCACGTTGAGCGACAGCACCATGACTGCGACCGAGATGGCTATCGTCAGAAAGAACAGGCCCGTGCGATAGCCGATGGTGTCGGGGTCGCCAACCGACGGCGGATTGGCCGGATACTTGAGGTTCGGCACCACGACAAGCGCAACGAATGCGCCGAGCGCGAGCCACGCGGCGAGTGGCCGCGCGCCGAGTTTGCCGGCGCGTCCCCAGGCATAGGCGAAAGTCAGCGCGAACAGCCCGCCGAACGCAGCGCCATACGCGACCACGCCTGTCAGCAGACCAAGGCCGGCTTGTGTCTCGCGGCTCACCAGTTCCGGTTCGGGCGCTTCGCCTGCCATCTCGTGTGCGTGTTCTTCGAAGGCGATGGCCTGCTCGACCTGCGGCTCGCCCGCCATGCGTGCGAATCCAAAGGCAATCAGGCCCGCGACGACGCCCGTGAGCATGCCGCGCATCAACAGCTTGCCGACCATGATCGTCTCCTTGTCAGTGGCAGGGAAAGCCGAGCAGATGGCGGCCATCGTGCACGAACTCATGCACATACATGCCGGGCACGAGGGACGTGGCGCCCTGTTCGGCACCGACGAAATACAGCACGAGCAGCATCAGCAGGCCGCCGAATACGATCCACGGCAGCAGTTCGCGCAGCGGAATGGGAGCAAGTGTGTCGACAGGTTGCAAGACGGTATCGTTCATCAGAGACCTCATGGATTGAATGTAGAGTGATGTTCAGGCGGCCGCGCGGCGTGCCGTGACGACCTTCTTCAGTTCGTCGCGCGACAGCACGCCGTGCGCTTCGACCACGTCCAGCAGTGCTTCGAGAAAGCGTTCGTAATAGTCCCAGCGCGGCTGGTTAGCGCAGTCCGCAGCTTCCCACTTCGCAATCGATGCAATCAGGCTCTGTCGAAAGTCTTCCCATTCGAAGCAGCCCGCTTTCGATAGCGACAGCGCGAGACCGAACACGTCGCGCTCCCAGCGGTTGGTGAAAAACAGCTTGCCGTCCAGACGCGGCGGCGAGTCCGGCGTGCCGAGCATCGATGCCGCGGCGTATTCCTCGAAACGCGTGAACATGACGTGCGTCCTTCAGGCAGCGGGTACGGCGACGAGCGCGACACCCATCATCGATTCCGGCGTGACGAGCGCGGCGAGTTCTTCCTCGCTCATGTGCTCCGTATTGGCGGGGCGCTCCGGTACGACGAACCAGCGGATCTGCGCGCTGCTGTCCCACACCTTCACGTCTTTGTCTGCAGGCACCGTCACGCCGAATTCCTGCAATACGGCGCGCGGCTCGCGCACGCCGCGTGCGCGAAACACGGGATCTTTGTACCAATACGGTGGCAGGCCAAGCACCGGCCACGGATAGCACGAGCACAACGTGCAGATGATCAGGTTGTGCACGTTCGCGTCGTTGGCGACAGCGGCCATATGCTCGCCTTCCGCGCCGGCCATGCCGAGCGGCAGCGACAGTTCGGCGATCGCCTTCGGCGTGTCTTCGATCAGGCGCTGCCTGTACGCGGGATCGACCCACGCATGCGCGACGATCTTCGCGCCGTTGAACGGACCGGCCATGGTCTCGAAGTGCGCGAGCACGGCATCGACGGAATCGCTGCCAAGCACACCTTTCTCGATCAGCAGCGCTTCCAATGCGCGCACCTTGGCGGCGCTCGACGCTTCGCGGTCTTCCGGATATTCGAACAGTTGGGTCATGCTGCTCTCGCTATGGAGTTAGTTGGCTGGCTGCACGTAGGCTTCGTACAGGTCGGCATAGAGGGTGGTGTTGGCTTCGCTCTTGCCTTCGCCCCAGATGTCGGCGGCGTCGAAGGCGATGCGGTAGACGGGCATCGGTTCGCCGATGCCATCCACGCCCGTCGAGACGAAGTACGAGAACGCGCCCGGATAGACGAGATCGACCACGCCTGTCTTGTTGCGCAGATAGCCGGGCAGGCGCGTGTGATCGACGGCATCGGGGTCGGCGATACGTACTGTGTCGCCCTGCGCGAAACGCGCGCTGCTGTCGAGCGTGTGATAGCCCGAATCGCCATTCTGAAGATACGCATCCACTTGCGCGGCCAGCGCGGCATGCGGCTTGTCGGGCAAAGCGGCTTGCGGATCCGCGCGAAACTGCGCGGTCTTTTCCGCGAGTTCTTCCGCAGTGATATAGCCCTGATCGATAAAGAACTGCGAAATGCCGCCCAGCCACTTTTCGTAATAGCGATACTTGAAGTACTCGAACGGTTGCATGTCTTCGGCACCCGTGCGCAATGACGCCCATGTCCAGTCGTTCTTGAACGCTGTGGGCAGCGCCTCGACCGGATAGGCATGCAATGCATTCGACAGATGCGCGCTCTCGGCCATCATCACAGTGTGAATGCCGAAGATGCGCTTTTCCCACGGCTCGACGAAGACACGCGTTTCGGTGCTGACGGGGCCAAGGTTCTCGATGCCGCCAAGATGATGCTGTAGTTTCACGGTTCGCTCCGCGCAATGTTGAAGAGAGACTTAGCCGAGCCGATGCTCGCGCTTGAATGCCAGCGCTTCGCCCACGACTTCCGATACGAAGCCGAACACGGCGCCCGTCACGAGTGCGGCGGCAGCGACCAGCGCGGGATTCGCGATGCCAACCGTGGTGATGGCCTTGCCGGTGGCGACGGTCGTGCCGACTGTCGATGCGAAACCCCACACGATGGCGGGCAGGACATCGAGCAGCTTGAGCTTCGATGCCTGCACCATCGCCGCGCTGCCGATGCCGACCAGTACCGCGACTGCAAGCGCACTGCCGCTTGTCGCCGTAATGCACAGCAGCGTCAGCGATGCGATGACGAGGCCTGTCAGGTTCGATGCGACGCTCTTGATGAAACCGGCGCGTCCGCCGCCCAGCACGAAAAACGACGCCCACGCGATGAACGTCACCCAGACGGGCACGGGAAGCAGCGTTCCCGTGAGGTACGTATCGGCCACGGCAAGCACGCCGATGCTCAATGTGTAGGCTTCCGGCTTTTTCATTTGCGCACTCCTTTAGTGAAGATTGATGACGGGATCAATGCAGGCAGGCGAGCAGGCCTTCGCGCATCCGATCGGCGTCGATATTTCTGCCGATCATCACGAAGCGGTTCTCGCGTTGTTCATCGCGCGACCATGCCTTGCCGAACTTCGCGTCGAGCAGCATGTGGACGCTATGAAAATGCAGACGCCGCGCTTCGTCGTGCAGGTTGAGCACGCCCTTCATGCGCAGCAGTTGCTGGCCATCGGTTTGCACCAGCTGGTTGATCCAGCCGTTGAAGCGCGTTGCGTCGAGCGCACCTGGCACGACGAAAGCGCACGATGCGATGGTGTCGTCGTGTTCGTGGTCGTGACCGGTTTCATCGAGCAGATCGGGTTCGACGGCAAGCAGGTTGTCGATGGAAAAGCTGCGCACGCCGAGCAGTGTGTCGACAGCCACAGCCGAATGATTCGCAAAGTCGATCCGCGCAGTGGGATTGAGCTGGCGGATACGTTCGACGAGCGCATCGACTGCTTGCGGCGGCGCGACGTCCGTCTTGTTGACGATGATGCGGTCGGCGAACACGATCTGTTCGCGCGCGATGTCGTCGTCGAGTTGCGCGTTCGCGTGCAACGCGTCGATCACGGCAATCACCGATTCCAGTTCGACGCGTTCGCGTACGTCTGGGTCGGCGAGAAAGGTCTGCAATACGGGCGCGGGATCGGCGAGGCCCGACGTCTCGACGATCAGCCGCTCCAGCCGGTCGCCGAAACGGTCGAGCAGATCGCGCACGCTGGCGACGAGATCCGTGCGGACCGTGCAGCACACGCAGCCGTTATTGATTTCGATGACGGCTTCTTCGTCGGCGACGATCAGTTGACCGTCGATGCCGACCTCGCCGAACTCGTTGACGACGATGCCGATCTGCATCGGCCGCGTCGAATCGAGTATGTGATTGACGAGCGTGGTCTTGCCGGCGCCGAGGAAGCCGGTTACTACGGTAGTGGGGATGGTCTTGAGTCGCATCGCGGTCGTCCTTGGCGCTTGCCTTGCGGCGGTGCGCGGGTTGTGAACGCGGGGTATCTAGCGACTTCCAGGCCGAATGTGCGCGGCTGTCTTCGGGGCGACGATAGCTGGCAGGAATGTGCGGCCCGGCTTGCCGGATTTGCTGGAACGGTGCCGGACGGACAGAAAGCGACTACGCGTGCGTCCGGACGCGGCTATCGACGGTGGGGCGTGGGTGATCGCAAACGGTGCGTGATGCAACGAAGCGGGAGCGGCGGGGATGCAGCGGGGAGAGGTGATGCCGGTCAGCGGGCGTCCGCTGCGTGGTGCAGCGGACGCCTGAAATCACGCGAGCGTATTTATACGGCTCTCACACACCTGAACCCCGCATAAACATGCTGATACCGCGGCTGAAACCAGTTGCGGAAAGTCGGCCGGATCATGCATTGCGCGGTGCGCGCCGAGCCGCCCTTCAGCACGTAATGCTGGCCATCATAGAAGTTGGCCGAGTAGCCGAGATAAAACGGAAACGCCTCAAAACCCGGCAACGCTTCGAACAACGAAGAAGTCCATTCCCAGCCATTTCCATACAGCCCTTCGACACCGAACGCGCTGACGTTATCAGGCGTCGCATCGACGGCTTGCGGATCCCAGCTGCGGAAATCGTAGTTGCCTGACGGCGCGTGCGGCACGCCTTGCGCGGCATGCTGCCACTGTGCTTCCGTCGGCAGCGTCTTGCCCGCCCACGTTGCGTAGGCCGCCGCTTCCGCATGGCTCACATAAGCGGGCCAATCAGGTGGCAACGGAATATCTTCGAACATCGTGCGCAAGGTCCACGTGCCATCGGCGGTCTGCGTCCACGTAACGGGATGCGCAATGCCTTCGGCTTCCTTCCACGCCCAGTCCTTGTCGTTCCAGTAAGCGCGATTGCGATAACCGCCGGCTTCGATGAACTCGCGGAACTGCGCGTTGGTCACCATGTAGCGGTCCATCTCGAACGCCTCGACGTCGACACGCTGCTCGCCGAATTCATTGTCCCAGCCAAAGCGGCCGTCTTCCTTCTTCATGCCGAGCACCGCTTCGCCTGCGCTGACGCGAACCATCGGCGTCGTATCGACCCGACGTGCGGACTGTGCAGGTGCACGTGTGCCCGCCGGCGCAGCCTTCATGTCGAGCGGCAACTGATGCAGCATGTACGCGAGCGTTTCCGCATGCATCAACCGATGCTCGATGGCCACATGCAGCAGTTGCTCGGGCGAGCCCGTCGCCATGCCGCGGCCGCCGAAATCGTACGCCGCGAGATGGCTATCGATCTGCTCACGCGCTTTCGTCGCGTAGTCGCGCACGGCGTCGAGTGAAGGCCAGTCGGAAGGTTGATCAGTTGGAAAGCCGCCGTCGACGGGATCGATGCCGAACGCGAACAGCTGGTCGAGCTCGGGCGCGAACGCGGGCAGCGCACACAGGCGTTCGTCGAACAGATTACGGTCGAAGGCTTCGAGGTGGCCGATGTAGAACACGATGCGATGGCGCTCGCGGATCGGGCGTTCGTACAGGTATTCGGGTTTGACGACGGCGAACAGCGCGTCAGTGACGCGGCGCGCGTCGATGAGACGTTCGACCAGCGGGTGGTGCGGAGCAGGATCGCGGTTCATTCGCTGGGTCTCCTCGTGGGGACAGCAAGCATCTTTGCACGGGACGAGCGCAGCGCTCTCGTCGAGAAGGATAGTCTTGAACTGTACCGCAGCCGCAGGAGACGTGCCAGGCGAATGCGCGCGGGCTTCGGACGGGACGAAGCCGCGCGTCGGACTTGTGTCGAATCAGGCGTGATCAGGCATCGTCAGGCGTTTTGCGCCGCGCCGACCTGGCGCAAGCCTTCGGGGTCGACGATATGAATGAAGCGGCCTTGCGCGTCGATCAGTCCACGCTTTTGAAATCTTGACAGGGTGCGGCTCACGGTTTCGAGCGTCATGCCGAGATAGCTGCCCATGTCTTCGCGCGTCATCCGAAGGTTGAATTCCGCCGAAGAATAACCGCGCTGCGCGTTGCGCTCCGAGATGTCGATGAGAAACGCCGCCACGCGCTCGTCGGCGCTCAGCGAACCGAGCACCATCATCTGCGCGGCTTCGCGCACGATCTGCTCGCCCATCAGCTTGTGCAGGCGATCCTGCATCGAGCTGATTTCGCGGCACAGATGCTTGAGCGCAGCGTAGGGAATGATGCACACCGAGCTGTCTTCCAGCGCGACGGCACTGCATGCGTGTGTGTCGCTGCTGATGCCGTCGAGTCCAAGCGCCTCGCCGGCGATGCGCAAGCCCGTGACCTGCTCACGGCCGTCGCGGTGCGCCATCACGGTCTTCATCGATCCCGAGCGCACCGCGTACAGATTGTCGAACGAGTCGCCGGCGCGATACAGCGACTCGCCGCGACGTACGGCGCGCGCCGTGCAGATCAGTGCTTCGAGTTGCGGCATGTCGTTGGCGGCCAGGCCTTGCGGCATGCACAGATGCCGCATCGCGCACGACGAGCAGCGTGCCGAGGTGCGCGTCGCGCGCTGCGTGGAAGAAGCCGGGCTGCGGCGAGTGCGCGCGGGCGACGCTGACGGGGAGACTGCGGCGGCAACTGCAATGGGATTGAGCATGGGACCAACCGGCTATGAATAAGGGTGACAACCGATTGTCCCACTCGATGCGCGCGCAACCAGGCGGCAAAATGACGCGCAAACGCCTTGGTCACTTTTGCGCGGCGTCATGCATGCCGATGCACAGTTCAGGCTTTCGTTTCCTGCGCTGCTTCATCGCCGCCTGCGGCTGTTGGAATCAGCAGCACGGGCAAGGTCGACTGGCGCACGCAGCGCTCGGCCACGCTGCCGAGAATCAGCCGCTGCATGCCGCGCCGGCCATGCGTGCCCATCACGATCAGGTCGGCATTGAACTCGGCTGCTGCGCGCAACACGAGCGTCGGCACGTCGTCGAGCGAGGTGGCTTCGCCCACTGCGATATCGCCCGATACGTTGCTCGCGCGCATCGCCGCCGACAACTCTGCCGTCAGTTCCTTGCCTTGCTCGACCAGCCGGTTGCGCAGGATGGACGGGTCATAGCCGGGCGCATCGAAATACATCGGCGTGTTTTCGACGGCGTAGAACGCGCGCAGCGTCGCGCCCAGTTTGCTGGCGAGGTTCAGGGCGCCGTCGAAAGCGCGGCGCGATGTGTTGCTGCCGTCGACTGCAACGAGGATGCGTGTGTACATAGGGCCTCCGTGCCGTGTAGCGGTGAGTGTGTCGAGTTGGTGCGTGCAGCTTAGATCATCGGCGCGGAAGGCGCGTTTTCGTCAGCGGAAACACAGATGTTAATCAATGATTTGTCAAATTTTGCTGTCGGACGCGAGGTCGTTCATACTGGCGGCATGCGCGCAATAGCGTACTTTCTGACCCATACGGCGGACGGCTGAGGCGCGTGGCGCGCGTTATTTGCCTTACAATTCGAATCTACTCTGACAAGCCGCTTTCTCGACGATGAACGAGCGCAAATCGACAGGTCTGCCCGACAAGATCTACGGCGACAATCTCAACCGCATTCTCGAAGGCGAGTACAAGGAAGGCGAGCGTCTGCCGCCCGAGCATGCCCTCGCGGAGCGCTGCGCGACGTCGCGGCCGACGGTGCGCGAAGCGCTGGCGCGACTGCGCGCCGACGGCATCATCGTCACGCGGCACGGCTCGGGCACCACGGTCGCGCGCCGACCGGACCCCGACGTGCGCCGCTTCGCGCCGCTTGAAACGCTCTCCGATATCCGCCGCTGCTACGATTTCCGCATCGTCACGGTATCCGGCGCCGCCGAACTGGCCGCGCAAATGGCCGAAGCCGACGACATCGCCGCGATCCAGCATGCGTGGGACGAACTCGAACGTGTGATTGAAACGCAGGGCATTGGCGCGAAGGATGATTTCGCGTTTCACCTGGCCGTCGCGCGGGCGTCGAAGAACCAGTTCTTCATCACGATGATGTCGTTCATCGAAGAGCAGATCGTGTTCAGCATGAATCTGTCGCGCAATCTGTCGCTGGTGAAGACGCTCGAGCGTCAGCGGCTGGTGCAGGCCGAGCATCTCGCTGTGCTCGAAGCGATCCGCAGTAAGGATTCAGCTGCGGCCGGTCTCGCAATGCGTCAGCACCTCGAGCGTGCACGCGACCGGATGTTCGGCTCCTGAGTTTTTCCGCCTCGCCGGGCCAGCCGCCTGACGGTGGCCCGGTTCCGTTTTCCTCCTGACTGAAAAATGCGGCGCGCCTTGCGCCGCATCGCAACGAAGTGAACCCTTCCCGTCCTCTCGTATTCCGCGACGCCTTGCTGGCCATGCTCGGCATTGGTCTCGTCAACATGCTGGTCGCACTCGATCAAACGGTGGTCAGCACGGCATTGCCGTCGATCGTCGTCGAACTGCATGGTTTCGAGTACTACGCATGGATCGCGAGCGCCTATCTGCTGGCTTCCGTCGTCACGGTGCCCGTGTTCGGGCGGCTCGGCGATTACTTCGGCCGCAAGTACTTCGTCATCACGGCAGTGATCGTCTTCACGCTGGCGTCGGTGCTGTGCGGTCTCGCGTCGAGCATGCCGTTTCTGGTGTTCGCGCGCGGCCTGCAGGGCGTGGGCGGCGGCATGATGGTCGGCACCGCGTTCGCGTCGATCCCCGATATCTTTCCCGATCCGCGTACGCGCGTGCGCTGGCAGGTCGTGCTGGCGGCTGCCTACGGCATCGGCACGGCGGCGGGGCCGTCGCTGGGCGGCTGGCTGAGCCAGCAATTCGGCTGGCGTTCGACGTTTCTGGTGAACCTGCCCGTCGGCGCGCTCGCGCTGTACTTCATCTGGGCACATCTGCCGTACTACCGTCGCGAGCGGACGGGCGACGTGCGGATCGACTGGACGGGTGCCGCGCTGGTTGCGCTGGTGCTCGGTGGCTTGCAGACCTTTATCGAAGCCGTGCCGAAGGACGGTCTGACCACGGCCAACCTGATCCTCGCGGCGCTGGTGGTTGTTGGTGCGGCGGCGTTGCTCATCTGCGAACGCCGCGCGACGCATCCCATCGTGCCGCTCGACCTGTTCAAGGACCCGCAGCTCGTGACGCTGTTCACGCTGTCGGTGCTGTCGGGCTTCGTGATGTTCTCGCTGATCTTTTTCGCGCCGCTGCTGCTGCAGGGCGGCTTCGGGTTGTCGCCGCAGCAGGCCGGCCTGCTCGCTACGCCGATAGCCGCGTGCATCGCCCTCGGCAGCCTGATCAACACGCGCATCGTGATTCACATGAAGCGGCCCACGGCCATTCTGACCATCGGCTTCAGCTTGCTGGTGGCGGCTTCGGTGGGGATTGCGCTTGCCACGCCCACGACGCCGCATCTCTATCTCGAACTGTCGATGGCGGCCGTAGGTATCGGGCTGGGGTTCATTCTCAACAACCTGAACGTGTTCGGCCAGGAGATAGCCGGCCGCGAACGCTTCGGCATCACGACGGCGCTGCTGCAGTCCACGCGGATGGTAGGCGGCATGCTCGGCACCAGCATCGTGGCGACGATCGTGAACCGGCGCTATGCGTCGGGCGTGGCGGATTCGCTGCGCGTACTGGGCGAGAACGTCGCCACGACGTGGCGGCCAAAACTCGCCGATCCGCGCATTCTGGTCGATGAAAACCTCCGCGATTCGCTGCTGGCCGAACTGAAACGCGCCGGCCTGGAAGGCCCGGCGCTGTTCGACGCTGCACGTCACGTGCTCGTGCAGTCGATTCACATCGGCGTCGTGCTGACGGGCTGCGCCGCTTTGGCGGCAGCGCTGCTCGTCCGCCGCATTTCCCACATCACCTTCCGGCGCAGCTAGACGTTTTCTTCGATCAGACCGCTGTCAGGCCGCGATCACGCTGCGACCCGCATCGGCTTGCACACTGCGGCGCGGATCGCGTCGACGGTGATGTCGAGCGCAACCGTGCGTTCGACGCCGATCTTCACGGGCGGCCCCAAGCGCGTCACTTCGATCCCCGTGCGCTTCAACAGCCGCTCGATCGACGTCGTCGTGACGGTCACATAGCGCGTAATGCCCATCCGGTCCGCGAACGTGACCAGTTCGTGGATGGCGTTCATCGTCATATCTGCAAAGCCAAACGTTTGCTCTCCATCCGTTTCGATAGCAAAGCGGCTCAATTCCCATATATGCCTCCCGAGTGGGGCAGCCTGTCCGTCGAGCAACTGCGGAAACGTGTCTTTCAGCATGTTCGGGCCTTCCGTGGGCATCAGACGCCAGCAGCCGCGCACCTGCCGCTCGGGGTCCTGGATGAGCATGTAGTACGGACCGAGCGCGTCGTATCCATCGATCTCCATGCCGGCGATGGTGGGGACATCCCATCCCATCCGGTCACGGAAAACCCGTGCGCGAAGCCGATACATCTCGTTGATATGGTTGTTGTCGAACTCTTGCCGTGTGCCAATCCGAATCGAGGTATGCATGGTGTACTCCTTACGTGGTCGCGGTACGCAGGAAAACGTATGCATTTCGGATAAAAAAAACACCTACTCACCTAGATAGGTGGCGATCGCGTCTGAAGATTACAAAATTGAGATGAGGGCCACTCAACAGGGAAGAAAACATCATGGAACTTCAAAATCATTGGCAAGCGGGTGTTCACGCAAACGTTCAACCGACCGTTCAGAACCGCAGCGCGGACCCTTCGTCCGGCGTTGATCGCGTACTGATCATCGCGTACCGCAAGAAAAAGAAAGAGAGCCAGCGTCAGTTCTGGGCACGCTTCGGCGTGACGCAGTCGCGTGGCAGCCGCTTCGAATCGGGCGCTGAGATTCCGGCACCCGTCTCGATCCTGCTCGGTCTGTATTTCACGAAGACCGTCACGGACGGCGATCTGGGCAGGGCAGAGAAGGTGCTCCACAACCCGGAAGCCCGTGAGCTGATCAACCTGGATCAATAAGACCAAGCTGCGTTGCAATCACGGCGGCCGCCCGCCGTGAGTTCACGCCGAATTTCGTGCGAATGTTCTTAAGGTGGAAGTTCACCACGGCTTCCGAGCAATTAAGGATGTGCGAAATTTCCCACGTGGACTTACCGCGAGCGGTCCATTTCAGGCACTCCTGTTCACGCGGCGTGAGCTTCGGCACCAGGGCCTGCGTGTGAGCATTCAGGTGAGGCTGGCTCGTATCGATGACGAGGTCGCGCAACAGCACCAGGTTGGGCAGCACGACATCGAGATGACGCCAGAAATCATCGCTCGGGTTCTGATCGTTGACGAAGCAGATCAGCCCTGACTCCTGCCGTGGACCATGTATAGGCAGACTCACGCCTGCGTGCAAGCCATGCGCGCGCGCTTCCTCATACATGGTTTGCGCGGGAGAGGTCACGAACAGATCGGGTGACCAGATCAGCGGCGACGACTTGGTCATGCAATGCGTGACCGTCGGATCGATGTGCGCGAAGCCCTGATCGTTGTAGAACTGCCGCCACGACGGCGAGTACGTGCTGCGGATGAACGCGTCTTCCAGACGCATGCCGGGCCGCGGAAGAATCCCGACCAGCACGCGATCAAAGCCCCACCCGTCAGCCAGCCGGGCGACTTCGCGGAACCAGGTGACATCGTTCTCCGCTGCCAGCAACGGCGACATCTGCTCAATGAAATGTTGAGGCAAGGTTCTATCTCTCGAGGTTCGCAGCGGAGCGGGCTATGGCCATGCCGATGCTGCGGTGACTCATGGTCTTGTTGCGCATCAATTTATCACTATTATTCGCCGGTTAATACGCATTGGCGATAGAGAATTTTTAGGATGTTTCTTTTTTGGCTCAAAATCGGCTTGTCGCGTCTGCGTCATTAAATTGATTTGGCGCAATTCTCCAGCAAATGCCGCAAATCCGCTCCTGCCTTGGCTGACAGCCAATCGAATAAACCTCTCATTGAGAGGGATTTGCACTGGTTTGAATCGGTATTAAATACGGTGGTATCTTGAAAATCGGAAGAGATTACGAAACGTTTGATTCAAACCGGCCGGCTTTTCCACTCGTTGTCATACCAGCATTTATATCAGTCAGAAGTGCGCCGCAGCATGTTGAGCCTTCTTTTGTATGAAGAAAGCGGGTTCTATGCATCTGGCATTTGCGCGATTTACACTCCTGGTTGTTTGACAACTTGGAAGCGCAATGTTAGTTTTCCTGGGCGATTGTCACGTCGCAGGGCGTTCCGGCAGTCCGTGATCCGCTCGGCGAGCGAACGGGTCAACGCGTGCTGGCTGCGGCACACTGGTTGCGTGGAAGTTCGCGACTGATCGAAAAGGGTTGCTGTCCCACGTTTTGCTAATGTGCCGGACGAACACTGAGGCAACCGCCAGCACGTTCGACGCCGCCCGGGCATCATGCGAAGATCGAAGTTGCGACGCTGGCCTGGCTCTGTTTGAGCGCCATCTCGCGGAATCGTCCGCCCATCGTGACGTCGCACATTCACTATCTGAATTCCGGCCGCTCGACTGAGATGCGTTCCTGCCGCGCGGCCATCGACAGGAGCAGGACATGCAGATTACCGGAGACATGCTGATCGGCGCGGCCGAGGTGCGCGGCACCAAGGGCACGCTGCGCGCGTTCGACCCGGCGCGCAATATGGAAATCGAACCCGAATTCGGTGCGGGCGGCACGGTCGACGTGGACCGCGCATGCACGCTGGCCGCGCTGGCGTTCGACGCCTACCGTCAAACCTCGCTCGAAATCCGCGCGCATTTTCTCGAAACGGTCGCGGAAAACATCCTCGGTCTGGGCGATACGCTGATCGAGCGCGCACAAGCCGAATCGGCGCTGCCCAAGGCGCGGCTGGAAGGCGAGCGCGCGCGCACCGTCGGACAGTTGAAGCTGTTTGCTTCGCTGGTGCGCGAGGGCCGCTGGCTCACCGCGACACTCGATTCGGCCCAGCCCGATCGCAAGCCGCTGCCGCGCTCCGATCTGCGCCTGCAGAAGATTCCCGTCGGTCCGGTCGGCGTATTCGGAGCGAGCAATTTCCCGCTCGCGTTTTCCGTGGCGGGCGGCGATACGGCATCTGCGCTGGCAGCGGGTTGCCCGGTTGTCGTCAAGGCGCACCCTGCGCATCTCGGTACGTCCGAACTGGTGGGGCGCGCGATTCAGAAAGCGGTCGCGGATTGCGGGCTGCATGAGGGCGTGTTCTCGCTCGTCATCGGCGCGGGTAACGAGATCGGCGAGGCGCTGGTCCAGCATCCCGCCATCAAATCGGTTGGCTTCACGGGTTCGCGCGCGGGCGGCCTTGCGCTCGTCAATCTCGCGCAAAAGCGCCGCGCGCCGATTCCCGTGTTCGCCGAGATGAGCAGCGTCAACCAGTTCTTCGTGCTGCCCGGCGCGCTGGCCAAACGCGCTGAGCAGATTGCGACAGGCTTCATCGAATCGGTGACGCTCGGTGTCGGACAGTTCTGCACGAATCCTGGTCTTGTGCTGATTCTCGAAGGCCCGAACAAGCAGATCTTCATCGACGCTGCCGCCAAAGCGCTCGCGCAAAAGAGCGCGCAGACCATGCTGACGCCGGGCATCGCGAGGGCGTATCAGGGCGGCATTACGCATCGTACCGAGCAGCGCGGGGTGCAGACCATCGCGCGCGGCACCTCGTCGGATGCGACGTGCCCGGCGTTGCCCGCGCTGTTCCAGACCTCCGCGATGCAGTTTCTCGCCTCCGCCGAACTCGAGGACGAAATCTTCGGGCCGACGTCGCTGATCGTCACGTGCTCGGATATCGACGAAATGGTCAAGGTGGCCGAGTATCTCGAAGGCCAGCTGACGGCGACGTTGCAGATCGAACCCGAAGATTACGACACGGCGCGGCGCCTCTTGCCCACGCTGGAACGCAAGGCGGGCCGCATCCTGGCGAACGGCTTTCCGACGGGCGTCGAGGTGTCTCACGCCATGGTGCACGGCGGCCCGTTCCCGGCCACGTCAGACCCGCGTGCGACTTCGGTCGGCGCCACGGCGATCGAACGTTTCCTGCGCCCGGTCTGCTACCAGGATCTGCCGGAGGATTTGCTGCCGCAAGCGTTGCGCGACGATAATCCGTTGAAGCTCTGGCGTCTGCGCGACGGCAAACCCGCGCAGGCATGACGGCAGAGCGGCTCGGGGTGCTCGCAAGCGCGCTTCGGGCCGCGTCATCAACAATAATCAAACCACCACGAACGCCGGGCGTCGATCAATTCGACGCCCGGCGTTCGCTCTGACAGCGCCATGACCGAACTCAGCCAACTGAACCCGCGCCGCTATCCCGATCCTTCCATCCGTAGTTTTGATCCCCGCTTCGATGCATTGCGTCTCGCCTCGGCATCCGTCGAGTGCCTGTATCAGGGCGCGCGCTGGTCCGAAGGCCCTGTCTGGTTCGGCGACGGCCGCTACGTGCTGTGGAGCGACATTCCGAACAACCGCATGCTGCGCTGGGACGAGGAAACGGGCGCCGTGACGCCGTTTCGCCGGCCATCGAACAATGCCAACGGCAACACGCGCGACCGCGAAGGGCGGCTTGTCACCTGCGAGCATCTGACGCGGCGCGTGACGCGCACCGAGTACGACGGCTCGATCACGGTGCTCGCGGATCGCTACCAGGGCAAGCGCTTCAACTCGCCGAACGATGTGATCGTGAAGTCGGACGGCTCGATCTGGTTCACCGATCCCTCGTTCGGCATCGACAGTTTTTACGAAGGCGAGAAGCAGGAGCCGGAGTTGCCGCAGAACGTCTATCGCGTCGACGGTCAGACGGGCGAAGTGACGATGGTGTGCGACGAAGTGATCGGCCCGAACGGGCTCGCGTTCTCGCCGGATGAATCGGTGCTGTATATCGTCGAATCGCGCGCGAAGCCGCGCACGATCCGCGCGTTCGATGTGCTCGGCGACGGGCGCACGCTCGCCAACAACCGCGTGCTGATCGACGCGCAACAGGGTACGCCGGACGGCTTTCGCATCGATCTCCACGGCAACCTCTGGTGCGGCTGGGGCATGGGCACGGATGAGCTCGACGGCGTGCGCGTGTTCTCTCCGCAAGGCGAAGCGCTCGGACATATCGCGCTGCCCGAGCGTTGTGCGAACGTATGTTTCGGCGGCCGGCACCGAAACCGCCTGTTCATGGCCGCAAGCCATGGCCTGTACGCGCTGTACGTCAACACGCAGGGCGTTCGCGGTGGCTGAAGTTGCCTAACAAGTCATATCTCGGTGTTCTCCCTATGCCATCCGGCCGAATCGAAAAAATGCGCGGAAACCCTTACCATAAAAGGACTTGATGAATCTGAAAGGTGATCGTGCGCTGATCTCGTCAAGCTAAGATTTGCTTGACATCATGCGCTTGCGTTCGTTATGTTTCTCTGACTAGCAGCCCGTGATACGTCACCGCCGCATCCCGTCGGCGGGCGTTCCATACCAAGAGGCGAGGAGACGAAATGGCTTTTTCTGGCAAGTTGCCACTGAAAGTGGCTGCACTGTGCATGGCAGTCGGCGCGGTGGTGGCAGGGTATACGCAAGTGGCGCGCGCGGCAGACCCCGTCACGCTCAACATCGTCGACGTCGCCGGCGATCTGCAACTCACGCAAAAGGGCTTCGAAGCCTTCAAGGCTAAGTACCCGAATCTCGTCTCCAATATCACCTACACGAACGCGCCCGCACCGCAGTTGCCCGGCAAGATCAAGGCGATGCAGGCCGCCGGCCGCTCGGATATCGATCTCGTGCTGACGGGCACCGACGCGCTCGCCGCCGGCATCGAACAGAATCTGTGGATCAAGCTGCTGCCGGAAAACAATGCTGCCTTCCCCGGTGTGCTCGACAAGTACGCGCCCGGTCCGCGCAAGATGCAGGACATCGCGCAGGGCTTCGGTCTCGAAGTCGCTTATATGCCCGCCGGCCCGCTGCTCGAATACAACCCGGCCAAGGTCACTGATCCCCCCAAAACGCCGGACCAGCTGCTGCAATGGTGCAAGGCGCATCCGAACAAGCTGATCTACGCGCGCCCCGCCAATTCCGGTCCGGGCCGCACGTTCCTGATGGGCCTGCCGTACGTGCTCGGCGACAAAGACCCGAAAGATCCCGTCAATGGCTGGGATAAAACCTGGGCATTCCTCAAACAGCTGAACGACTGCATTCCTTACTATCCGGGCGGCACGTCGGCGGTGATGAAGGAACTGGGCGAAGGCACGCGTGACATGACCGTCACCGTGACGGGCTGGGACATCAACCCGCGCGCGCTCGGCATCGTGCCGGCTGAATTCAAGGTGCAGGCGTTCGACAACATGACCTGGGTCAACGACGCGCACTACATGGTGATTCCGAAGGGCGTGCCGAAGGAAAAGCTCGATATTCTCTACAAGCTGATGAACTTCATGCTGGAGCCGGCACAGCAGGCCTTGACGTACGACGACGGCTATTTCTATCCCGGTCCGGCTATCAAGGGCGTGACGGAAGCCCAGGCGCCCGAGCACAGCCAGGACGTGCTGAAAAAATTCGGCCGTCCGGAATACGCAAAATTGCTGGCTGATCGTCCGCACGTTCAGCCGTTGAGCGCGGCGGCGATGGTCGCGGCATTCCAGAAGTGGGACCGCGAAGTGGGCGCGCAAAAGAGCAAATAAGCGCATCGCCAGACACACCCATTACCGTGCAAAGCGGAACAGCCGGTGTTGCGCATGGCGTGATGCATGACGCCATACGCACATCGGCGACTGTGACGGCGCGCCGCCTCGCGGCGCGGCCACGCAACATCGTAGGGAAGCGATCATGAAGCATCACTTTGAACAGTTGCGCCTCGAGTCGGTCAGCCGCAGTTTCGTGAATGCCGAAGGCCAATCCGTTGCCGCGTTGCAGGGCCTCGATCTGAATATCCGCCGCGGCGAATTCATCGCGCTGCTCGGTCCGTCGGGCTGCGGAAAATCGACGGCGCTCAACTGCATCGCGGGTGTGCAACCGCTGTCGGGCGGCGGCATCTGGCTCGACGAGAAACGCATCGATGTCTTGCCGCCAGAAAAGCGCGGCTTCGGCATGGTGTTCCAGAATTACGCGCTGTTTCCGCACATGTCGGTGCTCGACAACGTCGGCTTTGGCCTGAAGATGCGCGGCATATCGAAGGCGGAAACGGTCAAGCGTGCGCGTGACGCGTTGCAACTCGTGCAACTGGTCGGTCACGAGAAGAAGCTGCCGGGCCAGTTGTCGGGCGGCCAGCAGCAGCGCGTGGCGATCGCGCGCGCCATTGTCATCGAGCCGCCGCTCATTCTGATGGACGAGCCGCTGTCGAATCTCGACACCAAGCTGCGTATCGAAATGCGCGCCGAGATCCGCCGCATTCACAGCCAGCTGGATCGCGCGACCATTTACGTGACGCACGATCAGGACGAAGCGCTGTCGATGGCGGACCGCATCGTCGTGATGAAAGAAGGCGTCGTGCAGCAGGTCGCGGCGCCGAAGGAAGTTTATGGGCGACCGAAGAACCTGCATGTCGCGCGTTTCATGGGCTATCGCAACGTGCTGCCGTTCACGCTGGAAGGCACGCAGGGCGATGGCGTCGCAGTCGAGGCGAACGGCGTGCGCCTGATCGGCACGGCCATGGATGGCTTCAACAGCAAGCGTGTTGCCGTCGCGCTGCGTCCCGAAGATATGGAGCGCGCCGCGCCCGGCTCGGAGAATGCGTTCGACGCACAGGTCACGACGGTCGAATACGGCGGCCGCGATTCGCTGATCCGCGTGAAGAGCGCATTCGGCGAGTTGTGGGCGCGTGTGGCAGGCGAGTTTGCCGAAGGTGAGCGCGTCACGTTGCGCGTGCCGCCGTCGCGCACGCTGGTGTACGACGGAGAGCCGGCATGAGCACGCTGACGCCCGCAGCGGCGTCAGCCGCGCCGCGCGACGGCAAGGCGTGGCTCGTGTCGCCTGCGTTGCTGTTCATCCTCGCGCTGTTCGTCTACCCGTTCGTCTATGGTCTCGCGCTGTCGTTCAGCCCGATGGAAGGCGGCGGCATGTGGGCGAACTACGCGAAGTTTTTCAGCGACACGTCGATGTGGCCCACCATCATCGTCACGCTGAAGCTCGCCGTGCCTGCTACGTTGATCAATGTTGGCGTGTCGGTGCCGGTTGCGTTCGCGCTGCGCCGTCCGTCGCCGTATCAGAAGTTCGTGACCACGTTGCTGGTGATTCCCGTCACGCTCGGCACCGTGCTGATCGCCGATGGCATGCTGACGTACTTCGGTCCGAATGGCTGGTTTCCACAGGCGCTGCAAGGGCTGCATCTCTATACCGACGAAGTGCGCCTCACACATAACTACTGGGGTGTGCTGATCTCGCTGGTGGTGTCGGGCTTTCCGTTTGCGTTCCTGCTGACGCTGTCATACGTGACGGGCATCGATCCGACGCTCGCCAGTGCTGCGGCGACGCTCGGCGCGAATCCGTGGCAGCAGTTCCGTCAGATCTATCTGCCGCTGCTGGTGCCGGGGCTGACGATGGCCGCGTGTCTGTCGTTCGTGCAGGCGTTTTCGGTGTTTCCGTCGGCGGTGCTGCTCGGTGCGCCTGCCGGTCCGACGCGCGTGATGTCGATCGCCGCCGCCGAGGCCGCGTTCGAGAACTACGATTACTCGCTCGCATCGGCGATTGCAATCGTGATGGGCTTCGTGCAACTGGTCATCGTCGCTGCGATGCTGGGCGCGCGCCGCTTCTTCTACACTGGACCGGCGACGGGAGGTAAAGGCTGATGGCAACCGATCGTCAGGTCGCGCATCCGTGGCCCACTGCGCCGCAAGGGCAAACGGTGAAATCGATGAAACCGCACGTCAGTTTGCGCGATCGCGTGTACAAGGCGCTCGTCTGGGGCGCGATGATTTTCTTCCTGCTGAATCTCGTGCTGCTGATCGCCACCGTCGCGGTGAACTCCATCGCGACGCGCTGGTTCGGCACGCTGTTGCCGCAGGGCTTTACGCTGCATTGGTACGCTCAGGCGTGGACCGACTTCCAGCTTGCGGCGGTGCTGTGGGTCACGGTTGAAGTCGTCGGCGCGGTCGTGCTGCTGTCCGTCGTGCTCGGCGTGCCTGCCGCGTATGCGTTGGCGCGCGTGCAGTTTCGCGGCAAGCGTTTCGCGATGCTGGTGTTCCTGCTGCCGCTGATGGTGCCGCCTGTCACCTACGGCATTCCGATGGCGCCCGTGATGTACAAGATCGGCCTGGCGGGAACGCTGTGGGGGGTGAACCTCGCGAACCTCGTGCCCGCGCTGCCGTTCGTCATTCTGGTGATGACGCCGTTCATCGAGCAGATCGATCCGAATCTGGAATCGGCGGCGCGCATCTTCGGCGCGAATACGTTCCGGTATTTCCGCTATATTCTGCTGCCCTTGCTGGTGCCCGGCATGCTCGCGGCGGGTCTGCTCGTGCTGGTGCGCACCATCGGTATGTTCGAGCTGACGTTTTTCACGGCGGGGCCGGCGACGCAAACGCTCGTCGTCGCGTTGTACTACGCTGTGTTTTCAACGGGCGTGCGCGCGCCGCAGTCGATCGACGCCATGGCGATGATCTACATGGCGATCACGCTGATCTGGGTGTTGATAGCGTTGCAGTTCGTCAGCCCGACGCAGATCGTGTCGCGGGTGAAGGAGCAGCGCCGGTAGGAGTTGAAGTGTCGAACGATCAGACGAAGAAACGGAAGTCCCCCGAAGAACTGCGCAGTCACCGCTGGTACGGCGTGAACGATCTACGCTCGTTCGGCCATCGCTCGCGTACGGCTCAGATGGGTTATAGCCGTGAGGAGTACGCGGGCAAGCCTGTCATCGCGATCCTCAACACCTGGAGCGAGATGAACCCTTGCCACACGCACTTCAAGCAGCGTGTGGAAGAAGTGAAGCGCGGCATCTGGCAGGCGGGCGGATTTCCGATCGAGTTGCCGGTGCAGACCTTGTCGGAGCCGTTCCAGAAGCCGACCACGATGCTCTACCGCAACTTCCTCGCGATGGAAGCGGAAGAGACGCTGCGTTCGTATCCCGCCGATGGCGTCGTGCTGATGGGCGGCTGCGACAAGACCACGCCCGCGCTGCTGATGGGCGCGATCTCGATGGATCTGCCGACTATCTTTCTGCCCGCCGGCCCGATGCTGCGCGGCAACTGGAACGGCGCAACACTCGGCTCGGGTTCGGACACGTGGAAATACTGGGCCGACCTGCGCGCAGGCAAGATCACGGAAGAAGACTGGCAAGGTGTGGAAGGCGGCATTGCGCGTTCGCCGGGCCACTGCATGACGATGGGCACGGCATCGACGATGACGAGCGCCGCCGAAGCACTCGGTTTCACGCTGCCGGGCTTCGCCTCGATTCCCGCGCCTGATTCGCGCCATGCGCAGATGTCCGCGAAAACGGGCATGCGTATCGTCGAGATGGTGTGGGAAGACCTCAAGCCATCGGACATCCTCACCGAAAAATCCATCGATAACGCGGTCACTACCTGCCTCGCGCTGTCAGGTTCGACGAATGCCATCGTGCATATGATCGCGCTCGCGCGCCGTGCGGGCATCCAGCTGACGCTCGACCGTTACGACAGCATGTCGCGCCGCACGCCGGTGCTGGCCAACATCCGGCCGACGGGCGCGTACCTGATGGAAGATTTCTACTATGCGGGCGGCCTGCAGGCGATGCTCGCGGAACTGGGCGATCTGATCGACCGCTCGCAGAAGACCGTGAACGGCAGGACGATCGGCGAGAACCTCGAAGGCGCGCAGATTTTCAACGACGACGTGATCCGCCGCCGCAGCAATCCGCTGATGCCGGACAACGGTCTCGCCGTCCTGCGCGGCAATATCGCGCCCGATGGCGCCGTCATCAAGCCGGGCGCGGCCGAGCCGCATCTGCTGGTGCACACGGGCCGCGCCGTGGTGTTCAGGGACTACAACGACATGGCCGCGCGCATCGACGACGATGCGCTCGATATCGACAAAACCTGCGTGATCGTTTTGCAGCATGCAGGGCCGGTCGGCGCGCCGGGCATGCCCGAGTGGGGCCAGTTGTCGATTCCGCAGAAGCTGCTGAAGCAGGGCGTGCGCGACATGCTGCGCATTTCCGATGCGCGCATGAGCGGCACGAGCTACGGCGCGTGCGTGCTGCACGTGGCGCCGGAATCGTTTATCGGCGGGCCGTTTGCGCTGGTGCGCGACGGCGACATGATCGAACTCGATGTGCCGCAGCGCAAGCTGAACGTGCTGGTATCGGATGAAGAACTGGCGCGCCGCAAAGCCGCATGGGTCGCGCCGGCGCCGCGTTTCACGCGCGGCTACGGCGCGATGCATCAGGTGCATGTGCTGCAGGCCGACAAGGGTTGTGACTTCGACTTCCTGCAACGCGATGGCGCGAACGCAGGCAAAGGCGAGCCGGAGATCCATTGAGTCGCAACCGTCTGCCCAATAAAAAACGGGCGCACGTCAATGTGCGCCCGCCAGCAGACATCAATCGAACGTTCTAGTAGCCGACGCGATACACACGTCCCGTCTGCGCACCTTCAACGCTGCGCAGATACGCTTGCGCGGCTTTCTTCGCGTCGACAGGTTCGAAGCCTCTGAAGAACGGTGCGTAGCTTTCCATTGACTCAGTCAACACAGTCGGGCTGACAAGGTTGATGCGGATATGGCGGGGCAACTCGATCGCCGCGCCGCGCACGAAGCCTTCGAGCGCCAGATTCACGGTCGTCGCGCTGACACCCAGCTTGATCGGTTCGTCGGCAAGAATGCCGCTCGTCAGCGTGAATGAGCCACCGTCGTTCAGATACGGTTGAGCCGCGAGCACGACGTTGATCTGTCCCATCAGCTTGTCGCGCAGACCGATCCAGAACTGCTCGATGCTCATCTCGGGCAGCGGGCCGAAGTGAACCTTGCCCGTCGTCGTGACGATGCCATCCACTTTGCCGATGGCCTCAAACAGCCGTTCGATGCTAGCGGGGTCCTTGCTGTCGACCTGATACTTGCCGCGCGTCGCGCCGACTTCGATCACTTCATGCCGCGCTTTCAGTTCGGCGGCCACGGCCTGGCCGAGCGTGCCTGTTGCGCCAATCACGACGATTCTGCTCATCTGCTGCTCCGTGAATGAGGGAAATGGGCTGATTGTGCTGATAGCAGCAAGCACGAAAAAGAGCTGCGTGCGATCAGGTCATGAAACCAGCAGTTTCGAATCGCGCGCATGTTGGCCTGACCGATGTCTGAGCGGTTCGTCTGATCCGAAAGCGAAGTTCGCCCGAACGGAACGTGGAACGTCATGCAACAGAATGGCGCGGCGAGCCACACAATGACACGCCACGCCTGCCAGCGACAAAGATCAAACCGCGCAAACACACGCTCGATTCACCCGACGCGTTCGAGTTCGATCACCCGCATCGGCCGCCGGTGATTGATCGCGTAGTGCACGCGCCCGCCCGTATGAAAGTGTGCTTCATGAAAGCGGTCGTCGAAATGTTCGGTGGGATCGGGCATGGTCATGCCCTTGTCGACCACGCGATAACCCGGCTCCAAAGCAAGCAGAAGATGGTTTCCGCCGATGCGGCTGTCGAATCCCGCCACCATGGCGTGAGGGTTATCGGGCACGCTGTTCACCAGCGTTGCATTGCTCGTCGTGATCTCATCGGGGCCGATCGGCGCGTGGCCCGCGATGCGCGCGGCTTCAAGGTTCTTGCTGTCGGTGTCCACGGTGCTGTCGTGCGTGCGGTCGTTGTGCATCTCGGCGCTGCGTGCGACCTGCGTGCCCGATTGTGTCGCTGGGACTTTGCGAGTATTGAGGCTCATGTTGATGCCCTCCTTGGCTCGTGCCTTTAAAGCATAGGATAGGAGCAAAAGTCGTTCCGCGTGAGCGCGCAATCACCTCGCGGTCCACGCGTGACGGCACTTAGGGCAGGCAGCGAATTTTTACTTATTTTTTTCGTAGACGCCCTTTTCCTACAGAGTATGATTCTGGTTCGAGTGCAGCAACGACCACACAACAGCATGACCGCAAGTGTCGCGCGGACTGTTTCGCTAAATGGCAAAGCACTCGCACAAGGACCATCTATGGGGCAGTCAGGGGCGGGTGACTCATGCACGTTGATGCTGCATTCACACATCGTGGCTACTTGCTTAACTGCGCGCCGGCGCGCGCGGGCGATGGAACTTGGCAACCTTATGTCGTGGTGTCGCGCTCCAGCGATGGCGAACTCGTCGCCAACCGCTTCTTCCCTACCGCCCTCCGCTTCACCGCCGAAGCCGCCGCTATCGCGCATGCGCGCGACTGGGCCGTGCGCTGGATCGATGCGAGCAGTATGACCGTGTAACGCTTCCCTGGCGGTCTGTTTGCACGCATGCAATGGTCTGCACTGCATGAGCCGTTCCTTATGCGACTGGCTATGCAGTTCGCAAGTGCGTCAGGCGGCGCGCGCCGAAACGCGGTAATCTCTGGGGACAATTCACTTTCGCCGCGCTTCACGCGCGGCTGCCGTTCTCGCCATGTCAAACGTTTCTTCCCACAACTGGGGCCTCGAACAGATCGTCGCGGAATTGCGTGCGTCGCGTGAAGAACTGCATCGCACGCGCCATCCACGCGGCATCCGTGAACTGCCTTCGCGCGATGGCGTGATCAACATCGTCGCGGGTTTGCGCGCCGCACTGTTCCCGACGCATTACGGCGCGCCCGATCTGACCGACGAAAGCGTCGACTATTACGTGGGCCACACGCTCGAAAGCACGTTGCGTCTGCTGGCCGAGCAGATTCGCCGTGCGTTGCGCTTTTTGCCTGAGCACGCGGAGACGTCGGAGGCGGATCTGAGCGCGCTTGCGTTCGATGTCGCGCGTCAGTTCGGCAAGCAGTTGCCCGGCATCCGCGCGATGCTGGTCAGCGATATTCAGGCCGCGTACGTCGGCGATCCTGCCGCGCAGCACATCACGGAGATTCTGCTGTGCTATCCGGGCGTGTGGGCGATGACGCATCATCGCCTCGCGCACGCGCTCTACCGGCTCGGCGTGCCGCTGCTCGCGCGTTTCATCAACGAGATCGCGCATTCGGCGACGGGTATCGATATTCACCCCGGCGCGCAGATCGGCCCGAGTTTCTTCATCGATCACGGCACGGGCGTCGTGATCGGCGAGACGGCGATCATCGGCGAGCGTGTACGCGTGTATCAGGCCGTGACGCTCGGCGCAAAAAGCTTTGCTGCGGAAGAAGACGGCACGCTGGTCAAGGGCAATGCGCGTCACCCGATCGTCGAAGACGATGTCGTGATCTACGCGGGCGCGACCATTCTGGGCCGCGTGACGATCGGGCGCGGTTCGGTGATCGGCGGCAATGTGTGGCTCACGCATAGCGTGCCGCCCGGCAGCAGCGTGTCGCAGGGCAAGATCCGCGAAGGCGAACGCGGCCGCAGCGACGAAGGGCGGCGTTGATGAATGCGCCGTCGCTGCTCTGCGTGAAAACCGGGCGCGCGCGGCGATGAAACCGCGCGGACGCGTGCAGATGCTGCGTTGTGCGATCGACGGTATCGAGGCGACCGTCGCGCATACGACGCATGCGTTCGCGCGTCATTCGCACGAGCGTTTCGGCATCGGCGTGGTGGTGGCGGGCGGGCAGCGTTCGGCGAGCGGGCGTGGCCCCGTCGAAGCGCGGGCCAGCGATGTCATCACGGTCAATCCAGGCGAAGTCCACGACGGCAGTCCGCTCGATGAGCGTGGACGCGCGTGGCGCATGCTGTATTTCGAGCCGTCGCTGGTGTTGAGCACGCTTACGGAATGCGGTCATGCTGGCTCGCAGAACGTCGAGTTGACGCGCCCCGTGCTAAATGATCCGGGCCTGTCGACGCATTTCACGCGTCTCTTTTCAGTCGCGGTGAACGAAGCAGGCGACGTTTCACCCGCCGACAATCTGGCGTGCGAAGAGGCGTTGCTGGCCATGTTTGCGTATGTTGGACGGCACTGCATGACGGTGTCGCCGTGCAGGCGGGAGCGCATCGGTCCTGTCGCACGCGCCAGAAGCCGTATCGACGACGATCCTTCGGCCGCCACGACGCTTGCCGAACTGGCCGCTGAAGCGGGCATGAGCCGCTTTCAGTTGCTGCGCAGTTTCGCGCATGAAGTGGGCTTGCCGCCGCACGCTTACCGGATGCAACGCCGCGTTCTGCTCGCACGGCAGTTGATCGCCAGTGGCGGGGCGCTCGCGGACGCAGCCGTTTCGGCGGGTTTCGCCGATCAAAGCCACATGACGCGAGCCTTCGTGCGCCTGCTGGGCGTGACGCCAGCGGGCTACGCAGCCGCCGTGCGCTGATCCATTTCTTTCAAGGCGCGTTCGCGCTGCAATAACGTTCAAGACCACGCGTCGACCCGGCTCGTACGCTTTCCGTATCGTACGACGGGAGGCGGCATGAACACGCGTTACTCGGGCTATTTCTATTGCACGCTGGCGATGATCGGCGTAGGCACCACGGTCATCGTCAGCAAGACGATAGCGGCTGGCTTGCCGCCGTTCACGGCGACTGCGCTGCGTTTCGCGATCGCGTTTCCGGTCTTCGTCGCGATGATGCGGGTGCAGAAAACCGGCTGGCCGAAGCTCGACAAACGCGATGCGTTGCTCGTGATTGCGCAGGCGGGCGCGGGCAGCGTCGGCTACACGGTATGTCTGATCAGCGGGATGCGCCTCGCGTCCGCGGCCGATGCGGGCGTGATCGCGGGGACATTGCCGGCCGTGTCGGCGGGTTTCGCGGCGCTCGCGCTCGGTGAGCGTCCCTCGCTGGCATTGCTCGGCGCAATTGCGCTTGCGACGGTCGGCGTGCTGGCCTGCACCGTGCGGATCGACGATATGGCCGCCTCTCGCGATGCTCATTCACTCGTCGGCAACATGCTGATAGGTGCAGCGATCGTCTGCGAGGCGCTCTTCATCTTGCTCAACCGGAAGCTGCGCACGCCCGTCGCCGCGTTGCCGCTGTCGGCGCTGATGAGCGGAATCGGCTTGCTCGTCGCGATCGTGCCGGCCGCTTTCGAGCAGCCGTGGCGCATTCCGTTCGACGCGAGCCTCGTGGCGGCGCTCACGGGCGTCGTCTATTACGCACTCGTGCCGACCGTGCTTGGCTTTGTGCTGTGGTACGCGGGTGCTTCGCGGATCAGCGGCGCGGAGGCGGGGCTGGTAACGGCGCTGGTGCCCGTATCGACGCTCGCGTTCGCGGCCGGGCTGCTGCATGAATCGATCAGCCACGCGCAACTGGCTGGCGTCGCGTGCGTGCTGGCCGCCGTATTGCTTGCCACGCTCGGCCAGCTTCGATCGGCGAGAGTCAGTGCGAAAGCATGAGGGACGCTATTTGGCGCGTAGGAAATCGCCTGATTTGCCTTAAATCAATAAGAATAACTAATCTTGTTTTGAGATGATCTCTGCGGCATCGTAACGAGTTCTCAGCCATGTTCGCGATGGCGATGGCGACTCGAATAACGAAGCGGAGCAAAGATGAACAAGTATGTCGTTCAATACACGCACCAACGCGCGATGTCCACGCGTCCGGTTCTCGCCACGATACGCGTCGCGGCAGTCTCGGGCGATGCCGCGATCCAGGACGCCTGGCCAATTCTTAGAGTGCGCTATCCGGGCGAGCACATCACCGTGACGGGTGTAATGAGGCTTTGAGCGATGCGCATGGCGCCGACACGACGGCGCGCGCCGGAAGCGGGCCTTCGCGCTGAATGGCGCGTTGAAAGGCCCGCTATCGATTGATCAGGTATTCGCGACGCTGACAGACGTCGGGCTATGGACGATCGACAAAAACTCGCGGCGTGTGGACGGATCCGAGCGGAACGTGCCGAGCATGCGCGACGTCACCATCTCGACGCCTGCCTTGTGCACGCCGCGCGTCGACATGCATTGATGCGACGCTTCCAGAATCACGCCGACGCCTTTGGGCTGCAATACTTCGTTGAGCGTATCGGCGATCTGCACGGTCATCTTTTCCTGAATCTGCAGACGCTTGGCAAAGGCATCGACCAGCCGTGCAAGCTTCGAAATGCCCACCACGCGATGCTCCGGCAGATACGCCACATGCGCACGCCCGATGATCGGCACCATATGATGCTCGCAGTAGCTTTCGAAGCGGATGTCCTTCAGCACGATCATTTCGTCGTAGCCGTCCACTTCGGAGAACGTGCGGGCCAGGATCTCGCGCGGCTCGACGGTGTAGCCCGCGAAAAATTCTTCGTACGCTCGGACCACGCGCGCGGGCGTGTCGATCAGCCCTTCGCGCTGAGGGTTATCGCCGGCCCAGCGCAGGAGGGTGCGCACGGCTTCTTCGGCTTCTTCGCGGGACGGCCGGCCGGGTGCGTCGGCGGGCGTTGTTTTCTTGGTAGTCATCCTTCGCTCCAGTTACAGTGATACGCGCATCGCACGTTGCGTCATGGTTCCATCGCATTGTTCCATGTTTCGCGGCCCTACGCCCAACAGGGATATGCGCAGCAAGCGCAGACGGGCATTACCTGGGCCACTCGTCCTTCGCATCATTGAACAATTCTGCAACAACGCTGCGCAGCCAGCTTGCGCGCGGATCGTTATGGAACTTGCGATGCCAGTGCTGGCGCAAGTCGAAGCGCGGCAGTGGCAAAGGCGGTTCGACCAGAGTGATCGACGCATGTTCCGACACGTACGCAAAGCCGATCGCATGCGGCACCGTCGCGATCAGATCGGTGCGGGCGAGAATGAACGGCAGGCTCATGAAATGCGGCGTCTCCAGCACGGCACGGCGGCGAATCCGCTTCTTCTCCAGAAACTGTTCGAGCACTTCCTGGCTGCGGCCTTCGGCGCGCACGACGGCATGCCCGAGGCCAATGAACTGGTCGAGCGTCATCGGCGTGCCGGCGAGAGGATGATCGCTGCGCATCAAACAGATGAAGCGGTGCGTGAACAGACGCTGCTGAAAGAAGTTGTTGCCGGAAAGATCGGGAAAATAGCCGACGGCGAGATCGATATCGCCTGATTCCAGACCGCGTTCGACATGCGCAGGCGGCAACGAGACCGAGCGCAGGTTCGCATGCGGCGCTCGCTTCGCGAATAGCTGCAACAGGCGCGGCAGAAACACGATCTCGCCGACATCGGATAACGCCAGCGAAAAGGTATGCGTCGAAGTCGCGGGATCGAAGTCCTGCGATTCGAGCATGCCTTTCTCGATGCGTGCGAGCGCCTCACGGGCAGCGGGAATCAATGCGAGCGCGCGCGGCGTCGGTTCCATGCCGCGCGAGGTGCGCACGAACAGCGGATCGTCGAAATACTCGCGCAGTTTGCCGAGTGCGGTGCTCACGCGCGGCTGGCTCACACCGAGACGTTCGGCGGCGCGGCTCACGTTGCGCATGTCTTCGAGCGCGACGAGGTAGGGAATCAGGTTGAGATCGAGTTCGGCCATGCTGGGTGTTTGGCGCGCGGGCAACGGGTGCAAAGGTGCCTACGCTGTATCGAAATTTCGTATACAACCTATCCTAAAAATCGCGTTGTCGCATATTCGGGAAAGCGCCGAGAATGGCCTGACAAGCCGAACAGGCACTTCGGAGACAAACGATGCGCACTCAGGTAGCCATTGTTGGCGCGGGTCCGGCCGGTCTGCTGCTGTCGCATCTGCTGCGGCTGGCGGGTGTCGAATCGGTGGTGCTGGAGAGCCGGTCGCGCGAATACTGCGAGCAGCGAGTTCGCGCCGGCGTACTGGAACAAGGCACCGTCGATACGCTCATCGAGGCTGGTCTGGGCGAGCGAATGCAGCGTGAAGGTCTGGTACATCACGGCATCGAGTTGCTGTTTGAGCACAAGCGGCATCGCATCGATCTGAGCGCGTTGACAGGTGGGCGCGCGATCACGGTGTATGGCCAGCATGAAGTGGTGTGCGACATGATCGCGTCAGCGGTTGGGCACCAGCAGCCGCTCTATTTCAATGTCTCCGAAGTCTCGCTTCACGATCTGGGCACCGAACACCCCTCGGTTCGATTCACGCACGATGGCGCAGTGCAGCGTATCGATTGCGACTATGTGGCGGGCTGCGACGGCTTTCACGGCATCGCGCGCGATTCCATCCCTGCTGATGCGCTGCAAACCTTCGAACGCGTCTATCCGTATGCATGGCTCGGCATACTGGCCGACGCCGCCCCGACCTGCGAGGAACTGGTCTACGCGCATCACGAGCGCGGCTTTGCGCTGTTCAGCATGCGGTCGCCGGAAGTGACGCGTCTCTATCTGCAATGCCGTCCCGACGAAAATCTTGCGTTGTGGTCCGATGAACGCATCTGGGCCGAGCTTCACGCGCGCTTCGAAAACGACGACGGCTGGCTGCCTGCCATCGGCGAGATCACGCAAAAGGGCGTGACGCCGATGCGCAGCTTCGTATGCGAGCCGATGCAGTACGGTCGCCTTTTTCTTGCCGGCGACGCCGCGCACATCGTGCCGCCGACGGGCGCAAAAGGCATGAACCTGGCCGTCGCCGACGTGCGTGTGCTGTCGAAGGCGCTCGCCGCGCGCTATCGGGAAGGGCGCGACGACCTGCTCGCGGCTTACTCGGCGACCTGTCTCGAGCGCATATGGCGCGCCGAGCATTTCTCATACTTCATGACGAACATGCTGCATCCTTCATTCGACGACACGCCGTTCGTCAATCGCCTGAAGCTTTCCGAATTGCGCTACGTCGCGCGCTCCGATGCAGCGGCGCGGATGCTGGCAGAGAATTATGTCGGGCTGCCGTTTCACGACTGACTGTTCGACTAACCGGTCGCCGGGCGCGGCAGCACGTGAACAGCGCCCGGCAGCTTACGAATAACGCCAGGGCAAACCACGAATCCCTTGCCTTGACAAGTGATGCGTACGCAAACCATAATGCGCCGGTACGTTCGCTAAACGAAACAGTGTTCGCGTAAAGAACTTTTAACGGTTCTGAGGTGATGCGATTCGAAACGTGAACCAAACACATGCGGCCTGCAGCAGGTCTGCATGCCGTCGTCAGCAGGCTTTGAAGGACGAAAGCGGACGTGGAGACCGTCCGGCGCGCATCCGTCGATGAAACGGCGGGTCGTGCGGCGCGGAAACGACGCGTTCCAGAGGATATTCGACATGATCAACAAGATTTTCGAGTCACTCCAGTCGGCAGTCGCCGACGTGCAGGACGGCGCGACCGTCATGATTGGCGGTTTCGGCACGGCGGGCATGCCGTCCGAACTGATCGATGCACTCATCGAACAGGGCGCCAAAGAACTCACCATCGTCAACAACAACGCCGGTAACGGCGACACGGGCCTCGCCGCGCTGCTCAACGCGAAGCGCGTGCGCAAGATCATCTGCTCGTTCCCGCGTCAGACCGATTCGTACGTGTTCGACGCGCTCTATCGCGCCGGCGAAATCGAACTGGAACTCGTGCCGCAGGGCAATCTGGCCGAGCGTATCCGTGCGGCGGGCGCGGGCATCGGCGGCTTCTTCACGCCGACGGGTTACGGCACGAAGCTGGCCGAAGGCAAGGAAACGCGTGAGATCGACGGCAAGCACTACGTGCTGGAAGCGCCGCTGCACGCCGACTTCGCGCTGATCAAGGCGTACAAGGGCGACCGCTGGGGCAATCTGGTGTATCGCAAGACAGCGCGCAACTTCGGCCCGATCATGGCGAGCGCGGCGAAGACGGCCATCGTGCAGGTGTCGGAAGTCGTGCCGCTCGGCGCGCTCGACCCCGAAGTGATCGTGACGCCGGGCATCTTCGTGCAGCGCATCGTCGAAGTGCCGCAGGCCGCGCATCAAGCGCAACGCCCCGAACAAGCCGCCTGAGGAGACCTGACATGAAAAAACTGACCCGCGATGAAATGGCAAAGCGCGTCGCGCAGGACATTCCTGAAGGCGCTTACGTGAACCTCGGCATCGGCGTGCCGACGCTGGTGGCGAATCACCTCGACGCCAACAAGGAAATCTTCCTGCACAGCGAAAACGGCCTGCTCGGCATGGGCCCGGCGCCCGCCAAAGGCGAGGAAGACGACGAACTGATCAACGCCGGCAAGCAGCACGTCACGCTGCTGACGGGCGGCGCGTTCTTCCACCATTCCGATTCGTTCGCGATGATGCGCGGCGGCCATCTCGACTACTGCGTGCTGGGCGCGTTCCAGGTGTCGTCGAAGGGCGATCTGGCGAACTGGCACACGGGCGCGCCGGATGCGATTCCGGCCGTTGGCGGCGCGATGGATCTGGCCATCGGCGCAAAGCAGGTGTTCGTGATGATGGAACATCTGACGAAGCAGGGCGAAAGCAAGATCGTCGCCGATTGCTCGTACCCGGTGACGGGCGTCGGCTGCGTGGACCGCATCTACACGGACCTCGCGATGATCGACGTGACGAAGGACGGCCTCGTCGTGCGCGAAATCTTCTCGGATATCGACTTCGCCGAACTGGAAAAGCTGACGGGCGTCGCGCTGATCGACGGCACGCAGCAGGCTCGCGCGGCTTAAGGGTTGCAGAGCCACGGCATCTGACAGCCGACACGCGCGCAACGGCGCGCGTGACCTCGGCGCGGCGTTCGGCGACAATGAAGCCGAACGCCGCGCGCTTCCAGGCGCGACCCAACGCGCATTCATCCCAACGCACACATCCATCATGCTAGAAGCTAGCGCACGCTTGACTGGCCTGATCTGCGGCACGCAGCCGATGAACGACATCTGGTCGCCGCGCGCGACGCTGCAACGGATGCTCGATGTCGAAGCGGCGCTGGCGCGCGCATCGGCCATCCACGGCGTGATTCCGCAATCGGCCGTGGCCGCGATCGAAGCGACATGCCGCGCGGAAAAACTCGACGCCGACGCGCTCGCACGCGATGCCGCGCTCGGCGGCAATCTCGCCATTCCCCTTGTCAAGCAACTGACCGCGCGCGTCAAGGACGCCGACGCAGAAGCGTCGAAATTCGTCCATTGGGGCGCGACGAGCCAGGACATCATCGATACGGCGACCGTGCTGCAACTGCGCGAAACGTTCGATCTGCTCGACGGCACGCTGACGTCCACCTGCGATGCAGTCGCTTCACTCGCGAAGCAGCATCGCGCGACGCCGATGATCGGCCGCACGTGGCTGCAACAGGCGCTGCCTATCACACTCGGTTTGAAGTTCGCGCAATGGCTCGATGCGCTGCTGCGTCATCGCGAGCGGCTCGACGCGTTGCGTGAGCGTGTGCTGGTGCTGCAATTCGGTGGCGCGGCGGGCACGCTCGCGAGTTTGCGCGACAAAGGCGAAGTCGTTGCCGCCGCTTTGGCAGACGAACTGAAACTGCAATTGCCCGCCGTGCCGTGGCATACGCAGCGTGACCGCATCGCGGAAACGGCGTCGTTCTTCGGCATGCTGATCGGCACGCTCGGCAAGATCGCGCGCGACATCTCGCTGCAGATGCAGACCGAACTCGGCGAACTCGGCGAGCCGGTTGCCGCGGGCAAAGGCGGTTCATCGACGATGCCGCACAAGCGCAACCCGGTCGGCTGTGCTGCTGTGCTGACGGCAGCCGCACGTGCGCCCGGTCTTGTCGCGACCGTTTTCGCAGGCATGGTGCAGGAGCATGAGCGTGCGCTTGGCGGCTGGCAGGCCGAATGGGACGCGCTGCCGGATCTCGCGCGTCTGGCGGGCGGCGCGCTGGCGAATATCGAACAGATAGCACAGGGATTAGAAGTGAACGTCGCGCGTCTCGCGGCGAATCTCGAGGTCACGCATGGCCTGATTCTCGGCGAAGCGGTGATGCTCGCGCTCGGCGACAAGATCGGCCGGATGGACGCGCATCATCTTGTCGAGCATGCATCGAAGGAAGCGGTCAGAAGCGGCAAGACGCTATTCGACGTGCTTGCCGCCGATGCCGCCGTCACTCAACACCTGCCCGTCGAGCAGCTTCGGAAGCTGCTCGATCCGGCGCATTACGTCGGCAGCGCGCACGCTTTCGTGGACGCCGTGCTGGCTCTTCATACCGCGCGCAAGAACGCGTGAACCAACATCAGGAGTAATGGAATGCCTTACGCCGCAGTCAATGGCATCGAGCTTCACTACCGCATCGACGGCGACCGTCACGGCAATGCGCCGTGGCTGGTGCTGTCGAATTCGCTCGGTACGGACCTGTCGATGTGGACGGCGCAAGTCGCCGAGTTCGCGAAGCACTTCCGTGTGCTGCGCTACGACACGCGTGGCCACGGCCATTCGGAAGCGCCGAAGGGACCGTATTCGATCGAGCAACTGACAGGCGACGTGATCGGCCTGCTCGACTCGCTGAAGATCGCGCGCGCGAATTTCTGCGGCATTTCGATGGGCGGTTTGACGGGCGTGGGCCTGGCCGCGCGTTACGCGGATCGTATCGATCATGTCGTGCTGTGCAATACGGCGGCGCGCATCGGTTCGCCGGAAGTGTGGGTGCCGCGCGCGGCGCGGGCGCGCACGGAAGGCATGCTGGCGCTGTCGGAAGCGGTGTTGCCGCGCTGGTTCACGGCTGACTTCATCGCGCGCGAACCGCTCGTGTTCAACTATGTCCGCGATGTGTTCGTGCACACCGACAAGGAAGGCTACGCGTTGAATTGCGAAGCGATCAACGCAACGGATTTGCGGCCTGAGGCGCCTGGCATCAAGGCGCCGGCGCTGGTAATTTCGGGCACGCACGATCTGGCTGCGACGCCTGCGCAGGGTCGCGAGCTGGCTGCGGCGATTCCGGGCGCGCGATATGTCGAACTGGATGCGTCGCATATCTCGAACATCGAGGTGGCGGATACGTTCACGAAGACGGTGGTCGATTTCCTGAAGGGGCAGCGATGAACGACGATCAACGATACGAAGCGGGTATGGGCGTGCGTCGTGCGGTGCTAGGCGATGCGCATGTGGACAGGTCGCTTGCTAACCGCACGGAAGTGACTGAGGAGTTTCAGAACTTCATTACGCGGTATGCGTGGGGCGAGATCTGGACTCGCGAAGGGTTGCCGCGGCATACGCGTAGTTTGCTGACTATTGCGATGATGGTTGCGCTTAATCGTAGTGAAGAGCTTGCCTTGCATCTGCGCGCTGCGCGGAATAATGGGGTGACTCGCGAGCAGGTTAAAGAGGTGTTGCTGCAGACTGCTATTTATTGTGGTGTGCCTGCGGCTAACTCGGCTTTTCATCTGGCTGATAAGGTTTTTAAGGAGCAGGACGAGCAGGGGTAAGTGGTTTTTTTCTGGCGGAGCCGGTGGGTTTGTTTTTTACGCTGGCGTTTGGTGTTTGCTTTTGGCTGGCATCCGCGATTTCTTGCTGGTTCCTCATGCGTCGCCCCTGTGCGGGGCAGCACCTACTTTTCTTTGCCGCGGCAAACAAAAGTAGGCAAAAGAAAGCCGCTGAACACCGCCAGCCCTTGTACTTGCCTGCGGGCCCCCAGCCGGTCCTATCCTT
>NZ_QBUY01000075.1 GCF_003121405.1 Paraburkholderia sp. C35 | reverse complement strand
GTTCAGCGGCTTTCTTTTGCCTACTTTTCTTTGCCGCGGCAAAGAAAAGTAGGTGCTGCCCCGCACAGGGGCGACGCATGAAGCACCAGCAAGAAATCGCGGATGCCAACGCCAACCTCAAGCCAAACCACAAACCAAACCACAAACCAAACCTCAACCAACCAACCGCAAAACAATAGGATAAAGCGTCGCAACCAGCAAAACCGCCATAGCGATATTGAAAGTCCGCAACCACACCGGCTTCGACAGAGCCCGCCGCATGGCGGTACCAAAAGCGGCCCACAGGCAAATGCACGGCAATCCGATCACATAAAACACGAACGCCATCAGCACCGCATTAACACCGAAATCGGCACTCAGATGAATCGTCGTCGCAGCGGTGAGCACCATCATCCACGCCTTCGGATTGACCCACTGAAACGCGATCGCTTCGTGAAACCGCATCGGGCGGCGCTCGCCCTTTTTGAGCTGCATCTCGCCCGACGTCCCGATCTTCCACGCGAGATACAGCAGATACACGACGCTCAGCACTTCGAGCACGGTGTACAGCACTTCAAAGCGCCGAAACGCCTCGCCAAGCCCGAACCCTACCGACAACATCAACAGCGCGACACCCGCGCTGATCCCAAGAATATGCGGCAGCGTGCGACGAAAACCGAAGTTGACGCCCGATGCCAGCAACATCGTATTGTTTGGCCCGGGTGTGATGGTCGTGACGAGCGCGAACAGGATGCCGGCAGGCAGGGCGCTGGCGCTCAGGGTGTCGAAGGTCATGGCGGCTCCGCAAGGTGACTCGAGGTTTACAAAGAGTTTAACGAGCGAAGCCGGTACAGTACCGGTACAGATTGCGAGATGATTTCCGGTACGGAGCGAAGATCGCGTTGTTCCTTGCCATAGCGCAAACATTCAGGGCAGGATGCATGGATGTCACATCATCGTCACTGAGTAACGCAACTGAGCAACGTCACTAAGCATGCACAACCCAAAGGACACATCCCCCGCACGTCTGAGCCTTCTCAAAGGCATTCTTCCGATCGACCGCGCGAAGGCCTGGCGCGACGTGTTCGCCGGCATCTCGCTCGCATCGATGGATATTCCGCAGGTGCTCGGCTACGCGCGCATCGCGGGCATGCCGGCCGTGACGGGGCTTTACACCGTGTTTCTGCCGCTGGTCGCGTTCGCGTTCTTCGGCGCGTCGCGCCATCTCGTCGTCGCCGCCGATTCGGCCACCGCAACGATCTTCGCCAGCCGCGCCTCGACCATCGCGCCGATGGGCAGTCCCGAGTACGTCGCGCTCGCAGGCATGGTCGCGTTGCTGACGGCCGCGCTGCTGCTGCTGGCCCGCGTCTTCAAGCTCGGCTTTCTCGCCGATTTCCTCTCGCGCACTGTGCTGGTCGGCTTTCTGACGGGCGTCGGCATACAGGTGTCGATTGCCATGCTCGGCGACATGTTCGGCATGACGGTGCCGTATCCGTCGTCACGCAGCCTTGCGCAACTGATCTACGTGATCGGCCATGCCGTGCATGCGCATCTGCCGACACTCGCGCTCACGCTGGCCGTGGTCGGCGCCATTCTGATCGGCAAGCGTTTCGTGCCGCGCGTGCCGATTCCGCTTGTCGCCGTGGTAGGCAGCATCGCGGCGAGCAAGACATTCGATTTCGCCGGCCATGGCATCACGGTGCTCGGTCCGATTCAGGGCGGTCTGCCGCCCATCGCGTTTCCATTCGTCACCTGGCAACAGTTTCTCGATCTCGTGCCCGTGGCGGCGTCGTGCTTCGTGATGATCATTGCGCAGAGCGCGGCGGCCGCCCGCGTGTTCGCGCAGCAGTACCACGAGGAAGTCGATACCAACGCGGACATTCTCGGGCTGGCGGCGGCCAATGCCGCAGCCGCATTCAGCGGCACCTTCGTCGTGAACGGCAGTCCGACGCAAACCGCCATGGCCGAACGGGCGGGTACGCGCAGCCAGATCGGACAGCTTGCGTTTGCCGTGGTCGTTGTCGTGGTGCTGCTGTTCCTCAGCGGCTATCTGCAATACCTGCCGCATTGCGTGCTCGCTGCGATCGTCTTCACGATCGCAGTGGGTCTCGTCAACGTGCCGAGCCTCTCGGCGATCCGCGCCGAAAGCCCCGGCGAATTCACGCTGGCGCTCATCACGGCGGCAGCGGTCGTGATGGTCGGCGTCGAGCATGGCATCCTGCTGGCGGTTGCCCTGTCGCTGTTGCGCCACGTACGGCACAGCTACCGGCCGCATACGATGGTGATGGAACCGTCGCCTGCCAACGGACGCTGGCAACCGGTGCCAGCGAAGCCCGGCATCATGACGGCGCCGGGACTCATCGTGTATCGCTTCGGTTCCGATCTGTTCTTCGCCAACGATCACGTCTTCACGTCAGAAGTGATCAAACTCGTCGATGCCGCCCCCGACGATCTGCATACGCTCGTCATCGATGCCGGCGCGATCACTGCGCTCGACTATTCAGCCGCCCGCACGTTGAGCGATCTGATTACGGATCTTCAGGAACGCAAGCTTGCCGTCATCTTCGGGCGCGTGAATCCTTATCTTCGCGCCGATATGGACCGGCATCGGATCACTGAAGTGGTCGGCAAGTCGAATGTATTCGACACGCTTCACGAAGCACTCGCCGCCGCCGGCATCAGCCCGCCGCGCGAAGTCAACGCAATGTAAAGGCTCCCGCGCAGCGACGCGCGTGGGCTTATCGCTTTCCCTGGATCGTTCGCCTGAACGCAGCATGACGCCATAGCGCATGCTGCGCCGCACTCCATCGTGCGGCGGCGCATCGCATCGTGTTCGCGTGCGAAGCGCTGTTTCGATTCCATTGCATACGCACGCATCTGCAGCATAGGGCAAGTCCCTAAGCGCATTTAGCCCTGCATTACCACCGCGCACATCGCCCTCCTACACTCAGCATCAAATAGAGGAGGGACGATATGGCCAAGCTGATTCACACGATGATCCGCGTGAAGGATCTCGACCGTTCGCTGAAGTTCTATCAAAGCGCATTCGGATTCGAACCGTCGCACCGGCTCGACTTCCCCGACTTCTCACTCGTCTATCTGCGCAACGCGGAAGCGGACAACGAGATCGAACTCACCTGGAACAAGGGACGCGAAGACGACTACTCGCATGGCGATGGCTATGGTCATGTCGCGTTCGTCGTCGATGACGTGAAGGGCGAGCGCGAACGTCTGATCCAGCTCGGCATGACACCCAACGACGTGCGCGAATTCAAGAACGACGACGGCGCATTGCTCGCGCGTTACTTCTTCATTCAGGACCCGGACGGCTACAAGGTCGAAGTGCTCGAACGGCACGGACATTATCAATAGACAAACATGACAACAAGCCGCGCGTGACGCGGTACCCCACAACACCACCCCAAGGAGACAGGCATGAGTCACAGAGTGATTCCCATCGAAGCGGAGCCTGCCGCGACGTCTGCGCATGCTCACGCCCACACGCACGCGCAACATGATGAAACCCACGCGTCCCACGCGCCGCGCTCGCTCAGCCGGCGCGAGTGGCTCAAGGGCACAGGCGTGCTGGTCGGCACGCTGGCGTTGTCGTCGGTGCTCGCGACACTCGCGCCCAGCCGCGTCTGGGCGCTCGAAATGCAGGCGCTCGATTCGCATCAGGGCGCCGTGCTGCTCGCGTTCGTCAAACAACAGTATCCGCACAAGACGCTCGACGATGCCGTCTACGCGCTGGTCGTGAAGGATCTCGATGGCAAGGCGCAAAAAGATCCCGCTACACGCCAGCAACTCGCCGACGGCATCAAGCAGCTCGACGCGCTCAACGGCTCCGACTGGACCAAACGTTCGCCCGCCGATCAGGCGCGCGACGTCGCCGCGATGGAGGGCACGCCGTTCTTCAAGACCGTGCGCACCACGGCCATCGTCTCGCTGTACAGCAACGACATGGCGTATGCGCACTTCGGCTATGGCGCGTCGCAGGGCGACGGCGGCTATCTGAACAAGGGCTTCAACGATCTCGCGTGGCTGCCGAACCCGCCCGCCGGCGCGAGCGGCCCGATTCCCACCGATAGCTGAGCAAAGGGAGACCTGACATGGACGACAACAACAAGGTGCATTTCTCGCACAACGATTCGCGCGCCGTAGTCATCATCGGCTCCGGCGCGGGTGGCGGCACGCTCGCGAACGAACTGGCGCAAAAGGGCATCGACGTGATCGTGCTCGAAGCGGGCAAGCTGCATACGCAAGGCGATTTCACGACTGACGAATGGGGCGCGTTCTCGATGCTGTCGTGGCTCGACAAGCGCACCACATCGGGCACGTGGCGCGTCGCGACGGACTTTCCGAACCTGCCCGCGTGGATCTGCAAGACGGTCGGCGGCACGACGACGCACTGGGCCGGCGCGAGCCTGCGCTTTCAGCCGCATGAATTCAAGGCCAAAACGCATTACGGCCAGATCAAGGATGCAAACCTGCTCGACTGGCCCGTGACAAGCGAGGAAATGGCGCCGTGGTACGACCGCGCCGAAAAGAAAATGGGCGTGACGCGCACCAACGGCTTGCCTGGTTTGCCCGGCAACAACAACTTCAAGGTGATGTACAACGGCGCGACCAAAGTCGGCTACAAGGAATGCAACACGGGCCACATGGCGACCAACAGCATCGTGCGCGACGACCGCGCGCATTGCTTCCAGCGCGGCTTCTGCTTCCAGGGTTGCCGCACAGGCGCGAAATGGTCGACGCTTTACACGGAAATTCCGCGCGCACAGGCGACAGGTCACATGGAGCTGCGCACCCAGGCGCAAGTCGTGAAGATTGAAACCGATGCGAAGGGCAAAGCGAGCGCAGTCGTCTATTACGATGCCGACGGCAAGCTGCAACGCCAGAAGGCACGCATCGTCGCGGTGGCGGGCAATTCGATCGAAACGCCGCGGCTGCTGCTGAACTCGCATTCGAGCCACTTCCCGGACGGGCTCGCCAATTCGTCAGGTCAGGTAGGGCGCAACTACATGCGTCACACCACGGGTTCCGTCTATGCCGTGTTCAACGACAAGGTGGACATGTACAAGGGCACGACGATGGCGGGCATCATCGAAGACGAAGCACGTTTCGATACGTCGCGCGGCTTCGCGGGCGGCTATCACATGGAAACGGTGTCGCTCGGCTTGCCGTTCTATGCGGCGTTTCTGAACCCGGGCGCATGGGGCCCGGATTTCACGGCGGCGATGGACGCGTATCCGTACACGGCGGGCATGTGGATCGTCGGCGAAGATATGCCGCGCGAAACCAACCGCATCACGCTGAACAACGACGTGAAGGATCAGTACGGCCTGCCCGTGCCGAACGTGCACTTCGACGATCATCCAAACGACGAGGCGATGCGCAATCACGGCTTCAAGCAGGGCGCAGCCGTGTATCAGGCGGCGGGCGCGAAGACGGTGTACAACGTGCCGCCGTATCCGTCGACGCATAACCTTGGCACCGCGCGCATGAGCGCGAGGCCGCAGGACGGTGTGTGCAACCGCTTCGGCCAGACCCATGACGTGCCGAATCTGTTCATCTCCGACGGCAGCCAGTTCACGACGGGCGCAGCGGAAAACCCGACGCTGACTATCGTGACGCTCGCAATCCGTCAGGCCGACCACATCGCAAACCAGATGAACAGGCGCACAATCTGATCGACACGCGAGAAAGAAACGGATGCGGCAGGCGGGCACGATGCGCGCCGCCGCATTCGACCAACCATGGAGGCACACCATGTGCAACGTGTACGTCAACGCGGACCCGATCCTGTACGAATCGCGCACGCGGTCGCTGCGCATTCACGGCGTGATCACGACCGTGCGCCTGGAGAATCTCTTCTGGGACGTGCTGCACGAAATCGCCTCGCGCGAAAACATGACGACCACGCAGTTCGCCGTGAAGCTTTACGACGAACTCATCACGCTGCGCGGCGAGGTGCCCAGCAATTTCGCTTCGTTCCTGCGCGTGTGCTGCCTGAGGTATCTGTCGATCGTCGCGGGCAAAAGCGACTTGAGCAGCTTTCCCGTACCCGTTCCTGTGCCTGAGCCGAAACCGCGAGTACTGAAGACGGTGTGATTGCAGGCGCGCGACCTCGAACTCAGCGCGAGTGCGTGCGAAACGCCTCGCCGCCATGTCCCGCGCGATCGACGGCGACGATGCGGTTGCGGCCGTTATCCTTGGCCTGATACAGCTGCGCGTCGATCAGATTGATGAAGGCGGTTGTGTCCATCGCACCGTTCGGAACGATCGTGCCGACGCCATAGCTCGCCGTCACGCGCTGCTGATGCGGCGAGCGCAGATGCGCAATGGCCGCGTCGTCGAGCAGTTCGCGGCAGCGTTCGGCGACGTTCACGGCGGTATCGGCATCCGTGTCCGGCAGCACCATCACGAATTCCTCGCCGCCGAAGCGGCCCAGAAAATCGCCGTCGCGCGTGGCTTGCGCGAGCACGCCTGCGACGCGCTTCAGGCATTCGTCGCCCTGAATGTGGCCGTAGTAATCGTTGTAGGCCTTGAAGAAATCGATGTCGATCATGATCAGCGACAGTGCCTTGCCGCTGGCCAGGCCGTCAGCCCCCGCCTTCTGCATCACATTGTCGAACATGCGGCGATTGCCCGCGCCCGTGAGGCCGTCCTTGAACGCCAGGTCTTCGAGTTCCTTCTGCAGACGCGCGAGCTTTTCTTCCGTGCGCTTGCGTTCGCTGATGTCGAACATGAAGCCGATCAGCGAATCGACGCCGCCTTCCGGCGTGCGCACCACGTGCACCACGTCGCGCAGCCACACGTAGCCGCCATCTTTGGTGAGCGCCCGATAGTCCGCTTCGTGATCGGTGCCGGCCTGCGATTGCGCGACGCAAAATTCGACCACTTTCTGGCGGTCTTCGGGATGCATGCGCTCGGCCCAGTCGTTGACTGTCTGCCACGACGACGGCGCCCAGCCGAGCAGGGCTTCGATCTGCGGGCCGATATAGGTGAACGCCATGGTCGCCCAGTCGATCTTCCAGGGAATCGCTTTGGTCGATTCGAGCAGCGTCCGATAAACGGCCGTGTCGTGTTCGAGCCGCTCGCCTTCGGCGCGCATGCTGTCGTTCGAATCGTCATGGCGCAGGAAAGCCGCGCCGAGCATGTCTTGCGTGTCGTCGATTTTCTTCATGTTCGCTTCGTATGAGTCGATTGCGCGCAACGGCGCGCTTCGCCATGTCAACGGCACGGCGGCGCGGCTTCTTGATCGGCTGAAACCCGGACGGACAATTCTACCGGCGCGGCCACCGCATGCGACGCACGCCAAAAATCCCGTGCTCATGCATCGCGTGCGAGACAGCTGCGGAACATCTCGATCAGTGCGCGAACCTTGGGCGGCGTGTGCTGCGTGGGCGGAAACACGGCCTGGATGCCCGCCGGTTCGGTCGACCATTCCGGCAGCAGGCGCACGAGGCGGCCCGCCGCGACGTCGCCGCCCACGGAGAAATCAGTCAGCAGACCACTGCCGCCGCCTGCCAGCGGCGCCGCGCGCGCGGCTTCCGCCGTGTTGACGAGAAACGCGATCTCGCAGCGCACGCTTTCCGCGGCGCCGTTTGCGTGGCGCAGGTCGAGCGTCTGCGGGCGCTGCAACACCGTCAGCGCGACGAAAGGCATGGCGGCGAGTTCGGCGGGCGTATCCGGCTCGCCCCAGCTGTCGACGACCTCCGGGCTGGCGACCACCCAGTTCTCGAAGCGCCCAAGCGTGACCGCGCGATAGTTCGAATCGGGCAGCCGCCCGAGCCGGATCGCGACATCGATGCCGTCTGCAATCAGATCGACGAGATGGTCGCTGCACAGCAGTTCGATATCGAGCCGGGGATGCGCGCGGCGCAGCGCGACCAGCGCGGGCGCGACGGCGAGCGTGCCGTAATCGATCGGGCAACTCACGCGCAGCGTGCCGCGCACGGGCGCCTCCTCGCCGCCGATTTCAGCCAGCGCTTCTTCCGCCGCGCGCAGGATCTTCACGCTGGCGTCGTAAAACGCGCGCCCCGCTTCCGTGATGCCGAGCCGGCGCGTGGTGCGCACCAGCAGGCTCGCGCCCACTTCGGCCTCGAGACGCTGCATGTGCGTGCTGACCATCGTCTTGGCCAGCCCGAGCCGCGCGGCGGCCGCCGTCAGCGAGCCGGCATCGACCACCGCGACGAAGACGGCCAGCCGGTTCAGGTTCACGTCGCGCACATCAGGCATGGCGATTGTCCACTTTAAGAGGATTGTGTTTATAAGGTTAGCAGGCTTCTGCGGGCAGGCGGCGCGCATTACTCTGGCATTGTCCAACATGATCGAACCCGGAGTCCCGAATGCCCGCAGCCAAGCCCGCCCAGCCTATCCGCCTGTACACGACCCTGCTCTCGGGCCACGGACATCGCGTGAAGCTGTTTCTGACTTTGCTCGATCTGCCGTTCGAGGTGATCGAACTGAACATGCGCGAAGGCGACAACCGCAAGCCCGAGTATCTGGCGCTGAACCCGTTCGGCCAGGTGCCGACCATTCAGGACGGCGACCTCACACTGTTCGATTCGAACGCGATTCTGGTCTATCTGGCCAAGCGCTACGGCGACGCTTCGTGGCTGCCGGACGATCCGCTCGGCGCGGCGGCTGTGCAGCGCTGGCTGTCGCTGGCGGCGGGGCAGATCGCCTTCGGTCCGTGTTCGGCGCGGCTCGTCACGGTGTTCGGCGCGCCGCTGAACCACGAGACGGCTAAGGGCATCGCGGTGAAGCTGTTCGACGTGATCGAGCGCGAACTCGGCACGAAGCCGTTCGCCGCCGGCGATCACGTGACGATCGCCGACATCGCCGCGCACACGTATATCGCGCACGCGCCGGAAGGCGGCGTGTCGCTGGAGCCGTATCCGAACATTCGCGCGTGGCTGCGCCGTGTCGAAGCGCTGCCGCGTTTCGTCGCGATGCCGGCCACGAAAGCGGGGCTGCTCGCGGAGTAACTGGCGAGCGGTTCCACGTAGCGCATCACGCTGACGTATTGCTGCCTGCAGGAGCCTGACATGTCCGATTTCATTCCTTTGAACGGCTGGGGTCTCGACACCTCGCCGTTTCACGCCGACGAAGTGGCCGCGCAGCGGCTGGCCGGCGTGGACAGTCAGGCGGATTCGGCGGGCCGCCGCGGCATTCGCCGCTACATGCCGGATCAGCACCGCGAGTTCTACGCGCAGCAGCCGTTCATGATCTTCGGCGGCGTCGATGCGGGCGGGCAGCCGTGGGCGACGATCCGCACGGGTGCGCCAGGCTTCGTGTCGTCGCCGGATGCGAACACGTTGCGCATCGACAGCCGCGCGCTGCCAGGCGATCCGCTCGGCACGAACTGGCAGGCGGGCGCGATGATCGGTGGACTCGGCATCCAGCCGCATACGCGGCGGCGCAACCGCATCAACGGCGTGGTGAAAGCGGTGGACGGCGATACCGTCACGCTCCAGGTGACGCAAAGCTTCGGCAATTGCGCGAAGTACATTCAGGGCCGCGTGCCGACGTTTATTGACCGTGCCTCGGGCGAAGCGCCCGCATCACAGGAAACGTCGGCGTATCTGAGCGACGCCGACCGCGCACTGCTGGCGCGTGCCGACACGTTCTTCATCGCGAGCGCCAACACGGCCGACGAAGCGGGCCTGGCGCGCGGCGTGGACGTGTCGCATCGCGGCGGTACGCCCGGTTTCGTACGTATCGACGATGCCGCCACGCTGACCACGCCCGATTTCACCGGCAACAAGTTCTTCAACACGATCGGCAATCTGCTGCACGATCCGCGCGCGGGTTTGCTGTTCGTCGATTTTGCAAACGGCGACTTGCTCTATATCGCCGTGCGTGCCGAGATCATCTGGCAAGGGCCGGAACTGGCCGCGTTTGAAGGCGCCGAGCGGCTGATGCGCTTTCACGTGCAGGAAGTGCGGCGCAGCAAGGGCGTGCTGCCGTTTCGCTGGTCCGAGGTCGAATACGCGCCGCAGTTCGCCGCAGCGATGCGCAAAGCGGCGGCTGCATCGCCGTGGCGCAAGCTGAAGGTGGCGGCGGTTGTCGACGAAACGCCTTTTGTGCGCTCGTTCTACTTCGAGGCGACGGATGGTGCGCCATTGGCTGCGTATCAGCCAGGTCAGTATCTGCCGATTCGCGTGCCAGTCGAAGGACGCGACGCGCCGTTGACGCGCACGTACACGCTGTCTGACGCGCACGATCCGCGCCACTACCGGATCAGCGTGAAGCGCGAAGGCATCGCGTCGAACTGGCTGCACGACCATCTCGCGGCGGGCGTGGAAATCGAAGCGATGGCGCCGCGCGGCGCATTCGTCTACGACGCGCAAAGCACGCGGCCGGTGGTGCTCATCTCGGCGGGCATCGGCATTACGCCGATGATCGCGATGCTGCATCACGAGTTGAACGCGCGGGCCGAATCGAATCTGCACGCAAAGCGTGTGTTCTTTTTCCACGGCGCGCGCAGCGATCGGGAGCGTCCGTTTAGCGCGCATTTGAAGGATGTGGCGGCGCGCTATGCGTCGGTGTCGATGCATCTGTTCGATAGCGTTTCGAGCGAACCCGCTGACGGCATCCATTCAGGCCGCGTCGATATCGCGGCGCTCAAGCGCACGCTGCCGTTCGACGACTACGATTTCTACCTGTGCGGCCCCGAGCAGTTCATGCGCGATCTGTACGAAGGACTGCGCGCGCTGAACGTCGCCGACGAGCGCATCCGTTTCGAAGCGTTTGGCCCTGCCAGCGTGAAGCGCACGCCGACGCATGCTGCCGTGGCGGAAGAGAAGCTTGAAGCCGGCGGAGTACAGGTGACGTTCGCTCGCTCGCAGCAAACGGTGCAATGGCTGCCGAAGCACGGCAATCTGCTCGATTTCGCCGAGAAGCACGGCATCGAAACGCAATCGAGTTGCCGTTCCGGCATGTGCGGCACGTGCTCGACGAAAGTGCTGTCCGGGAAAACCGCTTACGACGGCGACATCGAAGCGGAAGTCGCCGACGGATGCGCGTTGATCTGCATGGCGCATCCTGTCGTCGAAGAAGGGCAGAGCGCGAGCCTGACGCTGGATCTCTGAGCTTACTTGCCGGCGCCTGTCGAAGGCACGCAGGTCAGGACGAGCGCGCTGCCGTTGCCTGCTTCGCCGCTGAGCATCGCGCGATGAAACTCACGATGGTCGCATGACCATTCCGCGGTGAAATCGCGTGCACACGATGCATGCTGCGTCGCATCGAAGCGCGCTGGCACGACGTAGCTGCATGTCGTGCGGTCGTTGCAGTGCGTGGCCAGATCCTGAGTGGAATTTCCGGCTGTTGCGCCACAATTCGCGCCGTAGGTTGCCGATTGAATGCGGATACGTTGCGCCTGATCGGCCATGCTGGAGATGGAAACAATCGAGCCCGCAATCGCCATGCAGATAAACAGGCCAGGTCTGCGTTTCATGATGTTTCTCCCGCTGTCGGGCGCGTCGTCGCGCTGACGGATTCGCGTCGCTACAGTGTCGCTCCAAAATGACCACAATGCAAAAAGGCCCGCATTTTGCGGGCCTTTTTGTGTCGGGAGAGCGTTTCAGCCGTGCGTGTTGCGCACGGGCGGAAAATGCTTTTTACTCGCAGCGAAACTCAGGCGCCGGAAGCGCTCGCGTGTGTGTTCCTCTTCGAAATGCGCGATGGAAGGCTTCACCAGATCGCTGCGTGACACGATGCCAAGCAGTTGCATCGAGTGATGGTCGGCAACCACGGGCAAGCGTTCGAGGCCATGTACGGCAAGACGCGTTGCGACGAGGCGGCAGGTTTCGTCGGGCAGCGCGACTGTCAGCTTATGGTCTTTCAATACATCGGCGAGCGGCGTGTCGAGCGTATGCGGCGTCGCGCCGTCGCGCACGGCGTCGCGCACGGCGTCGAGCATTGCGCGATCGATGATGCCGATCACGCCGGGCATGCCGGGCACGCCACCGTCCGCGCGCACGACGGGATACGCACGCCGTTTCTGCGTTGCGCCGAAATATCCGGCAAGCGCATCACGCACGCAGAGCGCGCCATCGATCGTATCGACGTGTTGCGTCATCACTTCATCCACGTAATGCCGTTCGAGCGGATCGACGCCGTACTCGCGATAGATGTGATAGCCGCGCCGCGCGATCTTTTCCGTCATGATCGAACGCTTCATGACGACGGTCGCGAAGCCATGCGCGACCAGCGTCGCGGCGAGCAGCGGCAGCAGCGCGTTGCTGTCGTGCGTGAGGCCGAAGGCGAACACGATGGCCGTCAGCGGCGCACCGAGCGTGGCGCCGAGCGTCGCCGCCATGCACACGAGCGGCCACAGCGCGGGATCGTTGCCGGGCAGCACATGGCCGAGCACGGTGCCGAGTCCCGCGCCGAGCATCAGCAGCGGCGCGAGCACGCCGCCCGACGTGCCGGAGCCGAGCGCGATCACCCAGATCACGGCCTTGACGGCGAGAATCGCCACGGCCACCTGCAGCGCGATATGTTGATGCAGCAGATCGCCGATCACGTCGTAGCCCACGCCGAGCGCGCGCGGCTCGATGAATCCGCCGATGCCGACTGCAAGCCCGCCGATAGCCGGCCACCACATCCAGTGCAGCGGCAGCTTGTGAAACAGGTCTTCCGTCTTGTACAGACCGGCCGATAAACCCGATGCCAACGCACCCGACAACAGCCCGGCAATCACGCACGAAAACAGCGAAATAGCCGTAGGCGGCGCAGTTTGCAACGCGAAGAGCGGCTCGGTGCCGAAGAACATCGCCCGTGCAACGCCGGCGACGGCGCATGCCAAGGCGACGGGCAGAAAGCTGCGCGGCCGCCATTCGAACAGCAGCAATTCGACGGCGAGCAGCACGGCGGCGACGGGCGTGCCGAACACGGCCGTCATGCCGGCCGTCGCACCCGCGACGAGCAGGGTCTTGCGTTCCGCCGACGTCACCTTCACGCACTGCGCGATCAGCGAGCCGAGCGCGCCGCCCGTCATGATGATCGGGCCTTCCGCGCCGAACGGCCCGCCGCTGCCGATCACGACACCCGACGACAGCGGCTTGAGCACGGCGACTTTCGGCGACATGCGACTCTTGCCGAACAGAATCGCTTCGATCGCTTCAGGAATGCCGTGGCCGCGAATTTTCTCCGAACCAAACCGCGCCATCATGCCGACGATCAGTCCGCCCACGACGGGAATGGCGATCACCCCCGCACCGAGCGTGTTGGTCGCGGGCGAGCGGTCCGCAAACGAGAAGGCGCCGAAGAAGAACAGGTTGGTGAACAGATGGATCAGACTCAGCAGCACGAATGCGGCGAGCGTGCTGAGCAGGCCAATGCCCGCCGCCAGCGCGGAAATGCCGGGCAGGCGCGCGTTGCTGGCGAAGTCGCGCTTGTGGGAGTTGTTGCTCATGAAGGCTGTACCACGGTGATGTTCCAGTTCCGTGCTGCCACGCTGGAATCAAAGATCGATTTGCGGAATCGTGAATGCGCCCTTGAGCGAGCGCAGTTCCGCGCGATGCAGTTCCGCGAGTCGCGCCAGTACTTTCTCGCCCGCCTTTAGCAGATGCACTTCCACCTGGCGGCGATCGGTCTCGCTGATCTTGCGCTTGACGAGTTCGAGCGCTTCGCAGCGCGATACCAGCGCGACCACGCCGTGATGCTGCGCCTGCAGCCGGTCGGCGAGTTCGCCGATGGTGGCCCATTCGCGATCCGGGTAGCCCTTGATATGCAGCAGCAACAGGTATTGCAGCGGCGTGATGCCTTCGCCTTGCGCAGCCTGTTCGGAGAACCGCTCGAAGCGCCGCATCTGATAGCGAAACTCCGAAAGTTGTTCGTAGTCCGCCTTGTTCAATGTGCGTGTGAGAACTTTCATAGCGATGGCCGTGCGAGGGAAAGTAAAAAATGTATCACAAAATGATATAAGTGGCGATGCCTGGGGCATCGCCATGTGAAACATCCAATGTGGATTCGAAGTTCTTGAGCCGCGTTCAGGCGGCGGGACGCTGCTGTTGTGCTTGAGCTTGAGCCTGCATCTGCGTCTGACGGTACAGGCCCGCAATCAGATCGGACTGCGTGATGATGCCGACCAGCCTGTCGTGCGAATCGATCACGGGGATGTGATGATGGCCGTCGTCGGCGAAGAGCGGCACCAGTTCGACGATCGGCGTGCTGGTGGCGACAGTGCGCACGTGCGTCGTCATGACCGTGCTGACGAGGCGCCCACGCGTGGCATCGCGTTTGAAGAGACGCGCGGCGATGGCTTCCATCAGGCGCAGATCGGCGCTCTTCGGTTTGTTCGCGAGATCGGCGCGCGTGACGATGCCCACTACATGCTGACGCCTGTCGATTACAGGCAGCGCCTTGATCGCGTGGCGCTGCAGCAGATCGGCGGCGGCGCGCAGCGTGGTGTCGGGCGCGATGCTCACGACAGGCGCCGACATCACGTCGCGGCACGCCAGTTCGCTGAAGGTGCGTGCGTAGGCTTGCAACTGGGTTTCGCGGAACAGCGTTTCGAGGTCTTCCGGGTCGATGTCGAGCAGTTCGCCGCGCCGGTTCAGCACGGCTTCCAGATCGGCGCGCGTGATGTTGTGGCCGGACGCCGCCGCCGCGGCGGCTTGCGGCGCGGCGGGCGCGATGCGCAGTGCATGCGGATAGCGGTGGCCCGTCACCGCGTGATAGACGAGCGCCGCGCCGAGCAGCGCCGCCGACTGGATCAGCACCGGCTCCAGCACGAAACCGTAGCCGAGCGCATGAATAGCCGGCCCGCCGACCACGGCTGTCAGCGCCACCGCGCCTGATGGCGGGTGCACACAGCGCAGCGCGAACATCAGGGCAATCGACACGCCCACGGCCAGCGCCGCTGCCGCGACAGGATCGCTGATCAGCATCGCGCAGGTCACGCCGACCGTCGCCGATACCAGATTCCCGCCAATGATCGACCACGGCTGCGCGAGCGGACTGGCGGGGACGGCGAACAGCAGCACGGCGGACGCGCCCATGGGCGCGATCAGCATGGGGATGCTCGCGTCCGGGCCGAGCAGCAGATGCATGCTGCCGCCCGTGAAGGCAATGCCGATCAGCGCGCCGAGCGCCGAGCGCATGCGCTCGGGCCATTTGACGTTCATCGCGGCGGGATAGAAGCGCGCCAGCCACTGGAAAAAGAGGGAGCGGGTCAAAATGTTGTTCGAGGAAGTCGACGGGGAAGCAGGCAGGCGTACGGTAAGGGAAAAGGCATCTGAAAGCCAACAACTTGTCGTCATAGATATATGCCAACGTGATATAAATCCGCCGCAATGCCCGTCTGGTGGACCTCCGCAGGGTCTGGAAATGCAGGGAAAACCCGCACGAAAGGTCAGGTTGCAGTGCATCATGATGTGATATGAATCGGGATGCGACCGCCGCTCGCGGCAGCGCAGCCAGAATGCCGCTGGCTGGCGCATTGCCGCATTAACGGGCATGATCGTGCCGTGTGCCTGCCTCAACCTTCCCGGCACATACCTAACCCACCGACGCGCCTTGAGGAGATCGAGCATGGAACCCTTTGACGCCGCCAATCCGTTTGCGGAGTTCAACAAGTTGTTCGAACAGTTCAAGCTCCCCGGATTCGACGTACCCGCTGTGATGGAAGCGCGCCGTAAGGATGTCGAGGCCCTGATCGCCGCCAATCAGACGGCCGTGCAGGGCATGCAGGCGCTCGCGCAGAAACAGGCCGAGATGCTGCGCACGACGCTGACCGAACTGCAGGATGTCGCGCAGAAGCAGGCCGCTGCAGGCGGCGTGCCGTCGGCGCAGACGGCCGAACTGGTCCAGCAGACGCTGCACAAGGCGCTTGCCGACATACAGCAGCTCACGCAGGCGGCCTATCGCACGCAAGCCGATTCGTATGCGGTGATCGCAAAACGCGTCGAAGAAAACGTCGAAGAGCTGAAGACGCTGCTGCAGAAGAAATAAGGCGCTTCAAAGCACCCTGCGCAGCCGGAGCCACGCAGAGCACCCAGGCCGCGCGCAAGTAGCACGCCAACGCGTGCTACTTGCGCGCGGACGCCTGTGCAATCACGCGATGCACGAAGCGCAGCTTGTCGACCACGGGCGGCGCCAGCGTGAACGGATACCCGTCCGGCATGCCGAGACTGCGGTTCAGGCTGTTCAGCGCGTCCGTCAGCGGATACCAGCGCTTGATCAGGCTATCGAAGCTGGCTTCCTCGACGGGCGTCTGATCGGTGAGGCGCGGCTCGCTCGGCTCGCTCGGCAGCAGCGCGAGGCCGTAAGCCGTCGACGTATCCAGCACATCGACGATCAGCAGGTAATGCGCCCACGTTTCCGCCCAGTCTTCCCACGGATGCATCGTCGCGTAGGCGCTGATGTAGCTGTTTTCCCAGTCGGCGGGCGCGCCGTCGCGATAGTAGTTCTCCAGCGCCACGCCATAGTCGGCCTGTTCGTCGCCGAAAAGGGCGCGGTACGGTTCGAGCCATTGCGTGCCCGTAATCAGCTTTTCGAAGTAGTAGTGGCCCGACTCGTGCCGGAAATGCCCGAGCAGCGTCCGGTACGGCTCGCGCATGTCGGTGCGGACTTTCTCGCGATGCGCGTCGTCGGCTTCGGCGATGTTCAGCGTGATGCGGCCGTTGTCGTGGCCTGTCATCACCGGCTCGCCGTCGCCGGTGTTTTCGAGGAACTCGAATTCCAGCCCGTTCTCGGGATCGGCCTGACGCGATTCGATGGGCAGACCGAGCCCGTCCAGCGTGTAGAGCAGGCGGCGCTTCGCGATCTCCAGCCGATACCAGTAGAGTCGATTGTTGTTCGCTTCCGTCAGGTTCGGGATGGTGTGCGTGAGGCGGCAGGAGCGGCACAAGGTTTCGGAATCGTCGGCGGGCAGCATCCAGTTGCACACGTTCTCGACCGCGTAGTTGTGGCACTGGCGGTACAGCTTGCCTTGCGCGTCGGGATGCAGGCTGCGCCACTGGCCGTCGCCCGCGTCTTCGAACGCGCTGATTTCGTGCAGTTCCGGCACGTAGCCGAGCAGCGCTTCGCAGCGCTCGCACAGCACGTTCTCGAAGAACACGCGCTGGTCGCATCGGTTGCAATGGAAGGCTTTCATCGCTTCAATCCGTTTCTGTCGTCTTGCAGTGGATGAGGTGTGAACTTCAGGTGTGGCGTGCGCCAGAAACCGGGCCGTTTGAAACGCGGCGGCGCGCGTGGCTTCCCGCAATCTTCATGCCGCGCGGGTATAACGTCGCTGGTCTTGCGCACATTGCGTGCGCGGACGGCTCGCAGCATGCGCCGCTTTGGTGCGTGCGCCGCATGAACGAACAGGATGCGGCGTGCGCGCTTCGGCATTCGCAGCATGAAGCCAAGACGTGACAATGCGGTAGATGCCCACGCAGCGCCCGCAGCACGTTCACCCTCAACGGCATAAAGCTTGCTTTTCGCGTCTGCCCCTTTATCGGCCTTTTCCGCCCCAGGAGTCCGTAGTGTCCATCCGTGTCGCGCTGAACCATGTCACGCATTACCGCTATGACCGTCTCGTCGGATTGTCGCCGCAGGTCGTGCGGCTGCGCCCGGCGCCGCATTGCCGTACGCCGATCCTGTCGTATTCGATGCGCGTCGAACCGGAGCAGCACTTCATCAACTGGCAGCAGGACGCCTTCGCGAACTATCAGGCGCGGCTCGTGTTTCCCGAGCGCACGCCCGAGTTCAAGATCACGATCGATCTGGTCGCGGAGATGGCCGTCTACAACCCGTTCGATTTCTTTCTCGAACCGGCCGCCGAGCAGTTTCCGTTCGACTACGCGCCCGAACTGGCCGCCGAACTGGCGCCCTATATGGTGAAGCGCGAGATGACGCCGCGTTTCGCGGAGTTCGTCGCGAGCATCGACCGCACGCCGGAAAAGACGATCGATTTCCTCGTCGCGTTGAACCAGCGCTTGCAGCGCGACATCCGCTACCTGATCCGCATGGAGCCGGGCGTGCAGACGCCGGAAGAGACGCTGGTCAATGCGTCGGGTTCGTGCCGCGATTCCGGCTGGCTGCTGGTCGAGACGCTGCGTCAGCTCGGGCTGGCGGCGCGTTTCGTGTCCGGCTATCTGCTGCAGCTGGCGCCCGATACCAAGTCGCTCGATGGCCCCAGCGGCACCGAATACGATTTCACCGACCTGCATGCGTGGTGCGAAGTGTTCCTGCCGGGTGCGGGCTGGATTGGCTTCGATCCGACCTCGGGCCTGCTGGCGGGCGAAGGGCACATTCCCGTCGCCTGCACGCCGGAGCCGGGCAGCGCTGCGCCGATCTCAGGCGCGGTCGACGCATCCGAAGTCGAGTTCGACCATGCGATGTCGATCACACGCGTGCTCGAAACGCCGCGCGTGACCAAGCCCTACACGGAAGAGGCATGGCAACGCGTGCTGACGATGGGCGCGCAGGTGGACAGCCAGCTCGACGCGATGGACGTGCGCCTGACGATGGGCGGCGAGCCGACCTTCGTGTCGGTACGCGACCGCGACGCCGCCGAGTGGAACACCGACGCGCTCGGCCCGACCAAGCGCGGCTACGCCGTCGGCCTGATGGACAAGCTCCGTGCCGAATATGGCGCGAACGGCTTCCTGCATGTTGGCCAGGGCAAGTGGTATCCGGGCGAGCAGTTGCCGCGCTGGGCACTGTCGCTGTACTGGCGCGCCGACGGCGAGCCGTGCTGGAACAATCCCGCGCTATTCGCCGACGAGCGCTTCCCGGGCAACTACACCTCCGACGATGCGCAGCGCTTCATCACGCGGCTGGCCGAGAAGCTTGCTGTCGACAGCAACCATGCGCTGCCGGGCTACGAAGACACGTGGTATTACCTGTGGCGCGAGCGCCGTTTGCCCGTCAACGTCGATCCGTTCGATTCGCGTCTCGACGATGAAATGGAGCGCGTGCGGTTGCGCCGCGTGTTCGACGCGGGGCTGTCGGGCGTGACAGGCTATGTCCTGCCGCTGGCACGCGCCACGAGCGGGCCGGGCTGGACAAGCGGCACATGGTTTTTCCGCGACGAACGCATGTACCTGATTCCCGGCGATTCGCCGATGGGCCTGCGTCTGCCGCTCGATTCGCTGCCGTGGGTCGCACGCGGCGATTATCCGTATCAGCATGCGCACGATCCGTTTGCCGAGCCGGTGCCGCTGCGCACGGCGGCGGAATTGAGGATGCAGTACGAAGGCGTGTCGTATGATGCGCGCGGCGGCGCAGATGTCGGCAATGGACGCATCGGCTTTGGCGCGGGCGGCATCGGTGGCACAGGCAAGGGCGAAGGGGCAGCCACGCTGCCGCAAAACCGCTTCCCTGAACGCGGCGAATCGGCGTCGTCGGTGATCCGCACGGCGGTGTGCGTCGAGGCGCGCAATCCGGCACGCGCCGCCGGTCCCAAAGTGGAAGCCGACGCGCTCGGCAACGGACGCGCGCAGCTGCATGTGTTCATGCCGCCGCTGACCGCGCTCGACGACTATCTCGATCTGCTGGCCGCCGTCGAAGCCACAGCCGCCGATCTGAAGGTGCAGGTCGTGATCGAAGGCTATCCGCCGCCGCGCGATCCGCGTCTGCACGTGCTGCAGGTGACGCCCGATCCGGGCGTGATCGAAGTCAACATACATCCGGCGAAGAACTGGAACCAGCTGGTCGATCACACCGAGTTCCTCTACAACGCCGCGCACGAAACGTATCTGAGCACCGAGAAGTTCATGCTCGATGGCCGCCACGCAGGCACGGGCGGCGGCAACCACTTCGTGCTCGGCGGCGCGACGCCCGCCGACAGCCCGTTCCTGCGCCGCCCCGATCTGCTGGCGAGCCTGATTGCGTACTGGATCAACCATCCGTCGCTGTCGTACCTGTTTTCCGGGTTGTTTATCGGGCCGACCAGTCAGGCGCCACGCGTCGACGAAGCCCGCAACGACCAGGTCTACGAACTCGAACTGGCGTTCGCCGAACTGCAACGGCAGGTCGATCTGCTCGGCGGTCGCGATAGCGCGGCCGTCCCGCCGTGGCTGGTCGACCGCGTGCTGCGCAACATCCTGATCGACGTGACGGGCAACACGCACCGCGCCGAGTTCTGCATCGACAAGCTCTATTCGCCCGATGGTCCGACGGGCCGCCTCGGCCTGCTCGAACTGCGCGGCTTCGAAATGCCGCCGCACGCGCGCATGAGTCTCGTGCAGCAACTGCTGTTGCGCGCGCTGGTCGCGAAGTTCTGGCACACGCCGTATACGACGCGCCTCACGCGCTGGGGCACCGAACTGCACGACCGTTTCCTGCTCGGCACCTTCGTGCAGATGGATTTCGACGACGTGCTCGCCGATCTGCGCAACGCGGGCTACGCATTCGAGAGCGAGTGGTTCGCGCCGCATTTCGCGTTCCGCTTCCCGGCGATCGGCGAGACGCACGCGAATGGCCTGTCGCTGACCATCAGCGGCGCGCTGGAACCGTGGCACGTGATGGGCGAAGAAGGCTCGGCGGGCGGCACGGTGCGCTATGTCGATTCCTCCGTCGAACGGCTCGAAGTGAAGGTGCTGGGACTGAACGACAACCGTCATGTGGTGAGCGTCAACGGCGTGCCGCTGCCGCTGCAGTCGACGGGCCGCATCAGCGAGTTCGTCGCGGGCGTGAGCTTCCGCGCATGGGAGCAATCGTCGGCGCTGCATCCTACGATAGGCGTGCACGCGCCGCTGACTTTCGATGTGGTCGATACGTGGACGGGACGCTCGATCGGCGGATGCCAGTATCATGTCGCTCATCCGGGCGGGCGCAACTATCAGACCTTCCCGGTGAACGCGTACGAAGCGGAAAGCCGGCGGCGCGCGCGTTTCTTCACGACGGGCCATACGCCTGGGCCGCTCGTGGTGGAAACGGCGCCGCGCAGCCTGGAGTTTCCGTTCACGCTGGATTTGCGGCACTGGTGATACTGGTTAGCCGCCGCTGAAACCGTAAAGCCCACAACAACAGACTCGCGACGACATCTTGGCCTTTCAATCCACCTTCCCGTTCGAAGCGGCAGCAGGCCATCCCGATGCGATGGCCCTGCTGCGCACGTTGCCGCTGCTGGACGTGCGCGAAGGCCACTGGGATGAACTGCGCGATGCGTCGGGTCTGTTGCGCGCGCCGTGGCGGCGCTTTTTCGAGCTGCTCGGCGAAGAAGGCATTGCGGGGCTGGAGCCGGGGCGGGCGTCGATCGCGCAGCAGGTGCGCGACAACGACATCACGTACAACGTGTATGCCGACAAGGGCGAGCCGCGTCCGTGGGCGCTCGATCTGCTGCCGTTCATCATCGATGAAGACGAATGGGCGGTGATCGAGCGTGGCGTGCAGCAGCGCGCGAAGCTGCTCAACGCGATTCTCGCCGACGTGTATGGCCCGCAGAAGCTGTTGATGCAAAGCAAGCTGCCGCCCGCGCTGGTGTTCGGGCATCCCGGCTATCTGCGCTCGGTGAAGGGCTTCGTGCCGCCGGGCGGACAGTTTCTGCAGGTGGTCGGCGTCGATCTGGCGCGTGCGCCGAACGGCGAGTGGACGGTGGTGTCGCATCGCACCGAGGTGCCGTCCGGCTCCGGTTACGCGCTCGAAAACCGCATGATCGTGTCGAGCGTATTCGCCGATGCGTTCCGCGAGTTGCGCGTCAGCCGCCTCGCGCCCACCTTCTCGACGATGATCGCGACGCTCGCCGAATGGGCGCGCGAAACCATGCGCGACGGCAAGACGGACAGTGCACCGCATATCGCGCTGCTCACGCCGGGGCCGTTCGCGGAAACCTATTTCGAGCATGCGTTTCTGGCCCGTTATCTTGGCGTGACGCTCGCTGAGGGCAAGGATCTGACGGTCCGCAACGACATGCTGTATCTGAAGACGCTGACGGGTCTGGAGCGCGTGCACGTGGTGCTGCGGCGTCTCGACGACGCGTTCTGCGATCCCGTCGAATTGCGCGCCGATTCCACCATCGGCGTGCCGGGGCTGTTGCAGGTGATGCGCGCGGGCAATGTGATCGTGTCGAATGTGCCGGGTTCGGGCTTTCTCGAATCGCCGGCGATGCACGGCTTTTTGCCCGGCATCTCGCAGACCCTGCTCAACGAACCCTTGCTGCTGAACGGCGTACCGACCTGGTGGTGCGGCGAAGAAGCCGCGCGCGAGCACGCCTTCGCGAACATGGAAGACGCGTTCCTGCAGCCGACATGGCCCACGCGCACGCCGGCCGGCCCGCCCGGCATTGCAGGCGGCATGCAGCGGCTCGACGCGTGGAAAAGCCGCATCGCGCGCTCGCCCGATGCGTTCACGATCCAGCAGCCGCTGCCGTATTCATGCACGCCGCGCTACGACGACGGCACGATCGGCAACCGGCCCAGCGTGCTGCGCGCGATTGCCGTCGCCGATGCGAACGGTGACTGGCATGTGCTGCCCGGCGGCTTCACGCGACTCGCGGCGGAGCGGCAGTCGTCGGTGTCGATGCAGTTCGGCGGCAGCAGTGTCGACACGTGGGTGTTGTCGAGCCAGCCGAATTCGACCTTCACGTCGCTGTTGCCTTCGCCGCTGAAACCCGCCGACCTCGCGCGCAAACATCGCACGGTATCGAGCCGCGCGGCGGAAAACCTGTTCTGGAGCGGCCGCTACGGCGAGCGCGCGGAAAACAACGTGCGGCTGTTGCGGCTGATTCTCGGCTCGCTGGAAAGCAACGGCGCCGACACGATGTTCGCGACTCTCGCCGAACTCGCGCTGCAATTTGGCCTCGTGCAAGCGGGCGATATCGTCGCGGGGCAATCGCTGCAGGCGTTCGAGCGCACGCTGGTGGCGAATCTGCACGAAAACAACGGCGCTTACAGCATCGGTCAGAATCTCGCGAGCCAGGCGCGCGCGAGCGGTGAAATACGCGGGCGGCTATCGAACGATCACTGGCGCGTGATTCTCGCCGCGCGTAACGATTTCCGCGACGCGCTGCATGAACTGACGCCGGCGGCCGCTGTGTCGTCGAAGGCGTCATCGCGTGGCAAGGCGCGCTACAACCGCGTGTCGCTGATGAACGCGCTCGAACATCTCGCCACGCAGCTCGCGGCGATCAGCGGCGCGCAAGGCGACCGCATGACGCGCGACGAAGCGTGGCGGCTGATGTTTGCCGGCCGTCATATCGAACGCGTATGGGCGATGACGTCGATCCTGCGCGTGGTCGCGACGCAGCGCCAGCTGGCGACGCCCGCTGCGTTCGATCTGCTGCTGCAACTGTTCGACAGCACGCTGACGTATCGCTCGCTGTATCCGGGCCGGCTCGAAGTGCCCGCGCTGATCGATCTGCTCGTGATCGAGCCGACCAATCCGCGCGGTCTGTACGGCGTGTATGCGCGGCTGCGGTCGAAGCTCGACGATATTTCGATGGCGGCGGGTGGCACGCGTCATCGCCGCTTCGCCGATATGCTGCCGGCCGCGAGCGCGCTGCCGTCGCTCGAACAGCTGTGCACGACGGACGACGACGGCCTGTACACGGAACTGATCGCGTTGTGCGACCGCCTCGCGATGTGCGTGACGGCTGCCGCGAATGAAATCAGTGCGCGCTATTTCAGCCACGCGAACACGCTTGCCGCGCAGGTGCAGTCATGAAGGATGCCCAGACGCTGCTGTCCGTGTCGCATCGCACCACGTATCACTACTCGACGCTGGTCGAGACGGCGCAACATCTCGCGACGATCCGCCCACTCGCGTGCTCGTGGCAGCGCGTGGTTGCGCATACCGAGCGTATCGAGCCATCGCCTTCGTATCTGCATAGCCGTATCGATGCGTTCGGCAACGACGTGCTGTATTTCGCACTCGATGCGCCGCATGAGCGTTTGCAAATGGTCAGTGAAACGACGGTGCAACTGACGCCGCGCTGGCGCGATCTCGACCCCGAGGCCACGCCGGTATGGGAGGAAGTCGCCGATTCGCTGCACTTTCGCGCAGGCGGCGTGTGTCATCCACAGGTCGAGTTCTGCTTTGCGTCGCCCAATATCGCTTTGAAGCCGTCGTTACGCGACTACGCGCTGCGCAGCTTCAAACCCGGCACGCCCATCGTCGCGGGCGCGATCGATCTGATGCACCGCATTCACGCGGATTTCGATTACAAGCCGTCGGCGACGATGTTCGATACACCTGCCGAACGTGCGTTCGATATGAAAAGCGGCGTCTGCCAGGATTTCGCGCAGGTGATGATTGGGTGCCTGCGAGCGCTTGGCCTGCCCGCGCGCTATGTCAGCGGCTACCTGCGCAATGATCCGCCGCCGGGTCAGCCGCGCCTGATCGGCGCCGATGCGTCGCATGCGTGGGTGTCGGTGCATTGCCCGCAAAGCGGCTGGATCGATCTGGACCCCACCAACGACGTGCTCGCCGACATGGACCACGTGACGCTCGCCATCGGCCGCGATTACAGCGACGTCTCGCTGCTGCGCGGCATGATTCTTGGCGGCGGTGCGCATCGGGTCGAGGTCGCCGTCAGCGTGCTGGCGCTATAAGCAACAGTGAATTTCAATCGGCGCATCGCTGCCAGATTTGACAGCGTGCATACGCACATATAGACTTCCTTCCATGAGCAAGCTTCCTTCCCATGACGATTGCAACTGTTTCGCGCTGCGCCAGGCGGCGCGGTACGTCACGCAGATCTACGAACGCCATCTCGGCGAGGTCGGCCTGACGGCGGCGCAGTTTACGATCGTCGCGAAGCTGGCGCGCAGGCCTGGTCTGACCATGATGGAACTGGCCGAGACCATGGTGATGGAACGCACCACGCTCGTGCGAGCGTTGAAGCCTTTGCAGCGCGACGGGCTTGTCGTCAGCGAGTCGTCGGAGCACGATGGCCGCACCTATCAGTTCAGCCTGTCGAAAGCCGGCAAGGAAACCTTCGAACAGGCCGCTATCGCATGGCGCGCCGCGCAGGACGAGTTTGAAACCAAGTTCGGACGCAGCCGCGCGAAGGCCTTGCGCGCCGAGTTGTTCAATCTGACGGCCGAATAATCCCGTTGTGTTTTTCGCGCGCCGCAAGGCGCATCCGACACAAACGATTTCATGGTGTGCATATGCACGTAGAGTTAAACGCTGAAGAGATGCAGGTTTCGCCCGAAGACGATTGCTTTGCGATCCGTCAGGCGGCGCGTTTCGTGACCCAGCTTTACGACCGTCATCTCGGCCAGGTTGGCCTGAAGACGACGCAGTTCTCGATCATGGGCCGGCTGATGCGCCGCAAGTGGATGACGATGAAGGAACTCGCCGACTCGATGGTGATGGAGCGCACCACGCTGGTCCGTGCGATCCAGCCGTTGCAGCGTGACGGACTGGTGTTCACGGAAGCGTCGCGCAGCAACCGCCGTGTGTTGACGGTGATGCTGACGACGGCGGGCGAAGAACGCCTGAAAGCGGCGCGCGAGCATTGGCACGCGGCGCAGAAAGAATTCGAAGAACGCTTCGGGACGCAACGCGCGGCGGATCTGCGCGACGAACTGTTCGATATGACGCGGCGCTAACGCCACAGGTATCACGCAATCAGGCAGGCGCAGTAACGCGCTTTTTTTCAACGACTTCCAGTGCATACGCACATAGAGCCATGTCTACCACTCCTTCCATTGCTCCGCCCGCCGTCGCCGGTGTAGCGAAACAGACGCGCAGTATTCCGTGGATGCTGCTGGCGGTGATCACCGTGATCGTCGTGGTTGCGGCCGCCGGTTCGTACTGGTTCTTTGTGGGCCGCTACATCGAAACCACCGACGACGCCTATGTGGGCGGCGATGTCACCGTGCTTGCGCCGAAGGTGAGCGGCTTCGTCGAAGACGTGCTGGTGCAGGACAACCAGTTCGTCAAAGCCGGGCAAGTGCTGATCCGCCTCGATTCGCGCGATTACGATGCGCGTCTCGCGCAGGCCAATGCGGAAGTCGCGAGTGCGGAAGCCTCCGTGACGGAACTGGAAGCGAAGAAATCGCTGCAGCTTGCGACCATCAACGAGCAGTCCGCCGAAGTGCGCGCATCAGGCGCTGAGTTGACGCGTAGCGCGTCGGATTCGGTGCGCTATCGCCAGCTCGTGAAGGACGACGCCGTGTCGAATCAGGTCGTCGAACGCGCCGATGCCGACCTCGCGAAAGCACATGCCGCAGTGGATCGCAGCAGTGCCGCGCTGACGGCGGCGCAGCGCCAGTTGACCGTGCTCGATGCGCAGATCAACGATGCTCACGCCCGCGTCGCGACGGCAGTGGCATCGCAGCGCGTGGCCGCATTGAACGTGGAGTACACCACGATTCGCGCACCGATCGATGGATATGTCGGCAATCGCACGGCGCGCGTCGGCGTGCTGGCGAATGTGGGCGTGTCGCTGCTGACGGTGGTGCCCGCGAACGGTCTGTGGATCGACGCGAACTTCAAGGAAGACCAATTGAAGAAGATGCAGGTCGGCGATGTCGTCGATGTCGATCTGGACGCGTCGAGCCATCGCATCGAAGGCGTGGTCGAGAGTCTCGCGCCTGCCACGGGTGCTACCTTCAGCGTGCTGCCCGCAGAGAACGCGACGGGCAACTTCACGAAGATCGTGCAGCGCGTGCCGGTGCGCGTGCGCCTGTCGGTGCCGAAGCAGATGCAAGGCGTGCTGCGCCCCGGTCTGTCGGCGACGGTGAAGGTGCATCTGCGCGACGAAGCGGACACGAGCCGTGCCGCAGGCCGTTCGGCTTCGTAACGCACGGACGCCGCGACCATCATGAGCAAGACGACATCCGCTCCCGCGAATCCGGCCGATCTGCCGACCGCTACCAAAGTCTTCGCATTCTCGCTGCTGTGCCTCGGTTTCTTCATGGCGACGCTCGATATCCAGATCGTCGCGTCGTCGCTGAAGGATATCGGCGGCGGGCTGTCGGCGAGCCAGGATGAACTGTCGTGGGTGCAGACCGCGTATCTGATCGCCGAAATCATGGTGATTCCGATGTCGGGCTGGCTCACGCGCGTGTTCTCTACACGCTGGGTGTTTGCGGCGTCGGCGCTGGGCTTCACCATCACGAGCATGCTGTGCGGCCTCGCCTGGGACATCAACTCGATGATCCTGTTTCGCGGCCTGCAAGGCGCTGCGGGCGCGGCGATGATTCCGACCGTGTTCACGACAGCGTTCATGCTGTTTCCCGGCAAGCAGCGGATCATCGCCGCGACGACGATCGGCGCGCTCGCCTCGCTGGCACCGACCATCGGCCCGGTGATCGGCGGCTGGATCACGGATCAATGGTCGTGGCACTGGCTGTTCTATCTGAACCTCGTGCCCGGCATCCTCGTGACCGTACTCGTGCCGCGCTATGTCAACGTCGATCACGCGGATATATCGCTGCTCAAGACAGGCGACTATCTGGGCATTCTGCTGATGTCGGGCTTTCTCGGCTGCCTCGAATATGTGCTCGAAGAAGGGCCGCGCAAGAACTGGTTCGGCGATAACGTGATCCTGTTCTGCGCGTGGATCTGCGCGATCTGCGGTTTCCTGTTTCTCGTGCATGCGTTCACTGCGAAAGAACCGATTGTCGATCTGCGAGCGCTGGCGATCCGCAACTTCGGCATCGGCAGTCTGCTGTCGTTTATTACGGGCATTGGTCTGTTCTGCACGGTGTTTCTGACGCCGGTGTTTCTGTCGCGTGTGCGGGGTTTCGATTCGCTGCAGATCGGCGTTGCGTTGTTGTCGGTGGGTTGCGCGCAACTCGTCGCGCTGACCGCCTATTCGTTTCTCGCGCGACGCGTCGATATGCGTCTGCTGATGGTGTTCGGCCTGATCTGCTTCGGCGTGGGCTGTTACCTGTATGTGCCGCTGACAAACCAGTGGGGCTGGCAGGAGTTGCTGATTCCGCAGGTGTTGCGCGGCGTTGGCCAGCAGTTCTGCGTGCCGCCCATCGTGACGATGGCGCTGGGTTCGCTGCCGCCGTCGCGGCTCAAGTCGGCCAGTGGACTGTTCAACCTGATGCGGAACCTGGGCGGCGCAATCGGCATTGCCGTGTGCAGCACGATGCTCAACGATCGCCTGAACCTGCATTACGAACGTCTCGACGAGCATGTAACGGCGGGCCGTCCGGTGATCGAAGCGATGCTGCAGAACCAGAGCGCACATTTCGCGGCGGTGGGTGGCGACATGCTCAACGGCGCGTCGGCGGGACTCGCTTCGCTGCATGCATTGCTGATGCGCGAAGCGCTCGTGCTGACCTTCTCCGACACCTTCCTCGCCGTCTCGCTGTGCTTTGCGGTGGGCCTGATCAGCGTGCTGTTCTCGCGGCCTTTTGGTTTGACCGCGCCGCCGCCCGACGCGCACTAAAACGCCCGCATGCCATCACTCTTTCCGCTGACTGGAAAACCCGATATGAAACAGATCGTAGCCAAAGCGCTTGCCGTTGCCGCCGTCATGACGCTTGCGGCCTGCGCGGTGCAGCCCGAGACGCACGCGGACTTGCCGCAGACAGTGAAAACGGTCGCGCCCGACGCGTGGAGCGTCGATGCACCGAAGGACACGGTGGACGCGGATGAATGGTGGTCGCAGTTCGGCGATCCGACCATGCACCAGCTGGTCGATATCGTGCTCAACGATAACCTCGACGTGAAAGCCGCCGTCGAGCGCGTGAAGCAGGCGCAGGAAGTGACGAAGCAGCAGCGCGCCGCGCTGGCGCCGCAACTCGATGCGGGCGCGACGGCATCGTATGAACGGATCAACACGCCGCCGCCGCTCGGCTATGTGAAGCAGGCTGGCGCCGGTTTGACGGCCTCGTGGCAGCCCGACGTGTTCGGCGGCGAACGTCTGGCTGTGCTCGCCGCACAGGCGCAGACAACGGGGCGGCAATCGGCGCTGAACGAACTGCGGCTCGCAATCGCGGCGAACACGGCTGCCGCGTATATCGACTTGCGCTGGGCGCAATCGCAATTGCAGATCGTCAACGACAACGAGGAGATTCGCGCCCGCGCGCTGAACCTCACGCAAAAGCGCCTGAAATACGGGCTGTCGACGCAACTCGACGTCGCCCGCGCGCAGAACCAGTTACAGGATTTGCAGGCACAACTGCCGAAGATCAAATCGGACATCCAGCACGACATGAGCCTGATCGCAGTGCTGTCGGGACGCACGCCGGAAAGCATCGACAGTTTGCTGCTGAGCGAGGCGCGTCCGATTCCCGCACCTGCGCAAAGCGTGCCGCAGACGTTGCCGTCGGAAGCGCTGCTGCGCCGTCCTGATGTGCGCACCGCCTACGCAACCGTCGAACAGCGTGCCGCCGAGGTTGGCGTGGCGCGCGCGGACCGTTATCCGAAGTTCAACCTGAGCCTGAGCGACGGCATTCTCGCATCGTCGTATCTCGGCATGCCGACACTGACGGACAACCTCTTCAGCGCGGCCTTGAATGCCACCAGCCCGATCTTCAACGCGGGCCGCATCACCGCGCATATCGAGCAGAACGAGAGCCGCATGCGCGAATCGCAATTGAACCTGCAACAGACGATGCTCAACGCGCTGAAGGAAATCGAGGATACGCGCAGCGATCTCGTCAACGACGACGCGCAGGTCGCGAAGCTCGGCGGCGCACTCGATGCGTCGGGTCAGGCGCTGCATCTGTCGACGGAACTGTACAAGGGCGGCGCGTCGAGCTTCCTCGATGTGCTCGATGCACAAGAGGCGTATCTGCGCGACTCGGAAGCGCTGAACCAGGCGAAGCGCGAGCATGCGCAGGCTGTCGTTGCGTTGTATCGCTCGCTCGGTGGTGGCTGGGATGTGCCTGCGGCTGGCAACAGCGATGTCGCAAAGGCGAAAGCTGCGGCAGATGTCGCGGCGAACTGAACGCGAATGTGGCGCCTCGCTCGCGCGAGGCCGTAATGGTGTCCTTCAACTTGAGGAATTGCGATGAATGCACGCGAGATTGTGATTGCGCATCCCGTCCGTACGCCTATCGGCGCATTCGGTGGGTCGTTGAAAGATGTGCCTGCCGTGCAGCTTGGCGCGGCGGCGGTGCGCGAAACGTTGCGGCGCAGCGGCGTCGATGCAGCGACGTTGTCGTCGGTGGTGATGGGCAATGTCGTGCAGGCCGGCAACAAGATGAATCCCGCGCGCCAGGCGGCGATTGGCGGCGGCGCGCCCGTGTCGGTGCCGGCGTTGACCGTGAACCGCGTGGGCGGCTCCGGCGCGCAGGCGATCGTGACGGCGGCGCAGGAGATCGCGCTCGGATACGGCGATGTGGCGATCGCGGGCGGCATGGAGAACATGGACCGTGCGCCGTATCTGCTCGACAGCGGCCGCTGGGGCAGCCGCATGGGCAATGCGCAGGTGCATGACAGCATGTTGCGCGACGGTCTTGTCGATGCGTTTTCCGACGAGCACTCCGGCTGGCATACGGAAGATCTGGTGAGCAAGGCCGAACTGACGCGCGCCGCGCAGGACGAATGGGCGGCGCGTTCGCAACAGCGCTTTGCCGCGGCGCAGGAGCGTGGTCTGTTCGATGCCGAACTGGTCGCCGTCGAAATCGCCGGGCGCAAGGGCACGGTGCAATTCGCGCGCGACGAGCAGCCGCGCCCCGATACGACCATCGAAACGCTCGCGAAGCTGCGCCCTGCGTTCCGTGCCGACGGCACGATCACGGCGGGCAATGCGCCGGGTCTGAACAGCGGCGCGGCGGCAATGATCGTCGCGGGACGCGACTATGCGGATGCCCACGACATCGAACCGTTCGCGCGTCTCGTGTCGTTCGGTGTCGCGGCAATCGAGCCGGGCATGTTCGGCCTCGGCCCCGTGCCTGCCGTGCAGATCGCGCTGGAACGCGCGGGCTGGAAACTCGGCGATGTCGAACGCGTCGAGATCAACGAGGCGTTCGCCGCCGTGCCGCTTGCCGTTGCGCAGAAACTCAGTCTCGCGCACGACATCATCAACGTGGAAGGCGGCGCGATTGCGCATGGCCATCCTATCGGCGCAACGGGCGCGATCCTGACCACGCGCCTGATTCATTCGATGCGCCGCGATGGTCTCAAGCGTGGCATCGTGACCTTGTGCATCGGCGGCGGGCAGGGCATTGCGCTGGCGCTGGAAACCGTCTGACGCGTTTCGATCCGATTGCATGGACACCGTCCGCAGCGGCGCACGCAAGCTCGCTGCGGGCGGTGTCGTTTTACGACATACTGCCTATCCACGCGCACGGCGCAGGCGATGCGAGCAGACAACGGAGGAGCAATGCGAATTCTCGTAGTAGGGGCAGGGGCAACGGGTGGCTACTTTGGCGGGCGCCTTGCGCAGGCGGGCCGCGACGTGACGTTTCTGGTGCGCGAAAAGCGGGCTGAAGAACTGCGGCGCTCGGGGCTGGTCATCAAAAGTCCGCGCGGCGATCTCACCTTGCGCGACGTCAAGACCACGCTCGCCTCGCAGATCACGCAGCCTTACGATCTCGTGCTGCTGAGCTGCAAGGCCTACAACCTCGACGATGCGATCGAATCGTTTGCGCCTGCTGTCGGCGACACGACGATGATCCTGCCCGTGCTGAACGGCATGCGCCATATCGACGTGCTCAAGCAGCGCTTCGGTGCGGCGAACGTGCTGGGCGGCCAGTGCGTGATCGCGGCAACGCTCAATCGCGAGCGCGAGATCGTGCATCTGAACGACATGCATTCGATTGGCTTCGGCGAACTGGATGGCGGCATCAGCGAGCGCGTGCGCAACGTGGCTGCGGCATTCGATGGCGCGGGTTTCGATTCCGCCGCATCCGACAATATCCTGCAGCAGATGTGGGAGAAGTGGGTGTTCCTCGCCACGCTGGCGACCAGCACCTGTCTGCATCGCGCCGCTATCGGCGACATTGTGAAGACGGCGGACGGGCGTCGTGTGATCGAAGGCATTCTCGGCGAATGCAAGGGCGTGGCGGCAGCGAACGGTTATCCGCTCGGCGATGCTTCCAATGCACGGGCGCAGACCATCCTGTTTGCGGAAGGCTCGCCGCTGACGGCTTCCATGTTGCGCGACATCGAAATGCAATCGCGGATCGAAGCGGATCATGTCGTTGGCGATCTGATCGCGCGCGGCGGCGAGGCGCAGAAGGATGGTGCGCTGTCGCTGCTGCGTGTCGCGTACAGCCATCTGAAAGCTTATGAAGCGAGGCTGGCGCGGCAGTCCGTCTGATGATTCCAATGTGAGGGGCTGACCGGGCAGTAATGCGGGAGGCTGAAGTAGAATCGACCGCACTGACTCACACGAGGTTGACCATGCCCATGCCTCAGGGTTCGGTGCCGGCGCTCTGCACGGCCTCCGCGACGATGTTCTCACTTGGGATTATCTTCCTCGGCTATTGGGGCTTGCAGGAAGGCGGCAGCTGGACGACGACTGATCGGCTTGTTGCCGGGTTTGCGATTGTTGGGTTTGCGTTTCTCGGGCTGGTGCCGTTTGTTGTGACCTCGCCTGTTGTGTCGGAGTCGGATGACTCGAAGATACGGTTTGGTAGGGGGATGTTTTTGATTGGGGTGATGGCGGTTTGGTTGTCGATTGCTGTTTCTGTGGTTTTTCGGCGGCCCTGAAGGGGCCTCAATCTGTGCTGCGGTGCGGGGTGGGTTATTTGCTGGCATCCGCTTTTTGGTAGTGGTCTGCAGGTGTTGCCCCTGTGCGGGGCGGCACTTACTTTCTTTGCCGCCGCAAAGAAAGTAAGCAAAGAAAGCGGGCTAACACCGCTAATCCTTGTTATTGCCTGCGGGCCCCCGACCGGTCCTATCCCTCACACGACATCTCCCTTCTTCATCCTCGTTGCTCACGCTTCGAACAAGCGCCTCCCCCGCTTCAATCACCCGTAGTACAGCCAGCGGCAGCGACTCGCATTTGCCGCCCAGGTGGCAAACGGTGTGTAGGTTGTCGCGCCCCATGCGTCGGCGATCCTACAAGAGACACCGCCTTTGCTTTTCAGTCCGGAGTGGTGCGTGTACGGCGCGAAAGCCGACACACCGTTTGCCACCTGGGGAACCTGGGCAGGTTGATCGCGCAAGTTGTGACGCGGGCGTGTGAAGCGGGGGATGCGCTCTTTAGAGCGTTGGCAGCGGGCATCGAGAAGTGCGTTGCCATGAACAGGACAGGGCCGTAGGGGGCCCGCAGGCAAGAAGAAGTGTTGGCGGTGTTAGCCCGCTTTCTTTTGCCTACTTTTCTTTGCGGCGGCAAAGAAAAGTAGGTGCCGCCCCGCACAGGGGCGACGCATGAAGAACCAGGAGCAAACCGCGGATGCCAGCAAAAAACCAAACCTGCGCCAGCCCCACACCAAAAATCAACTCTTCTTCTGAATAAACTCGATCTTGTACCCGTCAGGGTCCGTGACAAATGCAATAACAGTCGTACCGTGCTTCATAGGCCCAGCCTCGCGCACGACAGTCCCGCCCTGCTCCTTGATCTTCGCACACGCGGCATACGCATCATCCACCTCAACAGCGAGGTGTCCAAACGCGTTCCCCATGTCATAAGACTCGGTATCCCAGTTGTGCGTCAACTCGAGAACCGTGCCATCTTTCTCATCTTCATAACCAACGAAGGCTAGCGTGAACTTGCCCTCCGGATAATCATTCCGACGCAGCACTTTCATGCCGAGCAACTCAGTGTAGAACTTGATCGAGCGGTCGAGATTGCCGACTCGAAGCATAGTGTGGAGAAGGCGCATTATGTACTCCCATGTGGCCTGTCAATGTCGAGGACGACACTGTAACGAAAAAGCCGCTCTCTCGCTAAGCGCGACCCAGCGCAACAGTCATCGTCCACGCGCCAACGGCATCGAGCAAACGGCTAGAAGAGGTGCCGTAGTCCCGCCATCAGACCGATCTGCGTTCCCTTCTGCGAGAGTCCAACACTATTGACGCCCTGCAATTGTGCGCCAATCAGATCACCGCGATACAGCGAGTAATCGCCTTCCACATACACATCCGTACGCTTCGACAAACTGTAGTCGGCGACCAGTTGATACTGCCACGCCGAGCCGTCCTGCGCGGATGTCTTGCCATCCTGCAAAGTCCGCCACACGTTCGCCGCGAAATGCCACGCGGCGCCGACCTGCTGCGTGATGCCGCCCAGTATCATGCGACGCCGTGAAAAATCCGTGTACTTGAGCGCAGCAAGCACAGGCGCCGTGAACGGACCGTTCGCGAAGTTCGAAAAGCCCGCATCGTTCTGATTGACGATATAACCGAGCGCAAAGCGCGTCTGGTCCCATGTGTACGACGCGCCGAACGTCCACGCCTTCGCGGCGCTGCCGTTCACGGAATCGCGTGACTCTTCATATGCGCCGCCCAGATTAACCGGGCCGCCACTCGGCGCGTAGGCAACGGCCGCGCCATACTGCGAGCCATACGACGTGTGCCCCGCCACGCCGCCGAACGCATACGCCATCGACAAGATCACGTCATGCGCGCGCGCCTGATACTGCACCTGATTGCTCGTCCAGATGCCACCCGACATCGTCACTTCCGGCTGAAAGCTGAAGTCGTACGGAATCCACGGGTTGCTGCCGTAGCCGCCAATCGTGATGCCCTCGATCAGCACGTTCGGCATGCGCCCAAAAATCAGCTTGCCATACGTTGACGATTGCACGCCCACCTGCGCTTCGTTGAAAAACGGCAGCGTCGGATCGCTTTGTCCGCTGTTGATATAGATGCGGTTTTCGAGCTTGAAGAAAGTCGACCAGCCGCCGCCCAGGTCTTCGACGCCGCGCAAGCCCCAACGGCTCTCCGACATGCCGCCGTTGCCGAGACCGACGCTCGAATCGCCGTTTTTGTTCACGTGCGTCATATAGCGCACGCTTTCATCGACGATGCCGTACAAGGTGACGCTCGATTGCGCGTGCGCCGTCGCGCACATCACAGCAGGCGACAGCGCAGCCCATGCGCAGACCTTCAGCCTCTTGCTCACCTTCGTCATACCGTCTCCTGATCCATCCTGCATGCGTTCGCGTGGGAATGTCTTAAAGCGGTGCGGCGTCGCTGGCGCGCAATGAGGCCTGCGCAAGCAAGCGTAAGATTAATCTGTATGAAGAGTCAGAAAGATAAAAGAAAGCCCGCGTGTTGCGGGCTGTCTACAGTGATCTTTGAGAATGCAACGAATCGTAGTTGGGATTCTGTCGTTGCGTTCGCAGAGACGAAAGCGGAAATCCGGGCGGCTATTGAGGCGCAGCAGCCGACACGGCCTGCGCCACGGCCACATATTCCGCGACGGGCACATCTTCGGCGCGGCGCTGCAGATCGAAGCCGAGCGCGTCGAAATCGATCACATCGCGATACGCGGACAGCGTATTGCGCAACATCTTGCGACGCTGCGAGAACGCGGCCGTGACGACTTCACCGAGCGTGGTTTCATCGACGACGGGCAGTTCATGCTTCTCGTACGGAATCATGCGCACGATCGCCGAATCGACCTTCGGCGGCGGCTGGAACGACTCGGGCGGCACGTCGAGCAGCTTGTCGATCACGTAGCGGTACTGCAGCATCACCGAGAGACGGCTGAACGCCTTGCTGCCCGGCTCCGCGACCATCCGTTCGACCACTTCGTTCTGCAGCATGAAATGCTGATCGATCACGCGCTCGGCAAAGGTGGCGAGGTGGAACAGCAGCGGACTCGAAATGTTGTACGGCAGATTGCCGACGATACGCAGCGTCCGCTTGTCGCCGTCCGCTGCCAGCGAACCGAAGTCGAACGCGAGCGCGTCGCCTTCATGAAGTTCGAGCAGCTCGCCGAATTTCTTCTTCACGCGCCCGATCAGATCGCGATCCAGTTCGACGGCGTGCAGCGGGCTCTCAGGCGTCGCGAGTCGCGCGATCAGCGGTGCCGTCAGCGCGCCCAGCCCCGGCCCGATTTCGACCATGCGCTCGCCGCGTTGCGGACGGATCACGTCGACAATCGAATCGATGATGCCCAGGTCGACCAGAAAATTCTGTCCGAAGCGCTTGCGCGCGAAATGGCCCTGGTGCTGTCTGCTTGAACTGTTGGACATCGAAAGAAGCTACAAAATAAGTCAGGAGGCGCGACGGCTGCGCGCCATGGAAACTGCCGTGTCGATCGCGGCAATCAGGCTGCCCGCGTCCGCGCGGCCCGTGCCGGCGAGATCGAGTGCCGTGCCGTGATCGACGGACGTGCGGATGATCGGCAAGCCCAGCGTCACGTTGATACCTTCGCCGAAGGTCGCATACTTCAGCACCGGCAAGCCCTGATCGTGGAACATCGCGAGCACGCAATCGGCTTCGTTCAGATAACGCGGCTGGAACAGGGTATCGGCGGGATATGGGCCGCGTGCATCGATGCCCAGCCCGTCCGCCAGTTTCAGCGCGGGCGAAATCACATCGATTTCTTCGCGGCCGAGATAGCCGTTTTCACCTGCATGCGGATTCAGGCCAGTGACGAGAATACGCGGCGCAGGCAGGCCGAAATGATGGCGCAAGTCGTGATCGATGATACGCAGTGTGTCGACGAGACCTTCGACCGTCAACGCCGCCGACACATCCTTCAGCGGCAGATGCGTGGTGGCCAGTGCAACGCGCAGCGGCCTTGCACCCGTACCCGCCAGCATCATCACGACGCGCGGCGTATGCGTGCGTTCAGCGAGATATTCGGTGTGGCCGGTGAACGGCACGCCGGCATCGTTGATCGTGCTCTTTTGCAGCGGCGCGGTGACGATCGCGTCGAACGTGCCGGCGAGCGCGCCGTCGATAGCGGCGTCGAGCAGCCCAAGCACATACGGGCCGTTCTTCGCGTCGAGCTTGCCCGCCTGCGCGGGCGCGCCGAGCGCGTGATGCTGCGTGGCGATGCGGCGGCCCTGCTGCGCCGCCCAGTCGACGCCGACGGCGTTCGCGCGTTCGGCCATCAGGCCGCTGTCGGCGAGCACCGTGAAGTGCGCGTCGGGCCAATGCGCGCCCGCTGCCGCGAGCGCCTGCGCCGTGAGTTCAGGACCGACGCCAGCCGGCTCGCCCGTGGTGATCGCGATGTTCAGCGGTGCATTCGAGGGCTGGGCTGACGTCATGACGATTCCTGTTTATTGCGCGGAAGTACCCGTGATCGGGCCTACCTTGTAATCGACATACGCGGTGTCGCGCAGTTCACGCAGCCAGTCGGCATAAGCCTGTTCGGCCTTGCGCTGACCGATCGCCTGACGCGCGAGGTCCATCTGCTGCGACACTGAGCCTTCCGCTTCGCGGCGGCCGAGCACCTGGATCAGGTGGTAGCCGTATTCGCTTCGCACCGGCTGGCTGATCTGGTTGTCCTGCAGCGCATTCATCGCGCGCTCGAACTCGGGCACCGTTTCACCCGGGCTGATCCAGCCCAGATCGCCGCCTTGCGACGCCGAACCGTCCTGCGAATAAGTACGCGCGAACTTGTCGAAATCGCCCTGACCCGATTCGATTTCCTGGCGGATTTCCAGCAGCTTCTGGCGTGCCTGCGGCTCCGACAGACCGTCGCCGACGCGCAGCAGGATGTGGCGCACGTGTGTCTGCGTGAGCTTGGTCGAATCGGCGGAAGTCGAACCCTGACCCGAACGGCGCTCGACGAGACGCACGATCTCGAAGCCGTCGTTGGTGCGGATCACGGTCGGATTGACCTGGCCCGGACGCAGCGTCGAAGCGGCCGTCACGAATTCAGCCGGCAGTTTCGACGGCGGCTGGAAGCCCAGATCGCCGCCCTTGGAGGCATCGGGTGCCTGCGAATTGGACTTCGCGAGCTTCTCGAAGTTATCGCCCTTCATGGCTTCCTGCAGCAGCGCATTCGCCTTGGCCTGAGCCGCCTCGATATCCGTCTGCGACGCGTTGAGCGGCGCCTTCAGGAGGATGTGCTCGAGGTGCAGATCGCTCGTCAGACCCGCCGTCGGGCCGCGCTGGCTGGCGATGTAGTTCGCCACTTCCGCGTCCGAAACCGTGACCTTGCTGTCCACTTCCTTCTCGCGCAGACGCGACAGCAGCAGTTCCGTCTTCGCGTCGCCCGTGAAGGTCGACCAGGGCACGCCTTGCGCCTCGATGCGCGAGCGGTACATGTCGAGCGACATGTTGTTGGCCTGCGCGAGGCGCTCGAGCGTGCGCTGCACGGTCGGTTCGTCGACGGTGATGCCGTCTTCACGCGCCTTCTGCAGCTGGATGCGCTCCAGCACCATCTGGTTGAGCACCTGCTGGCGCAGCTGGTCGGCAGGCGGAATCGGCGCGTGCTGCTGGTTCAGCCGCTTCGTGATGAGGCCGACGCGCATGTCCAGCTCGCGCTGCGTGATGACGCCGTTGTTGACGACAGCCGCGATGGTGTCGACCGTCTGGGCATTGCTGTCGCCGCCCAGTGCCTGTGCGTGCGCCGATGCGGCCAGAAGAATGGATGCGGCCGCAGCGAAGCCGGTCGCGAACGTTGCCAGGCGAAGCTTTTTCATGATTGCCACAGATACTCCAGTGATGTCGGGCACGCTCGGCCCGTCTTTTCCGTCCTGCGAACGACGCGGCATCGGTCCATGATGCGTGACACCATCATTCGTAGTTGTTGAACTGCGATTCGGGCGGCGGCGGCGGCGCTGGCGGCTGGTAGCCCGCCACGCTTGCGCGGAACGCGGACATCAGCCCGTTGTCGACGCTCGACAGCCCCTTGAAGGTCAACTGCGCGAGCACCCGCGTGCCGGACGACGTGCTGCCCGTCGAGGTGACCCCGTTTGCATAGCGCTGGAAACCGACGCCGAGCGTCCAGCAATCCGCGTCGTATTGCACGCCGAGTAGCGCGTCGACGACGCGTTGCCGCTTCAGGTCGTAATTGACCCGTCCGACGCCGTTGACACGGTGCATCAGCGGCCATTGGCCCGAGATCAGCAGCTGGTTGATCGGCTGGTCGTCGAGCGTGGTGTTGGCGCGCGTGTAACGATAGCCGAGGTTGATGACCTTGCCCGATTCCGGGCTGTACCCGAAACCGATGCTGGTTTTCACCAGCTGATTGTTGTCGGCATTATATTGGAACGCCGTTTCCGACGCGAAACCAGCCCCGAGCTTCAGCGACGCGCCGAGAATCAGGTCCGAATGCGTTGCCTGTTCCGACGCTTGCGGCGTCTGGTCCAGCGTGACGCGCTGATCGCGGAAATAGTACTGCTGCGCGATCACGAAGCGCGCGCGCTCGTCCCCCGTTGCCGGGTTCAGGAAACGCGTGGTGAGCGCGGCCGTGATCCGGTTCGCATCGGCGATACGGTCGTTACCGACGAACGTATTCGGCGTGAAGATTTCTGCCAGACCGAAGTCCGATTCAGCCGTGTCGAACAGCGGCGCGAAGCTCTGGTTGCGATACGGCGTGTAGACGTAGTACAGACGCGGTTCCAGCGTCTGGATATAGTCCTGGCCGAACACGCGCACCGAGCGGTCGAAGATCAGGCCGGTGTCGAACGAGAACGTCGGCACCGACTCCGTGAAGTTCTTCGGCTGGTTTGCAGGCGAACCCGTGCCGATATTGCTCAGATCGTACGACGCGAAGTGCCATTGCACCTTCGGCGTGACGAAATAGCCCGGCCCGACCACCGAATACGCGATGTACGGATTGAAGACGACGCGATCGCCTTCCGTCGCATCCGCCGTGGTGATACGAAAACGCGTGTAGTCGGCTTCTGCGCCGAAGTCGAAGCCGCCGATGTTGTACTTCGCGTACTTCACGTTCAACTGCGGCTCGCGGCCGTACGGCGCGGTGGACGGCGTCAGCGTCTGCCAGTGCTGCTCGCGCGCGAGCACCGACCACGGACCGTTGTTGTACGTGAGGCCGGCTTCCTGCTGGTACAGCAGCTGCGTGCCGTTCAGGAACTGGTTCGTCGACGACGACAGGTCTTCCGGATAGGTGTTGTCCGAGACCTTGTTGTAGTAGATGTACCCACCGAAGCCCGAACCGAAGTTCTGGTTGTGCTGGATATACAGCGCGTAGCGGTTCGTGTGGGTGATCTTGTCGTCGGGCAGATACTCGCCCGTGATCGACCCGCTATACGTTGGCGACAGATAGCGGAAGTTCGCCTGCAACTGCACGCCGCGCTTGGCCAGAATCCGCGGCGTGACCGTCAGATCGCGGTTCGGCGCGATGTTGAAGTAGTACGGCAGCGACAGCTCGAAACCGTTGGTCGAACTGAGCGACGCCGTGGGCGGCAACAGGCCGCTGCGCCGCGCGCCCGACAGCGGGAACGACAGCCACGGACTCGCGAACACGGGCACGCCCTGGAAGAACAGCACGCCGTTGTGCGCGACGCCGTCGTCGGCGCCCGTGTCGAAATCGAACTCGCTGCCCTTGATGTACCACGCCGGGTTTTCCGAGCACTGACACGCCGTGTACGTGCCGCTCGTGAACACCGAGCGCTCGTTGTCGAGCAGATCGACCCGCTCCGCGCTACCCGACCCGCCCGTCACCGTGAAGTGATACTTCGGCGTGGTCATGTAGCCTTCGCTCGACTCGATCTTCATGTGCGCTTCGGGGCCCGCGAACGTGGCGCCGTTGCCGGACAGATGGACATTGCCGTATGCATCGGCCATGTCCGTATCCTGATCGTAATGAAGCGCGTCGGCCTTCAGGGCCGAGGTGCCGCGACGGACTTCCGCCGAACCCTTGGCGGCGATGTCCTGATCGGCGGTGCCCGTGGTCGAGTCGCCCAGCACGAAGGTGGCGGGACTCGCGCCGTCGGGCGTGGTGTGTTCTTCGAGTTGTGGAGCCAGCCGCAGGCCCCACGGCGCGTCTATCGGCTGCGCCTGCGCCGCCTCTCCCGCCAGCTGTGCATGCGACAGCGCGGGCAGCAGACCCGGCACGGCGACCAGCGCCGCTGCGAGCCGCCTTCTGCGCGGCAGGCCGCCAGAGGAGGGAGTGGTTGGGAAAAGCTGTCTGGGCGGCATGTATCGTTTGGCGTATCGGCCCTGCTGTCAGTTCATCCGCCCTGTTCGGTCGCGCGTAGCCGCCTGTGCAATCGGGTATCGAATGCACAACTATTGACGATTCATGCAGCGGTGAGGCGGGCGATCCTGCGAGATGCGCGAGAACTGACGCGAGTCGCGTCAAAAAAGTCGTGGGGTATTATATGGCAAGACGTTGCCCACCCCGATTTTGTCGCCTGTATTTCATGACGCATTCCCCTGCTTCTTCCCTTACATCCGCTTCTTCGACAGCGGACAGCCGTCTCGAACTTCTCGACGGCTGGCTGAAAACCCATGCGGACCGCTACGGTCTGGACCTGGCCACCCTGAAACCCGCTTCCGCCGACGCGAGCTTCCGCCGCTATTTCCGCCTCGCGGGCAGCGGCGTGGAGCTTGCAGCGGGCGGCGGCACAGTGATCGCCGTCGATGCGCCGCCGCCCGAAAAATGCCGCGAATTCGTCCAGGTGGCGGGTTTGCTGGCCGACGCGGGCGTGCATGTGCCGCGCGTGCTCGAAGTGGATCTCGACGCGGGCTTCATGCTCGTGACGGATCTCGGCACCCAGTCGTATTTGTCAACGCTCAGGGAAAGCAGCCCCGCCGAGGCCCGCGCGCTGATGCGCGACGCGCTCGATGCGCTGATCCGCTGGCAGCTGGCGTCGCGCGAGGACGTGCTGCCGCCGTTCGACGAAGCGTTCCTGCGCCGCGAGATGGAACTGATGCCGGAATGGTTCATCGGTCGGCACTTGGGCCGCGAGGTGGACGAGACTACGCGCGGCGTGCTCGACCGGACCTTTGCGCTGCTGGTCGCGAGCGCGCGGGCGCAGCCGCAGGTGTTCATGCTGCGCGATTTCATGCCGCGCAATCTGATGATCGCCAGCCCGAATCCGGGTGTGCTCGACTTTCAGGACGCGGTGTACGGCCCGATCACCTACGACGTGGCCTCGCTGCTGCGCGACGCGTTCATCAGCTGGGACGAGGAGTTCGAGATTGACTGCTTCGTGTACTACTGGGAACGCGCGAAAAAGGCGGGCTTGCCCGTCGATGCCGACTTCGGCGAGTTTTACCGGCAGATCGAGTGGATGGGATTGCAGCGGCACATCAAGGTGCTCGGCCTGTTCTGCCGGATCAACTATCGCGACAGCAAACCGCATTACATGGCGGATCTGCCGCGTTTCATGGGCTACGCGCGCAAGGTGTGCGAACGCTACCGGCCGCTCGTGCCGTTCGCGAAACTGCTCGATGACCTCGAAGGCCGCGCTGTCGATGTCGGCTATACGTTCTGACGGTGAAGACCTTGAATAAAGCGATGATCTTCGCCGCCGGGCGCGGCGACCGGATGCGACCGTTGACGGACACCTGTCCGAAGCCATTGCTGAAGGTGGGCGGCAAGGCGCTGATCGAATGGCAGATCGAGCGGCTCGCGAGTGCGGGATTCACGACGATCGTGATCAATCATGCGTGGCTGGGTTCGATGATCGAAGAGGCGCTGGGCGATGGCTCGCGGTTTGGGGTGTCGTTGCGTTATTCGGCCGAGGGCGAAGCGCTCGAGACTGCGGGTGGGATTGCCCAGGCGTTGCCGTTGCTCGAGGATGGCGGCGAGCCTGAGGTGTTTGTCGCCGTTGCAGGTGATGTTTATTCGGACTTTGACTATGGGTTATTGCGTGGGCATGCTGCGCGACTGGCCGGTCTCGACAAGCCGGGGATGCATCTGGTGATGGTGCCGAATCCCTCGTTTCATCCCAATGGGGATTTCGTTCTCACGAGTGATGGTTCGCTGGCGCTCGACGGTGCGCCGCGGCTTACGTTCGGCAGTATCGGGATGTATGACACGCGGATGTTTCGCGATGTTGTGCCGGGGAGCCGGCAGGCTTTGACGCCTTACTATCGCGAGACCATTGCGCACGGGCGTGCGACAGGCGAGCTTTACGATGGGCTTTGGGAGAATGTTGGCACGCCTGATCAGTTGGAAACGCTTGATAGGGTGCTGCTGGCGCAGCGGGGTTAGTGTTGGGTTTGCTGGGTTTGTCTGTTCGCTGGCGTCCGCGTTTTGTTAGTGGTTCTTCACGCGTTGCCCCTGTGCGGGGCGGCACCTACTTTTCTTTGCCGCCGCAAAGAAAAGTAGGCAAAAGAAAGCGGGCTAACACCGCCCACTCCGGTCATTGCCTGCGGGTCCCCCTCTGTTCCTATCCTTCACACGGCAACCTTTCAGTCACCGCCCGTTGCTATCGCTTCAAATATTCGCCTACCCCATTTCAATCACCCGTAGCGCCCCGAGCGGCAGCGAATCGTATCTGCAGCCCAGGTGGCAAACGGTGTGTAGGTTGTCGCGCCTGATGCGTCGGCGATCCTACAAGACACACCGCCTTTGC
>NZ_QBUY01000074.1 GCF_003121405.1 Paraburkholderia sp. C35 | reverse complement strand
CCGTTTTTTTTTCAAGCAGCAGACGGCAGCCGACATCGGAGGCCGTCGCGTGGGCTCGGAGATGAGGATATCAGACAGCCCCAAAACCCCCCCCCATAACCGAACCCCCATCAAAACCCACACCTTGACATCAATCAAACGTTCAAAACCCATCTGCACACAGTCAATTGACCTGCGTCAATCGCAACGCCTCGCCACCTCGTAGACTCAATTAAATCGCGGGCAACCACCCGCCCACGTCTCTCAGTTCCGGAGCAACAGCGATGACTTACAAAAGTATCCTCGTGCAACTCGATACGGGCATTCACGCGCACACCCGCATGGAAGTCGCGCTACGTCTCGCACAGAAATTTCGTGCAAAACTGACAGCCCTCTTCACAACATATCTGCCCGATCCGCACGCGTTCTACGTGATGGCAGGCACGGCGGCCTACTACGCCGAACACGAGCGACAACGCCACGAACGCGGCGCCGCGCTCGAACGGCTATTCCATGCGGAAGCGGCGCGCGCCAAGGTCGAAACCCGCTGGATCGCAACGGCAGGCTACGCGAACGACATCGTGCCGCCCTACGCGCGTCTCGCCGATCTCGTGATCGCCGGTCAGGACGATGCACAAGACCCGGAATCGTTTCTCGCCGACCAGTTCGTCGAGCATCTGCTGATGTCGGCGGGACGGCCCGTGCTGCTGTTGCCATCCACGGATGTGCGCGCAACGCCTGGCCAACGCGTGCTGATCGCGTGGGACGGCAGCCGCGAAGCCACGCGCGCGATTCACGACGCGATGCCGTTCCTCTCGCAGGCCGCCGACGTCACGCTGCTGACCGTCAACGCCACGCGCACCGAGCCATCCGCGTGGCGCATCCCCGGCGCCGACATCGCGCTGACGATTGCCCGGCACGACGTCAAGGTCAACGTGCGTGAAGTCTCCACCAGCGACGACACACCGATCGGCGACGTGCTGCTATCTCAGGCGGCGGAATCGGGATGCGACCTCATCGTGATGGGCGCCTATGCGCATTCGCGTGTGCACGAACTGGTGCTGGGCGGCGCGACGCGCACCGTCCTGCAGTCGATGACCGTACCCGTGCTGCTGTCGCATTGACCTGATCGTATCGAGTCCGACAAGGAACTGACATGAGCTACAAAACCCTGCTCGTCCATCTCGACGATAGCCGCCGCAGCGAAACGCGCCTCGCGTTGTCGCTCGAACTCGCGCAGCGCTGGGATGCCCATCTGATTGGCCTGTACGTGGTGTGCCAGGATCTGTTGCGGCCCATCTTCCGGCAGGACAGGACACTGTCGTTCGCGCAGATCGAGGCGCACGAGGCCGAGCGCCGCGACAAGGCCCGCGACGCGTTTCTCGACGCTGCCGAACGCGCGGGCCGCAGCGCCGAATGGCGCGCGCCGCACGGGCCCGCACTCGATGTGGCCATGCTTCACGCGCGCCACGCCGATCTGCTGGTGCTTGGCCAGCAGGATCCGAACGATCCTGCGTCGTTCGTGGCGCCGCATTTTGTCGGCGATCTGCTGCTGGGCGCGGGCCGTCCCGCGCTCGTCGTGCCGTATGCGGGCGAGGTGCGCACGCTCGGCGAAAACGTGCTGGTCGCGTGGGACGGCAGCCGCGAAGCCGCGCGCGCCGCCGCCGACGCCATGCCGCTGTTGCAGCGCGCACGCCACGTCGGTATCGAGATCGTGCGGCATCACGGCCAGCCGCTCCATGACGCGCCCGAAGGCCTCGACGTCGCCGCGTGGCTCGACACGCATGGCGTGCGCGCGTCGTTTTCGACCACGCCGCATCACATCGGCGTCGGCACGGGCGCGACATTGCTCAACCGTGCATCCGATCTGCACGCGGACCTGCTCGTGATGGGCGCATATGGCCACAGCCGCGCCCGCGAACGCGTGTTCGGCGGCGCCACGCGGACCATGCTGGAGTCGATGACGGTGCCCGTGCTGATGGCGCATTGATGCACGTGCGGTTTGGGCGCCCGGCACGCCGATGCGAGCGCCGTGGTGCTGACGGGCCGCGCGTGCGGCCAACACTACGTGCTGCGCATCGCGGATAATGGCCGAGGCGCTCAAGCCCGCGCGTGCGCCAACCTGAGCACCTCCGGCAGCACGACCACGCGTCGTTAGATCTGATCGGCGTGCGCGAACGGGCTTACATGCCGGGCGGTTCGATGCAGATCGATTCCGCCGGTGACACCGGCTTCGCATTGACGGTGACCTTTCCCTTGCAAGCGGTACAACAGGAACAGACGCATTCATGATCAAGGTATTGCTTGCCGACGACCACACCCTCGTGCGCGACGGCCTGCGACACATCCTGCAGTCCGCCAGCGGTTTCGACGTATCGGGCGAAGCCTGCGACAGCGCGACCACCATCGCGCTGATCCGCGCCACCGACGCCCATGTGCTGGTGCTCGACCTGTCGATGCCCGGTCGCAACGGGCTCGATCTCATCAAGCAGATCAAGGACGAAAAGCCCGCGCTGCGCATTCTCGTGCTGACCATGCACGCCGAGCAGCAATACGCCGTCCGCGCCTTCAAGGCGGGCGCATCCGGCTACATGACCAAGGAAAGCGCCAGCGCCGAGCTGGTCGGCGCGGTAACGAAGGTGGCCTCGGGCGGCGTCTACGTGAGTCTGGCGATGGCCGAGCGTTTCGCGCAAAACCTGAATGAACCCGCCGAAGCGCTGCCGCATCAACGGCTGTCCGACCGCGAGTACGACGTATTCCGCCGCATCGTCTCCGGCCAGAGCATCACCGAGATCGCCCGCGACCTGTGCGTGAGCGTCAAGACCATCAGCACGCACAAGACCCGCATCCTCGACAAAATGCAGATGCCGAACGAAAACGGGCTGGTGCGCTACGCGATCCGCCACAAACTGATCGATGATGAGGGCGATATCTAGGCGCGATTCTTAGAAGTAGCGTCAATGCAGTAGGAATATTCCTATAACCCCAACCCAAACTCCTAGAACAGCTTCCATCGCGTCCTATACATTTTCAAGATAAGACCGCCGATACTGCTGGACATGGATACCGCCGTGCCAGCCCTCGCCGCAAAGGTCTATCTCGTCGACGCCGCCGTCGAGGTGCGTTGCCGGCTTGCGCTGCTGCTGTGCGCGATCGCAGGCGTCGAGATCGCGGGTGAAGCGGAAGACGGCGACGCGGCGCTCGAAGGCATCCTCGCTTCGGATGCCGATATCGTCGTGCTCGATCTGCACCTTGCAACCGGCAACAGTCTCGAACTGATCGCGACGCTGTCGCGCCTGCACCCGGCCATCGTCACGATCGTGCTGACCAACCACATCGCGCGCGCTTTCCGCGACGCCTGTCTTGCGGCGGGCGCCAGGTTCTTCTTCGACAAGACGTCCGAATTCGATGCAGCCTGCCGCACCATCGCAGGCATTGCGCGGGCGCCACGCGCGCCCGCTGAGTGAACAGGAGCCGACCATGCTTGCCGTCACCGACCCCGTCATCGCGCCTGGCAGCGACCTTCCCGCAGCGCGGGCGCGCGTCGTGCCGATTCATCCTCTGGCACGAACCACGGGCACCGATCCGGCCGCACGGCGTGCGCCGCGCTGTTCCGCCTGCGCGATGCGCGCGCTGTGCATTCCCGCCGAACTGAACGCCGAAGAACTGGCGAAGCTCGACGCCATCATCTGCTCGACCCGCCCTGTCCGGCGTGGCGATGCGCTCTACCGCGCCGGCGACGCGTTTCATAGCCTTTACGCCGTGCGTGCGGGCTCGTTCAAGAGCATCGTGATGCATCGCGACGGACGCGAGCACGTGACAGGCTTCCAGATCGCGGGCGAAGCGCTGGGGCTCGACGGCATCGGCACGGCGCAGCACAACGGCGACGCCATCGCGCTCGAAGACAGCGTGGTCTGCATCATTCCCTTCGCGCAGCTCGAAGCGGCCTGCCGCGAGATCAAACCGCTGCAGCATCACATCTATCAGATGATGAGCAGCGAGATCGTGCGCGAATCCAGCCAGATGATGCTGCTCGGCACGATGACGGCCGAGCAGCGCGTCGCCACTTTCCTGCTCAACCTGTCGCGGCGCTTCAAGGCGCGCGGCTTCTCCGCTGCCGAATTCAACCTGCGCATGACGCGCGAGGAGATCGGCTGTTATCTCGGGATGAAGCTCGAAACGGTGAGCCGCATGTTCTCGAAGTTCCAGCGCGAGCGGCTGGTGGATGCGAACGGCAAGACGATTCGTATCGTCGATGCCGAAGGGCTGGCGCGGGTGTAGCGCGAACAGGGACTGCCCTTGCCCGCTTCCCTGCAATCTGGTGCAACCGATACCGAACTGATATAACTCAGCTTCGAACCCGCACCGCGTCCTTTCATCCACAGCCGGCAATCACGATGGCCACTTCGGGCAATGAGCCGTCCCGCAACGACAAGGCGACGTCCGCATCGGATGTCTCGCTCGAAGACCGCTATTTCCTGCTGATCGAGGCCGTTCAGGATTACGCGATCTTCATGCTCGACCCCGCTGGCCATGTCGCAAGCTGGAATCCGGGCGCGCAGCGTATCAAGGGCTATTCGCACGGCGAGATCATCGGCCATCATTTTTCGGCCTTCTATACGCCCGAAGATATCGCGGCCGGCAAGCCGGCCCGCGAATTGGAGATCGCTGCAAGCGACGGCCGCGTCGAAGACGAAGGCTGGCGCGTGCGCCGCGATGGCTCGCGCTTCTGGGCCAACGTCACCATTTCGGCCGTACGCGATGCAGCGGGTGCCTTGATCGGCTTCGCCAAGGTCACGCGCGACATGACCGACCGCACGCGACTCGCGGAACTCGAACGCGCGAGCATGGTGGCAGCGCAAGTGCAGATCACCCGCGAGAACGAGCAGAAGCGCATCGCGCGAGAACTGCATGACGATCTCGGACAGCAGCTGACCGCGCTGAAAATGAGTGTCGCGCTGCTGGAGGCGTCGCTGGGCGCGAAGGCGGATACGACGCCACTCGTGCAGCAAACGCAAACCTTGCAAAAGGAAATCGATGCGATGGCGATGTCGTTACGACGCATCGCTTCGGATCTGCGCCCGCCGCTGCTCGACGATCTCGGCCTGACGGCCGCGCTCGAATGGCTCGCGGAAGACTTCACGAAACGCTACGGCATCGCGGCGACGGCGCATATCGAAGCGGACGAGCCGAAGTTCAACGAGTTCGCGTCGACCAATCTCTTCCGCATCGTGCAGGAAGCGCTGACGAACGTCGCGCGCCACGCGAAGGCGAGCCGCGTGCGGATCGAACTGGCGTGCTCCCGCGACCTCGTCTCGCTCGACATCGAGGACAACGGCGTCGGCGCGATGCTCGATCTGCCGGTGGGCGGCGCATCGTTCGGGCTGCTTGGCATCCGCGAGCGCGTGAGGCAGCTACATGGCACGGTGTCGTTCACCAGTTCGCCGGGCGAAGGTTTTCATATTGCGATCAGCGTGCCCACAGCCTGCACGCGGTAACGCTAATGCTGACGCTGACGCTGACGAGCGTCACTCCATCCGACGCAACTCACGGCGCAGAATCTTGCCGACCGTCGACTTCGGCAGTGCATCGACGAAATGCACGACCTTCGGCACCTTGTACGCGGCCATGCTCGCGCGGCAATGCGCGATCAGCGCGTCGTGCTGCACATCGGCGCCGGGTGCCGTGACGACGAACAGCCTGAGCGCCTCGCCTGTTCTGTCATCGGGCACGCCGATGCACGCACATTCCGCCACGCCGGGAAACGCAGTCGCGACGGCCTCCACTTCATTCGGATAAACATTGAAGCCCGACACCAGCACCATGTCTTTCTTGCGGTCGACAATGCGCAGAAAGCCTTTGTCATCGAATACGCCGACATCGCCGGTGCGAAAATAGCCGTCCGCCGTGAACGCTCGGGCGTTGGCTTCGGGCTGCTGCCAGTAGCCGCACATCACCTGCGGGCCTTTCACGCAGATCTCGCCCGGTTCGCCGATGCCGGCCTCGCAGTCGTTTTCGTCGAGCAGCTTGACGTCGGTGGACGGCACGGGCAAGCCCGTGGTGCCCGTGAAGGTGTCGATGAACTGCGGGTTGAACGACACCACGGGCGACGTCTCCGACAAACCATAGCCCTCGCGAATGAAGCTGCCTGTCACGGTCTTCCAGCGCGCCGAGACGATGTCGATCACAGCCGCGCCGCCGCCCGCGGACAATTTGAGCCGCGACCAGTCCACTTCCGCGAGACGTGGATGCGCGGCCAGCCCCGCGTAGAGCGTGTTGACGCCGACGAACACGGTCGGTCGCGCAGCCTTCAGCACGTCGATGAAGGGATCGACGTCGCGCGGATTCGCCACCAGCCAGTTCTCTGCGCCCACGGAGAAGTACGTGAGGAAGTTCACTGTCAGCGCGAAGATGTGATACAGCGGAATCGCCGTCACGACCACTTCGGCGCCCGGCTCCAACGTATCGGGCATGAAGGCCTTGAACTGCGCGATATTCGCGACCAGGTTGCGATGCGACAGCGCCGCGCCCTTCGACAGTCCCGTGGTGCCGCCCGTGTATTGCAGAAACAGCAGATCGTTGCCGTTGACGTCGACGGGATCGGCGCGGAGGCGCTGACCTTGCGCGAGCGCCTGCGGTAGCGTGATCGCGCCGCGCAATGCCGGGTCGACCATCGGACCGGGAATCGTGGTGCCGCTGCCGTCGCCCGCGCCTGCCGTGATCACCGTGCGGATCTGCGTGCTGCCGATCACACCCGCCAGCGTCGGCGTCGAACCGTCATACACGACGATGGTCTCGACACCGGCATCGTTCAACTGATGCTCGAGTTCGCGCGCCGTGTAGAGCGGATTCACGTTGACCTGCACGGCGCCAATGCGCGCGATCGCGATGAACGCAATCGGAAACGCGAGCAGGTTGGGCAACATCACGGCCACGCGGTCGCCCTTGCGGACACCCGCCACTTTCTGCAGATACGCGGCAAACGCCGCCGACAAACGGTCGATGTCGGCATACGTCAGCGTCTGGCCGAAGGCGCGAAACGCGGGCTGCGCAGCATACCGGTGCAGCGCCTGTTCGAGCAGCGCATTGACGGACGGCCACGCGTCGGCGTCGATGCGGGTGGGGATCGGCCCATACGACCTGAGCCAGGGCCGCCGGCTCGCGGCGTGCTCAGCGGGCGATGTCGTGCAAACGGCGGGGTGGTCCACGGTGTCTCCTGATCGAACTTGTCTGTAGTCGGCACTATCGCAAGACGGGCGCGGCGTGCAAATGATCGACGCGGCCTGATTGGTGATCGCAACGGACAAGCTGCTCGCACGGCGCGAACGGTACATGTCGCACCAACACGCTTCAAAACGGGTTGAATCAGGGTGAACCCTATGGCGAACGACGCCTTTCGGGCGCAAAATTCCGGGCACGCGACGGGTATCAATTCGGACACAGGACTCACTCATGCCACCACGCGCGCCCGCGGCTGCGGCGCCCGACCATCAACCGGGCGAGCGGATCAACCATGCCACGCCCGCTATCGGCTGGCGTGAAAAGCGCTTCGCGCCGTCCAAGCTGGTGGCGCTGCTCGATGTGACCTCCGCGGCAGGCATCGACCCGAACGCCGTGCTGGCCGGCACCGAACTCGACGCCGACGCGGTCGCCAATCCGTTTACGCTGACGTCGTCGCTGCAGTTCCTGACAGCCGCCCGCAATGCTGTGCAACTGTGCGATGAACCCGATCTCGGCGTGCGCGTGGGCTGCCGTCTGCATGCGTCGAGCTATGGCATGTATGGCTATGCGCTGCTGTGCTCGGAAGCGCTCGCCAGCACCTTCGATACCGCCGTCAAATATCATCAGCTTGCCAACGGCATGCTCGATATCCGCTGGATCGAGCATGACGACGCGGCCTCGTGGATATTCCCGAATCGCGACGACGTGCGCCTGCCCGACATCGGCGAGCCGTTGTACCGCTTTCTGATCGACCTGCAGTTCGCCGTGCACGTCACCGTCATCAAGGACGTGATGGGCGCGTGGTGCGTGCCCGCGCGCGCGATGTTCACGCAGGCGCCGCCACCGCACGCAGCGCTGCTGGCCGATGTGCTGGAATGTCCGCTCGTATTCGAGCAACCGCAAAATCTGTTGAGCTATCCCGCCGCGTGGCTGTCGCGTGCGCCGCAGCTTGCCAACCCCATCACGGCGGCGCAGGTGTCGACGCAGTGCGCGCGGCTGGTCGAGCAGTTTCGCTGGCAGGCGGGCGTCACGCGGCGCGTCTATCAGGAACTCACGCGCACGCCGGGCAAGTTTCCCGACATCGAACAGATCGCCGAGAGCCTGTGCATGACCTCGCGCACGCTGCGACGCAAGCTGGAGGCAGAAGGCGCGTCGTATAGCGAGTTGCTGACGGGCGTGCGCAAGGCGCTCGCGGTCGACTACCTCGGCACGACGGCACTCAGCATCGAGGACATTGCGCTGACGCTAGGTTTCAGCGACGCCGTGAGTTTCCGGCACGCCTTCAAGCGCTGGACGGGCAAGACGCCAAACGAGGTGCGGCGCGACCGCGGCGTGGGGCTGCCATAAACGAACGGCTATGGCGTGCCAAAGTTTGTTTTATTGTTCCGCGCGAAAGCCGCGACCTTACACTTGAACACTACGCTGGAGCCGAAAGCGTCACTTCGACCATCCGATAACACTCACGCCAAGGAGACGATGCCTTTAAGCCAGGGCATCAGCACCTCATGCCGCCCACTCTCGTCTATACGCACGACGCCTGTCTGAATCACAAGCCCGGCCCGCATCATCCCGAATCGCCCGAGCGTCTGAAAACCGTGCTGCAAGCGTTGCGCGCACCCGAATTTGCCGCGCTCGAATGGCGCGACGCGCCGATGGGCACGCTCGAGCAGGTGCAACTGATCCACGTGCAGGACTTCATCGACGAAGTGGCGGAGATTGCGCCCTCGCACGGCTACATGCCGCTCGATGGCGGCGATACCATCATGTCGCCTGGGTCGTGGGAAGCCGTGATGCGCTGTGTCGGCGCGGCGTGCGCGGGTGTCGATGCCGTGCTCGACAACCAGGCGCGCAACGTGTTCTGCGCGACGCGCCCGTGCGGGCATCATGCGGAACCAGGCAAGGCGATGGGCTTCTGCATCTTCAATCAGGCGGCTATCGCGGCGGCGTACGCCTATGACGTGCACAAGCTGGAGCGCGTGGCCGTGGTCGATTTCGACGTGCATCACGGCAACGGCACGCAGGCCGCGTTCTATGACCGGCCCGAGCTTTTCTACGCGTCGAGCCATCAGTCGCCGCTCTATCCGGGCACCGGCAAGGCCGCCGAAACGGGCGTGAGCCACAACATTCTCAACGTGCCGCTGCCGCCCGGCTGCGATTCGGATCTGTTCCGCTCGCGCATTGAAGCCGACATGTTGCCCGCCGTGCGCGAGTTCAACCCTGAGCTGATCATCATTTCAGCCGGCTTCGACGCGCACCGGCTCGATCCCCTCGCCGCGCTGCGCCTCGACGACGACGACTTTCACTGGATTACGCAGGAACTCGTGCGTATCGCCGACGAGACCTGTCAGGGCCGCGTGGTGTCGATACTCGAAGGCGGATACAGCATGGAAGGCCTTGCCGGAGGCACACGCGCGCACATGCGTGCGCTGCTGGGCATCTGAGGATGGGTCCGGCGCAGTTGTGAAAGGTCAGCCGCGCATCGACATCCACTCGTGATGCCGATGCGCGTGCGTTACGTCACTGACTTTGTTGCTGCTGCAAATACTGCTTCACGTCGTTCAACGACACTCTGCCCGAACGCGCGGTGTCGATCTGATCGAAGTGCTTCGCGATGAAGCCAAGCCCGCTGCTTTGCGCCTGCGCCTTCGTGATCGACGCGCCATTGCTCAACACCGAATTGCCACCCATGCGCGCATCGATGCGCTGTTGCGCCTGCTGCTGCAATTGCGTGCCTGTTGACGGCAGAACGGCCGCCGTGCGCTTGTTCGGAAAGAAAGGACCATCGACGCCATGATTGCCCTTGGGCAACGTCACCGGCGCGACCGACTGCGTTGCCGCCTGCGCGCTGCCGATCACTGCACCGAGCACCGCGACGACGGGAAGAATGCGCAATAACCTCGTGAATGAAGACATGATCACTCGCCCTGAATAGATGTGCCGGAGATCCCCACGTCGAGTGCGCGGGGATCTGCTTCAATGAATCCTATTGCGCCGCCTGCGCGGTGGCCGTTGGCGTGCCAGCCGGCGCTTCGTCGCGCCACGGTGCAGGCAACGTCCACAGCGACAACGCGAGCGGTATCGGCTGGCCGCGATAGTAGTCGACCAGATCGTTCTTCATTTGCGGACGCGCGACATCATCCAGATAGATCATGTGACCGCCCTGGAAGAAATTCACCTGCAGGTTCGGATTCAGGCGTGGCACCGTTTGCAGACGCGCCAACTGCTTTTCCGTCGTGAAGAACGGCGTGGCGAGATCGTGATAGCCATTCTCCGACAGCACCTTGAGCTTCGGATTCAGCTGGATCGCGCCGAGCAGATCGGGCAAGGTGTCGGGCAGCGCCTGGCCGTTGTGTGAGAAGTCCCACACGTTGATGATCTCGTCGTTCAGCGGCTGATACGTTGCGTTCGGCGCGGTGTAGCCGAGATAGTCGGGCATCTGCGTCGCGAGCGCGGTCGTGAACGGCTGCGAGATCAGGATGTCCGACGGGTCGCCGTCCGTTTGCAGGCGCGGGTCCGAGTTGGGTAGCACCACGCGTCCGTCGTAGCGTCCGATGGTCGAGCCCGGAATCAGCGCGAGACCGAACGAGTTGGGATCGAAATATGCCTGCAGAGCGTGCAGCGTGAGGCTCGACGGCCATTGCCACGACTGCAGCGTACGCGTCGCCGGATACACGGGCGGATCGAAGTAACCGGGCAGCCCGAACTGGCTCAGCGTCCACGTTTCCGCGTACTGCTGGAAGTGGTTGTACTGCCCTGTCGCGAAGATCTCCGATTGCAGCGCGAACAGCCCCTGGTCGAGCAGCGGCGGCGACACCTGATGGAAGTACGCCGCGACCTCCGCATAGCCGGGGTAATAACCGGCGAGCGTATCGGTGTCGAGCACGAGGCCGTCCTTGGTGCCGAAGATCGCCGTGGCTTCGATCGAATCCGCGAAGTAGTTGAGAATCGACGACTGCAGCACGATGCCCGTCAGTTGCCCGCCCGCTGTTTCGAGTGCGAGCGCGAGCATGTCCGTGCGCGGCGTGCCGTACGATTCGCCGTACAGATACAGCGGCGAGTCGCTGCGATTATTGGCGGCCAGATAGCGGATGATGAAATCCCGCATGATGTCGACATCGGAATCGCATCCCCAGAATTGCTGGGTCGTGAAAGGCAGGACGGCTTCTGAAAGACCGGTGCCGGGAGGATCGATGAAGACCATGTCGGTGGTGTCGATCAGGCTCTCGGCGTTGTCGACGAGCGGATAGTTCGGCCAGTTGGTGAGCAGCGGATCGGGCGTCGCCACGCGTGTCGGTGCAAACGAGCCGAGCCGCAGCCAGATCGACGATGAACCGGGACCGCCGTTATAGACAAAGGTCAGCGGGCGCGGCTTGCCGTTCGTGCTGGGCGCCGTGTAGGCCACGTAGGACATCGTGGCTTCCGGTTTGCCTGTCGCATCGGCGGCCGTCAGGTGGCCGGTGGTGGTCGTGTAGTTGATCGTCGTCTTGCCCGACTTCCACTGATAGTGCATCACCGCCGCCTTCTCCGCGACCTGCGATGCCGCCAGCCCGTCGTTCGCGTGCGGCGAATAGGGAATCGGGTCGGTGTACGGCTGGGTGGCTGCCTGAGGCTTCGCCTGCTGTTGCGCGAGCGCTTGTGCATTCGCCGCCTGGCTCAACGCGCTCGTCGCCGACGACGCGCCACCGCTGTCGCCGCCGCCACATCCTGCAAGAACCAGCAACCCGGCAAACATCGCGCCTGAAGCGACGAGCAGCCCGAGACGACCCGAGCGGCTGCGGCTGGTGCTACGGTCTGGTTTCATTTCTGTCCCTGTGATTGGTAAGTTACCGCTACACAAAGGCCGCCTTCGCCGGTAAGGCGCATAGGACACGGACAGCAGTGCAGAACCTCGTCGGCACTTATGGCGGCTGACATTAAACTTTCTATTTTCTATCAGCCTTAATACAGATTGTTTTATTTTCCAGTAATTCGGATCGCTAATTACATAAAAGGAAATTGGCCGGTAACTTGTACTGATTCTATCTAACTTTCCATTCAGGAAAGATTTGGTAATGAATGCAGCAGAGGAAAAATAGGAGGTCGCGTAGGGCTTTGTCAAGGCACGTTTTTACGTGCTATGCGCATTGAATAGGAGCGAAACTTGCATTCGCGATGCTTTGCTTCGGTTTTTATAAATCGCGCAAAATCAATTAAAGACAATTAACCTGCCATTCAATACGACGGCAATAGATGATTCGCATTATTTATTTAAAGCACATTCGAAACGGGCAACTCACACCGGGTGATACTCGTGCGATTTCCGTACATGGAAGCCGTGTCTACTGCGACTGCAGACTCGATACGTAACTGGCGAGGTTACGAATGTCGTCATCGGTCAGATTGCGCGTGACGCTGCCCATGTTGCCGCCATCGTTGGTGCGCTTGCGCGAGCGGAAGTCCTGCAGCTGTTTGACGATGTATTGATAGTGCTGTCCGGCGACGCGCGGCACTTCCTTTTGCCCAGCGAAGTTGCCGAGATGGCATGTCATGCATTGCTCGCCAGCCGACTTTTTGCGTCCCGCTTCGACCGCGGCACTATCCGCATTGAATGCGATGGGTGCTGGCTTTTGTGAGGCGAAGTAGTCAGCGAGATCCTGCGCGTCTTCTTTGGAAAGCGCTGTCATCGGTGGCGAACTACGCGGATGTTTGCGAGCGCCTTCCTTGAAGTCCTTTAGTTGCAGATACAAGTAACCCGCTGTTTGCCCTGCGAGCACGGGATATTGCGGGTCCGTCGAATTGCCCATCGGGCCATGACACGCGACGCAACTCCTCGCCTTCGTCTTGCCGGCTTGCGCATCGGCCTGCGCCTCACCCTGCGGCCACATGACGCCCCCTGCACACAGCACAACCGCGCAAAGCCGCGCGACGATGCGCGATACAAGCGGCGCGATCCACGGCGGCATCATCTCGCGCATGCATCACCCAGATACGCCCACAGGGTCCCGATTGTCGAGGGCACAAACGAGCCAGGCCGGTTCCGGGATGGATTCATCGGGTCTCCTCCGCCTTGTGTTGCTTGACGTCGCAAGCGATTACCTGTGTGTTCAATCACACGCTAATGACGCATGAACGGGCGCAGTTTTGCAATCCCTCTGACATGAAAGGGCTTGAATGTGCAACCGTTGGACAGGTTTAATCGGGGTGAGGTGGCCGCTGCGAAACGTGGGAGCGAGCCGCGTTGCGCAGCTCTGCAGGCCGGTCAGATGAAGCGTAGTCGATGCCTCAAGGATTTGCCAGGCGAGACCACCGCATCGGCGCAGGATGGCCCCACAGGCGCATTCAGAACCACTTCATGTATGAGGATTCGCCGCCGCTCGCAACGGCGGCTTCAGGCGCGCGAATACCTCAATCCTGAGCTTCGGCGTCCGAGTCGAGCATGCGCATGGCCGCTTTCTCTGCGTTGGCAACGTGCAGTTGGGCAAGCGCCTGCGCTTCATTGGCGTCGCGCGCCTTGAGCGCCTTGTACAGCTTGTCGATTTCGCGCAGGCTGCTGGGCAGCCGGTCCGGGTGCATCAGCGACGTAGCGCGCAACAGGTTCACGCGCGAATACAGGCTGTTCAGAATCTCTTTCACCAGCGCATTGCCGCAGTTGTCGAGCAGCACGTCGTAGAGCGCCGTCTTGGCCTTCAGCACGCCCGCCTGATCCTGCGCCGTGGCTTGCGTGCGCAACTCCTTCGCGGCCTCGCCGAACTGCGCGATGGCTTCGTCGCTGGCAAGCCGCGCGAATTCGTGCGCCGCGAAACCTTCGAGCAGCCCTCGCAACGCGTACAGCTCGCTCGCCTCCTGCTGCGAGATCACAGCGACGATCGGGCCTTTGTGCGGCACGCTGCGCACCAGCTTTTCCGCTTCGAGCTTGCGCAATGCCTCGCGCACCGACGTACGGCTCACGCCGAGCGACTCGCACAGTTCGCGCTCGATCAGCCGTGCACCCGGTGCAAAGCGTCCGCTCATGATGGCCTGACGCAACACGTTTTCGACCTGATGACGCAGTGTCTCAGGCCGGACCAACCCGATATCAGTCGACATTATTGTCTTCCCGTCCGACAAAGTTACAGTCGCTATGATACTTCACTGCCAGCCGTTTTCCGCCCTCCGTTGCGCATAAGATGCGTCGAATGTTGCCCGTCGTTGCCGCTTTCGCGCCGTGCTAGTTGTAGCCAAGGATCGCAACGGCCCGTACATGTGCGTGCTCGGTGCCGTTCGCTGCGAGCCGCGCGAGCGGCACGGTCTGCAACGCGCGGAACGTCGAAAGTCGCTGGCGTTCAGGCTCGGCGGCGTGGCGTGCCGTCGCTTCGCTGCGCGTGGGCCGCACACCCGGGTTCAGCATCGCGCGGTTATGCATCGGCGGCCACGCGCTGCTTCATCAAAGCCGCTTCGAGCAGCGGTGCGCCAAGCTCGGCACCATGAATGCCCGTCGTGCTGACGATCTCCAGCAGTTCCATCAGTTCATACGCCGTCGCGCCATAGCGCAGCGCGTTGCGCATGTGCAGCTTCAGACCCGGCACGTACAGATGCGTCGACGATGCATCGAACGCGCAGTACATGAACTCCTTGATCTTCGGACTCAGCACGCCGGTGCGCCACGGCACCGAAGAAAACTCGACATACGCTTCGAACAGATCGGGATCGAGTTCGAGCAGCCCTTCCCAGGTCGGGTGCCAGTAGCCGCGGTTCTTTTCGAACGCGTCCTTCAGCGCGCGGCGCCGTTCGTCGAGCGGCGCAGGACCGTCACGCAGCCCTTCTTCCTCGAGCACTTCGAGCAGCACGGGCACGCCGACATTGCTGGTATGAATGCCGATCGTGCTGATCAGCTCCAGCACTTCCATCAGTTCCTCGCGGGTCGCGCCGAACTCGAGCGCCCGTTCGAGATGATGCGCGACGCCGGGCGCATACAACTGCGTTGCGCACGCATCGGCGGCGAGCGCGATGAACGCGCGCGTCTTGTCGTCGAGATGGTTGCGGCGCTGCGGCACAGCGGAGAACTGCAGATAGGCGTCGACAAAGCCGGCATCGAGACGCAGCATGCTGTCCCACGCGGCGTTCCAGATGCCGTGCACGCGCACGAAGTCGTCCTTGATCTGCTGCGGCTCGCGCGGCGGTTTTACTGCCTGCTTCATTCGTCTGTTCCTCCCAATGACAGCACCATCCCGATCAAAGCCTCAAACCGCGACCAGCCCATGCGGATAGTCCGCTTCCGCCACTTCTTCCTGCCAGGTCGCCTTGCCGATCGATGTCGCGATATGCACCATGTAGCTGCCGTCGCTCGCGCCGTGCCAATGGCGCTCGTTCGGTCCGATAAAGACAATGTCGCCCTGGCGGATCTCCTGCGGCGCTTCGCCTTCCTTGCAAATCCACCCCTTGCCCGCCGTCACCTGCAGTACCTGGCCATGCTCGTGCGTGTGCCAGTAGGTGCGGCCGCGCGGCGCGAAGAACACCGTGTTGATCGTCACGCCGTCAGTGGGCGGCATCACCGGGTCGGCCCATACCGTGCCCGAGAACGTCTCGCCGCGCAGTTCCGACATCTTCCCTTCTGCCCTGCCGTGAAATACCTTCATGCCTGCTTCTCCCTTTTATTTGCCGTTCCTTCATGCAGGCGCACCCCGCCCGACACATCGCCGATCGCATCGACCACGCGATTGCTGATCACATCGCCATAACCCAGTGCCGTGCCGAGTCCGAAACTCGCCAGCGGGCCGGAAGCATTTAGCGACACCACACCCAGTTCGCGCGCGCGATCTACATACAGCACGACCTCTTTTGTCATCAGCTTGCCCGTCAGCCCGCCTTCCAGATAATCGCCATCGACGATCTTCGGGAACCGATTCAACGTTGCGAAGTTCACGCCGCTGCTGCTGTTGAGCACGTCGAGCAGCAGATGCAGGTCGAGGCCCGCCTTCTTGCCCGCCACCATCACTTCCGCGCTTGCCGCGAGGCTCACGGCATTGAGGAAGTTGTTCAGCAGCTTGGTGGTGTGGCCCGCGCCGCTCTCGCCCATGTGCGCGACCTTCGAAGCAATCGGCGCGAAAGCCCATTTGAGCGCTTCGACGGCGCTGGCATCGCCACCGACCATCAATGTCAGCGAGCCTTTTTCCGCGGCAGCCGCGCCGCCCGAAATGCCGGCATCGACATACTGGACGCCCGCTTGCTTGAAGCGCCGTGCGAGCCTGATCGTCGAACTGGCGGCAGCCGTGCTCAGATCGACGACGATCTGTCCGGCGCGGCAATGCGCAAGCACACCACCCTCGCCTTCGACGACGGCTTCGACAACTTTGCTGTCGGGCAGCGACATCATCACGATATCGGCGAACTTCATCACGTCCGCGATGGAAGCCGCAGCCTGCGCACCCGCCGCTTTCACGCGCTCGGGCGCGGTGTCATAGCCGAGCACGGCGATACCCGCATCGACGAGACGCCGCGTCATGCGGCCGCCCATGTTGCCGAGACCGATGAATCCGATCCGTTCCTTGTTCATTTCCACTCTTCCCCTGAAATCAGGTCATTGGTCAGAAATCGACATCCTTCGTTTCCGGTCCCATCAGCGCGCCGACGGCACCGATCAATCCGCCGACACACAACAGCACCACCGACGTCAGCCGCAGCGGCATGAATGCACCGAGCCAGTTCATATAGAACGCGTAGAACGACGGGATGATCACCGAGAGACTGAAGCCGACGCCGAAACCGGTTGCGCGCACATCGGTGACGAAGCGCTCGTTGATGTACGTGACGATTACGCCCCACGGCGACGTGACCAGTACCGCGAGCACGCAGACCAGCGCGATGATGGCGGGCAGCGACAGACCGTCCACATTCGCCAGCACGTAGAGCAAACCCGCACCCACGGTCGCGATCAGCGGACCGACGATGACGAAGAAGCGCCGCCGCCCGATCACCTGCGCGAGCATCCCCGAGCCGATGTAGCTGAAGAACAGCACGAAGTAGGTGATCATCAGCGTCGACGTCATCTGGAAGCCCGTCAGATGCAGCGTCTTCACGAGCAGGCCAGTCGGCAGGAAGATCGTGATGATGTTCTGCGTGAGCCAGAAGCCCGTCATCATCACCAGCACCTGCAGCAGATTGCGCCCGCTCTTGCCGCGCAGCAGGTCCGTGAGCGGCAGTTTCTCCGGCTGGCTGGCTTTATCGGCAGCCTCGCTTTTCCAGATTTCCGATTCGGCTACCTTGTGCACGTAGTACATCGCGAGAAAGCCCGCGAGCACGGCGCCCAGCACGAACGGAATGCGCCAGCCCCACTGCGCATACGGCGAGTTCATACCGTTGAGCGGAAACAGCGCGAACATCAGCATCGCGACGAGGTTGATCGACACATAGGCCGCCGGAAAGCCCGCAATAATGAAGCCGCCCACGAAGCCGCGCTGCTCTTTCTTCGAGTACTCGATGGCGAGCGGCATGGCACCCGTGTAGCCGCCGCCGAGAAATATCCCATCGACGAAACGCAGCAGCACCAGCGCCCAGTACGACACGATGCCGATGCTCTCGTAGCCCGGCAGCAGCGCGATCAGCAGCGTCACGACGCCAAAGCCAGAGACCGACCAGATCGACGCCTTGCGCCGCCCGATACGGTCCGCGATCATGCCGAACAGCAGCGCGCCAATCGGCCGTCCCAGCAGCGTGGTGATAAACACCAGCGACGCCAGGATCGTCTCCATGCCGCTCGACAGATGCGGCGGCTGAAAGAACGCCAGCACCGGCGACAGCACGACGACGGGCAGATAAATATCGAACATGTCGATATATTCGGAAAAGAACGCGCCTTTGATGGCATTGCGCCGTTTCGTTTCTATCGACTGCTCGCCTTCGGACTGTGCGATGTCGGTCGCAGTGAGGGTTTTCATCGTTGTCTCCAATCCATGTCTTTGACGGCATCGCGCGATGGTTGCGCGCTGCCGCGTGTGGTGTCGTCGCGCCCGCTCAGGCCGCCGAAGTCTCCGCTTCGTACGCCTTGATCGCTTCCGACGCGACGCGGAACGCCGCCAGCGCCAGCGGCGCACCGCAGTACACGGCCGCCTGCATCAGCACTGCGCGGATCTCGTCCTTCGTCACGCCGTTGCGCAGCGCGCCCTTCACGTGCACGGCCAGTTCGTGGTGCTGGCTCATCGCCGTGAGCATGCCGAGGTTCAGCATGCTGCGCGTTTTGAACGACAAGGTCCTGTCGCCCCAGATATCGCCCCAGCAGCACTCCGTGACGAACTTCTGCATCGGGCGGTTGAAATCGTCGGCATTCGCCCACGACTTCTCCACATGCCCCGCGCCGAGCACTTCCTTGCGGTTCTCGAAGCCTTTTTCGAAACGTTCGTTGCTATCCATCTTGAGGTCCTCTTCGTTGCTTAACCCGTTCAGTTGCTTTCTTCGATCAGACTGCCTGACGCACTGATTGTCGGACAATTAAATCGCGCAAAATTTTTTGGCGCTACTCGCCGTAGCCCACCATCGCCTTCGTTTCCAGGTACTCGCGCAAACCCGCTTCGCCCCATTCGCGGCCATTGCCCGAACGCTTGTAGCCGCCAAACGGCGCATGGAAATCGGCAGGTGGATAGTTCAGATGCACGCCGCCCGCACGCAGCGCACGGCCCACCTTGCGCGCGCGTTCGATATCCGCCGATTGCACGTAAGCCGCGAGACCGTAGTCCGTGCCATTGGCGATCGCGATGGCCTCTGCTTCGCTGTCGTACGGGATCATCGACAGCACCGGCCCGAAGATCTCCTCGCGCGCGATGGTCATGTCGGGCGATACGTCGGCGAAAATCGTCGGCTTCGCGTAATAGCCTTTTTCAAGGCCGGCGGGCAAGCCCGTGCCGCCTGTGACCAGCCGCGCACCTTCGTCGATGCCTTTCTGGATCAACATCTGCACGCGCTCGAACTGGTTGCGGTTGACGAGCGGCCCGAGTTGCGTGGACGCTTCATCCGTCGGGCCGACGCGATACGTTTCCGCTGCGCGCTTCGCAATCTGCGCGGCATCGTTCATCAGATGACGCGGCACCAGCATGCGGGTGGGAATCGAACACGACTGCCCCGAATTCGTGAAGCATGCGGCCACGCCACGTTTGACGGCCTCTTCGAGATCGACGTCGTCGAGCAGGATATTGGCGGACTTGCCGCCCAGTTCCTGTGCGACGCGCTTGACGCTCGTAGCAGCCGCCTGCGCGACCAGCACGCCCGCGCGCGTCGAGCCGGTGAACGACACCATGTCGATATCCGGATGGCTCGCGATCGCCTCGCCGACACCTGGGCCATCGCCGTTCACGAGATTGAACACGCCGGCAGGCACCTGCGCTTCGTCGAGCACTTCCGTGAACAGCAGCGCGCTAAGCGGCGAGTATTCGCTTGGCTTGAGCACCATCGTGCAACCCGCCGCGAGCGCGGGCGCGATCTTGACGACGATCTGGTTGACGGGCCAGTTCCACGGCGTGATCAGACCGCACACACCGATCGCTTCGAGCACGACCCGCGTGTTGCCGCGTTGTTCTTCAAACGCGAAGCGCTCCAATACATCGATGAGTGCATTCAGATGCGCCGGACCACGCGCCGCCTGACCGTTGCGCGCGAAGGTGATCGGTGCGCCCATTTCACGGCGCATCGCTTCCGCGAATTCGTCATAGCGGCGTTCGTAGAGTTGCAACACGCGCCGCAGCAACGCGACGCGTTCCGCGACGCTCGTAGCCGACCATGCAGGAAACGCACGACGTGCAGCGACGACAGCACGATCGACATCTTCTGCATTGCCGAGCGCGAGCCGCTCGAAAGGTTCTTCTGTAGCAGGATCGACGATATCGAACCAGCGGGCCGACGTGGGTTCGACCCATTGTCCGTCGATATAAAACTGCGCTGCATGTGACATGGCAGGCTCCGTTGGAAAAGGGTCACTCGGCATCGGGATCGAGCAGGCGATACATCTCGGTGTGATCGGTCGTGGGCGTCGAACGTTGCGCGGCTTCGTCCCACATCGTCACGGTGGTCTCGCCGAGCGTCATCGGATAACCCACCGATCTGGCGAGCGCACGCGCGATCTTCAGATCCTTGTTCATCAATTGCAGCGCAAAGCCGGACGCGAACGTGCCGCTCAGCATGAACTGCTTGACCTTGTTTTCCGACGTATTGCTGCGCCCTGTCGACGCGTTCAGCACGTCCGTCATCACACCCGGCTCGATGCCGAAGCGTTGCGCGACCAGCAGCGCCTCGACCGTCGCCGCCAGGCCCGCCGCCGACACGTAGTTGTTCAGCGCTTTCGCCGCATGGCCCGCACCCGCGCCACCGATATGCAGAATGCTCTTGCCCATCGCGGCGAGCACCGGCTGGCATGCCGCGAGCACGTCCACGCGCCCGCCGACGAGAATCGCCAGCGTGCCTTCCTTCGCTTTCTTCACGCCGCCCGAAACAGGCGCGTCGAGATACGCGAGGCCGCGCTCCTCGAGCACGGCGCCGAGCTTGCGCGAGCGTTCCGGTTCGGACGAACTCATATCGATCACGACCGCGCCCTGCGCGAGCACGCTCGCCCAGCCATCCGCGCCGCTGCCGAGCAGCACGCTTTCGACAATCGCCGAATTCGGCAACATGGTGATCAGCACATCGAGTGCGGCGGCGTTCCCGCGCGTCAGACGCTGCGCGCCAACTTGCGCGGCGAGCATGTCGGCGCGTGTTGCGTCGGCATCGTCGATATAGAGGTCGAAGCCTGCATTGGCGAGGCATTGCACCATTGGCGCGCCCATCATGCCAAGCCCGATGAAACCGATGCGCTTGCTATCTGTCATGGTTTTGCGGCTCCTAGCGCAACGCGGAGAACGACGTCGGCGTCAGGAAGTGATTCTCGATGCGCTCGATGATCGGCTTGTCCGCTTCCGAAGCCGCGCGAATCCTGATCCAGTCGGCGTCGGCCTGGAACGCATTCCACTTCTGCTCGCGTTCGGCAAGGCTGTCCCACTTGATCATGTACGTGAGCGCATGATTGCTCGGGCCGATCAGCGTGGTCCAGAAGCCAATCTGCTCGATGCCGTACTTCTCGAAGAAGCCCAGCGTGTGCGTGGTAAAGCGGTCGAGCAGCGCCGGCAGGCGCGTCGCGGCGCAGTGATAGATGCGCATTTCAACGATCATGGTGTTCTCCGTGTTGATGTCTTGTTTTGCTTCGCCGATGCTTCAATCTTCCAGGCCATCGACCGACGACCAGCGCTCGACATACCTGACCAGTTCCGTCATGTCGCGCGCGGCGCCGTCCTGCATCGCGGCGTAATTCCACACCTGACGCGCGACATTGCCCACCCACATCGGCACGCCGAGCGCCTGGCATTCTTCGACGGCAAGGCCGATGTCCTTGCAGACGCTGCCCACCGGAAAGCCGAAATCGAAGCTGCGCGGCAGCACGTGCTTCGGAAACTTGTCGAGCGTCGCGCCGTTCTTGCCGCTGCCCGAGTTGATCACCGACATCATCACTTCCGGGTTCAGTCCGCCGCGCATGCCCGCAACAAATGCTTCCGACGTGATCGCAAACGCGGTGGAGGACAGCATGTTATTCAGCAGCTTCAGCAGTTGACCTTGCCCCGGTTTATCGCCGACCACGAACACCTTGCCGCACACGTCGAACAGCGGACGCACTTCTTCGAGCGCCACCGCGCTGCCTGCCGCCATGATCGCGAGCGTGCCCTTCTTCGCGCCCGCTGCGCCGCCGCTCACGGGTGCATCGACGGTTTCGATGCCTTTGGCGAGCAAGCCTTCCGCTACTTCTTTCTCGGTGCGCGAGCCAACCGTCGACAGATCGACCAGAACCTTGATCGCGTTGCCGTTGATCAAACCGCCTTCGCCGAGTGCGACCTGTTTGAAAACCGCGGGCGTGGGCAGACTCGTGAAAACGATGCGCGCAGTGTCCGCCACGTCGCGCACCGACGCGCCGACCTGCGCGCCCGCCGCCTTCAGTTCCGCCAGCGCTGCTTCATCGCGGTCGTACACGATCACGCTGTGACCCGCTTCGATCAAACGATGCGCCATCGGCCGGCCCATCGTGCCGACGCCGACGAAACCGAGCAAGGGACCGCGTTGCTGACCTGATGCCTGACTACTCGACATGACAATCCTCGTGAATGAAAAAGCCTTGATTCCGGTTCAGATGCGAGCACGCGCGAGATGCATCACTGCACCTGCGTCCTGTGCCGTTTCGAACTTCCATAACCTGTCGATCAACGCGTGCGCATCGATCGCCGAGCGGCCATACGCAGCCAGCTGATGCAGCTTGTCGGCCAGTTCGACATTGGCAAGCGGCGCGGCAAGACTGCCGCGCGCCGCATGCACGCGATGTGCGACGCGCTCGCCCGAGCGCAGCACGATCGTCACCTGTGCCGACTCGACGGGCCACGACGCGTCATCGATGAAACGAAGCTTGCCTGCCAGCGCACGCAACGACGGATCGGCCACGGCTGCATCGCTGAATGCTTCGAGGTCCGCTTTGCCGCGCGCGAGCACCACGGCCACGGCATGCTGCGCGCTCACCTGCGATTCGCGCCCCGTGCGCACGCCGGGCCGGTCGGTGCGCTCGCGCAGCAACGGATGCCCCGTCAATTCGATCTGTTCGATGTCATCGAGCGACCAGCGTGCGTCGCGGCGCAAGTCGAGGCACGCATCGATCACCGGGTTCAGCACGACACCGCACGGATACGGTTTGTATGTGTTCTTCAGCAACTCCCATGCGTGACCGAGATCGGACGTGATCGCGGACCAGTCAGGCTGCGACGCCGTCACGCGCAGAAAGCCGCGCTCGCCTTCGAGCGGCGCGTCCGGGCCGGAGAAGCCCTCTTCAGCGAGCAGCGCCGACAACAGGCCGTTGCGCGCCGCGTTGCCCACGCTGATGCTTTTGGACATCGTGCCGAGCGTTTCAACCAGCCCGCCCGTTTGCACCGAGGCGTTGCCGAGCGCCCAGACGGTTTTCTGTTCATCGAGTGCGAGTGCTTTCGCCACGGCGGCAGCCGCGCCGAACACGCCGCATGTCGATGTGATGTGCCAGCCGCGCTGATAGTGCTCCGGCGACACCGCATTGCCGATACGGCACTCCACCTCCACGCCAAGCACGAACGCGAGCAAAAAAGTTTCACCGCTCATCGGCTGCGATTCCGCGAGCGCGAACAGCGCAGCCGCAACAGGCGCAGTCGGATGAATGATGGTTGGAATGTGCGTGTCGTCGAAGTCGTACACGTTCGCGCTCATCGCGTTGAGTGCGGCGGCGTTCAGCATGTCCGTGCGCTCGCTGCGGCCGACTATGCTCGCGTGCGTATCGGCGCGAAAACGCTGATAGGCATTGACGGCTTTATCGACGGTCGGATCATTTGCACCTGCCAGCGCGACCGCAAAGTAATTGACGAGCGAACGTTTTGCTTCGTTGCGCACGGCGGCTGGCAAATCGCTCCATTGCGTATCGGCAACGAAGCGCGCGAGCGCTCGCGTCAATGCACCGCTGCGCAATGCGTTCGAATCGATGGAATCAGCCTGCAAGCCAACCTCCTTCTATTGGCATCATGGCGCCCGTGATCTGGCTGGCCGCTGGCCCGCACAAAAACACCACCATCTCGCCGACATGTGCGGCATCGACCAGTTCGCCCGTCGGTTGCTTGCCTTTGAGGAATTCGCGCACGGCATCGCTGCGGTTCAGTCCGCGCTCGTCCATCAACGCGTTGATGCGTCCGTCGATGTTCGGCGTCAGCACCGAGCCAGGACAGATAGCATTGCAGGTGATGCCCTGATTCAGGGTTTCGATGGCAACCGAGCGTGTGAGGCCGAGCAACGCCGTTTTCGTCGTTACGTAGTCGACGCGGTTAGCGACAGCCCGCGCGCCATAGACCGATGTCATGTTGAAGATGCGTCCCCAACCGCGCTCGCGCATGCCGGGCAACGTCAGTTGAATCGCGCGGAACGCGGCCGTCAGGTTCACCGCGAGCGCGTTGTTCCAGTGTTCGAGTGAAAACGCTTCGATGCCCGCGAAATGCCGCACGACGGCGTTGTTGATCAGCACGTCGAGCGTCCTGACGTAGTCACGCGCTGTCGCAATCAGCGCATCGACGCCCGCAGGCGTGGCGAGATCAGCCTGCACATACGAAACCTCGACGTCGAAAGCAGACGACAGTTCTTCGACCGTAGACGCCATCTGCTGCGGCGTCTCCAGGCCGTGCAGCACGATGTCGCATCCCGCGCCCGCAAGCGAGCGCGCCATTGCGAGCCCCAGACCATTCGACGAACCCGTCACCAGCGCGCCTTTACCTTTTAGCATCACGTGCGGCTCCTTCAGCGCGACGGTGCGTCGAGCCGCACGATCCAGCCTTCCGTCTCTCGATCATGCGACGGATAACGCGTCAGCACCGCTGGATCGTGGCCCGGAATCACATGCTCGGGCGAACTCGCGAGCCGGTGTGCCGCTTCATATCCTTCGAGCATGTCGCCGACGTTGTAGACCACGGGAAACGGCCGATGCTCCTGCATGTTCGCGTAGAAATGCGATGCATCCGACGCCAGCACGACCCAGCCGCGCTCTGTATGCACGCGCACCACCTGCAAGCCGTTCGTATGTCCGCCGACCCAATGCACGCTCAAACCCGGCGTGATCTGCGATGCACCATCATGAAACTGCACGCGTCCTTCGAACAGACGGCTCACCATCGATTTCACATCTTCCGGCTCGAACGGATGACTCAACGCGTGATGACACATGCAGCGCCCCGTGCAATACGCCATCTCGCGATCCTGCAGGTGATAACGCGCGCGCGGAAACAGCGCGCTATTGCCGGCGTGGTCGTAGTGCATGTGCGTGATGATCACGTCTTCGACATCATTGGCGCGAATGCCGATCTGCTTCAGCCCGCGCTCTACTGTGTTAGTGATCGTGCGGCCACGCTTGTCGGCCATTGCCTGATCGAAGCCCGTATCGACGATAAACGTGCGCGATTCGCCCACCACGGCCCAGACGAAGTAATCGAGCGGCATCGGCACATCATGCGAATCGCCGCCGATGAAGTTGTCGCCCGAACGGCGTTCGAAATGCGCGTACTTGACTGCGTAGATCCGGTACTGCTCTGTGGGCGATGCCATGTCTCGTGTGTCCTTTTGTTTGAATTTCCGTCCGACTTCAGGCGTTCTTCAGGCGCTCATTTGATACCCGCCGCCGCGCCGCCTTCGAGCGTTTCCGCATCCGCGCTGCCTGCCTCGGCGGCAATCGATTCGAGCGAACGCTGTTTCGTCTCCGCGCCGAGCACACCGACGATCAGCGCCTGAGCCAGCAGCGTGCCGACAATCAAGGTCAGCACACCCGCAATGCCGAACCGCGTGAACGAACTCGCGACCGCGTACGGCACGCCGATGCTGACGGCACGGCCAACCGTATTGGCAAGACCCGAACCACGCAGGCGCAGTTCCGTCGGAAAGAGTTCCGGCACATACGTCGCGACGCTGAACGACGACAGCACGTAAATGCAGCAGGTGATCGCAAAGCCGAGCGCCGTGATGGCAACGGCCGATTGCGCAAACGGATACGCCACGCCAAATGCCGCACACACCAGCGAAAACACCACGATGCCCCACTTCCGGCCGACGCGCTCGGCGAGCGCAAAGGCGATCAGCGAACCGATCGGGCCGCCCGCGAACATCAACGCCGTGATGCCAAGCGAGTTCGACACGCTATGTCCCTGCTTGACGAGGAAGGTCGGTATCCAGCTGACGAACGCGAAGTTCACCGTGAACAGCGCGACGAGCACGGTGATGCCTGTGATGGTGCGCGTCAGCAGGCGACGCGAGAACAGATCGGAGAAACGGCCCGTGTCGTTCGTATGGAACTCGCGCGTGGTCGCTTCAGCCCCGCGCACCGGCTGATGGACCACGTTGCCGCATGCCGTCTCGATGCGTTCGACGATCTGCCGCGCTTCATCGTTGCGTCCACGCGATGCCAGCCAGCGCGGCGATTCGGGCATCGACTTGCGCAGGAACCACACGAACAGCGCGCCGCATCCCGCAATCGCGAACATCCAGCGCCAGCCGTACTGCGGCACGATCAGCCAGCCGAGGAAGGTCGACAGGAACAGCGACGTGTTGATGATCAGATTGAGGATGGTGCCGAAGCGGCCGCGCCACGCAGCGGGAATGAACTCGCTGAGCGTGCCGTAGCCGACCACGATTTCCGCGCCCATGCCGAGTCCCATGATGAGACGGAAGAAGATCAGCCAGTAGATGGACGGCGCGAGCGCAGCGGCAATCGACGCGAAACCGTAAATGCCGAGATTGAACTGGTAGCAGAAGCGCCGCCCGAAGCGGTCGCCGAGCAGACCCGACAGCCATGCGCCCGTCATCATGCCGATGAACGTGACGGACACGAAGGTCGCGTTGAGGCCGAGCGTGGATTCGCCGCTATGGATCATCGCGGCGAGCACCGTGCCGGCAATGTAGATATCGAATGAATCGAAGTACATGCCCGCCGCAATCAGACCCAGCAAGCGCCAATGAAAACCGGACAACGGAAGTCTGTCCAGGCGCGCCCCAATGCTGGCATCCATCTGCATGATGCTGTCTCCGTGATGTTGGCGTTTTTGTGTGGCGCGGCTTCGCGTTCAGTGAGTGACGCGAACGGCCAGTTCGTGAGACGGATTATATTCCTGTCATACAATCCGTCAAGAAGACGATTTACCAAGATGAAGTCGGCGTTGAATCCCTGTATGTCAAATATGTGGATAAAAGGCTACAACTTGCCTCACGAATGTTTACTGCAGACTGACATCTCGATATATTCCCACCACTACATCGGCGCCATCTCCTTACGGGGCGGCGCTTCACGCAGTCCAGACGCGCCACGAAAGCCGGAAGACAGGTTCTGACCTGCATCGTGGAGCAATGCTGCGGCGCGTGTGCATCGCTGTGCATACCGCCCGTTGCATCGACAGACATACACAGGCATCGAAACGCAAGATCGTGCGCACCCCCGCATGAGGCCCCTGCTCGTTCTGACGTTTCGCGCCATTCACGCAGCACGTTTTCAAGACCATGTCGCGCGGCCGCCGCCAACGGACACGCGGGCATTCACTACAAGAAGGAAGAGAATGAAAAAGACCATCCTGGCCGCAGCCGCTCTCGGGACTGTCAGCATCGCTGCTCACGCACAAAGCAGCGTCACGCTGTACGGCCTGCTCGATGCCGGTATCACGTACGCCAACAAGGCAGCGACGTCGACCGGTCATGACAGCCTCGTCAAGTACGGCGACGGCGTTGCGTCGGGCAGCCGTTGGGGCCTGCGCGGCACGGAAGACCTGGGCGGTGGCCTGAAGGCGATCTTCGTGCTCGAAAGCGGCTTCAGCACGGGCGACGGCACGTCGGGCCAGGGCGGCGCGCTGTTCGGCCGTCAGGCGTACGTGGGTCTTACGAAGGACGGCGTCGGCTCGCTGACGTTCGGCCGTCAATACTCGTTCTCGACCGACTACCTCGGCGCGAACTACACGATGGGCAGCCAGACGCCCGCCGGTAACTACGCGTACCACATCAACGATCTGGACCAGCTGACGTCGAGCCGGATCAACAACTCGGTCAAGTTCAACAGCGCGAACTTCGCGGGCCTGACGTTCGGCGCGATGTACGGCTTCTCGAACTCGACGCAGTTCGCCGGCACGCCGACCACGACGGGCACGGGCGGCGCGCAGGGTTCGTCGAGCACGTACAGCTTCGGCGCGAACTACGCGAACGGTCCGTTCGGCATCGGTGCGGCATACACCAACATCCGCTTCCCGAACGGCGCGACGCCGGCCTTCAGCGTGAGCATCGCCAACATCAACACGCTCGGCCTGCGTGACCTCGAAACGTTCGGCGTCGGCGCACGCTACGTGATCGCTTCGGGTCTCGTGTTCGCCAACTGGACGCACACGAAGTTCGAGCCGCTGACGGGCGAATCGTCGAAGCTGAACAACTATGAAATCGGCGGCCGCTGGGGCTTCACGCCGGCACTGTCGGCAGGTCTGGGCTACACGTTCTCGAAGCTCGACGACCGCTTCGAAGGCAAGTGGCATCAGATCAACAGCTCGGTCGACTACGCGCTCTCGAAGCGTACGGACGTGTACCTGCTGGGTATCTATCAGAAGGCATCGGGCAGCAATGTCGTCGCGGGCCGCAACGTGCCGGTGCAGGCTGAGATCGGCTCGTCGTCGTCGTTCATCGGCAACGCGGGCGCGAACACGCAGTTCGTGACGCGCGTGGGTATTCGTCACCGCTTCTAAGCGCCTCGCTTCATCTCCTCCTGTGGCCGCCGCGCAGCTTGCGCGCGGCCACGATCGAGCAGACATCGCCGAGTCGCGCTAACCTTACGGGTTTTGACCGACTCTCAAAGGACCGCGATGTCTGCTTTTCCCTTCGACGCCGTGTTATTCGACTGCGACGGCGTACTCGTCGATTCCGAAACGATCACCAACACCGTGCTGGTAGAGATGCTGGGCGAACTCGGCTGGCACCTGGGCATCGATGAAGCGATGTCGATCTTCGTCGGCATGACGGTGATGGACGAAGCGCCGCTGATCGAAGAGAAAACCGGCTTCCGGATCACACCCACGTGGCTCGAAAAGTTTCGCGACCGCCGCAATGCCGCGCTCGAACGCGACGTGACGGCCATCGAGGGCATTGTCGAGACGGTTGCCGCGCTGCATGCGCGGCTGGGTGGCAAGATCGCGGTCGCGTCAGGCGCCGACCGGTTCAAGGTGCGCCTGCAACTTTCGAAGATCGGCGTGCTCGACTACTTCGAAGGACGCATCTTCAGCGGCCACGAAACGCCGCGCAACAAGCCGAATCCCGATGTGTATCTTGCCGCGGCCGCCGGGCTTGGCGTCGATCCGGCGCGCTGTGCCGTGGTCGAAGACACGGTGACAGGCGCCACGGCAGGCCGCGCGGCGGGCGCCACCGTGGTTGGCTACAGTCCCAGCGATAAAGGCCATAGCTCGAAAGAAGCGTTGCGAGGCGTAGGTGTGGCCGAGGTGTTCGAAGAGATGGCGCACTTGCCCGCGCTGCTGGCGGGCTGGCAGCGCTGAGCGCGCTCGCCTTGACTTGCCTGGCTTTGCGTCAACCACGGCGCGCGTGATCGCGCGCCGCGTCTTCAAAGCATTTCCGCTTCTTCGAGATTCGCGCCGAAAAAGAAACGACTCAGCTCGCGCGTGAGTTCGTTGAGGATCGCCATTTCCGGCTGGGTGATCTTGTGGACGCCTTGCGGGTCGGTCCAGTCGCCGTAGACGAGTGCGACGGTTGTATCGTTTGCCTTCACGGGCAGCAGCACGAACGCCTGGGCATCGGCGAGATGCGCCTTGAACCAGTCGGGCAAGCGGGCTTCCATGCGCGGCTCGTGCGCGTTCTCGATGAAAATGCCGACCGGGTTGGCAATGGCCAGATGGAACACGTCGGGCTGAAAACCCGCGCCGAAGCTCAGCGTGGGCAGCATGCGCTCCATGTCCGGCCCGAAACCGATGCGCGCGTGATAACGCGCGTCGGCCTGACGCACGAACACCAGCGTGCGCGACAGCGCCAGACCCGCGAGGATCGTTTCCGATGCCAGCGTCAGAACGGGCGTGAGCGCCTTGCTCGACGGCAGCGCGCGCAGATCTTCCAGCCCGGCCGATAGACGCGCCTGCGCCGACTTGCCGCTGCGCACGATGGCATCGGCGTGGGCGCGCAGTTCGGAGATCTCCTGCATCAGCCCTTCGTTGCTCTCTTCCGCAATCAATGCGGCGCTCAGCGCGTCGAGCCGCGCCGGGTCCATCCTGAGCGCGTCGCAATAGAGGTTCGCGAGCTCGGCCAGGTACGTTTTCAGTTCTTCGCCCGGTTGCTGGGTGACGAGCGCGTTGGCCACTTCCGTCGAATAGCTGTTCACCGCCCGCAGCCAGCGCACATGCTCGGAGAGCGGCTCATCGGATGGCGTGCCGATGGCTTGCATGCCCGCCGAGATCGTCTCCGGCAGGCGCCAGCGGCGCGCGGCCTCGCAGCCGATTTCGTCGAAGCTCACGCCCAGTTGCACCGCGCAGGCTTCATTTTCGTCGATGGGTTCGGTCGCCGCCGTGCGGCGCAGCTTGTCCCACTCGCCTTCGAGATAGAACGCCACCAGCAGCCGGCCGACCTGGCGCATCAGCGCACAGACCACGGCTTCTTCCGCGACGCGCAGATCGATGCCTTCCGTGATGCGCCGCGCGACCGTGCCGCACAGCAGCGCACGGTTGAGTTCGAGCTTGGCGTCGATACGGTGCGGCGCGCTGTGATGGAAGTGATCGACGATCTTCATGCCGACCACCAGATGGCCGACGGTATCCATGCCGAGCACCATCAGTGCACGCGTGACCGTGGTGATGTTGCCGCCGAATGCGAGATACATCGCCGAGTTGGCGAGACGCAGCACCTTCTGCGTGAGGCCCACGTCCGACAGCACCACCTGCACGAGCGACGTGAAATCGAGGTCGTCGTTGTTCATCGCGGACACGGTGGTGCGCAGCGCCTGCGAGAGCATCGGGAAATCCCCGCGCTCGCTCATGCGCGCCCACAGTTTTTCCAGCAGTTCGGACTTGACGACGGGGGACATCGGATGGTGGTGATCGATTACGGATTCGTTGAAAGACTACAGCGGCACCCGTGATTAAAACACAACCCGTCGCCCATCACCGTGCACACGAGCCTTGGACAGTTCGCAAACTGCCTCCGCTACACGATTGCGCATTGTTTCAAAGCCTTTCTTTGTCGCCATTGCGCGACATTCGAGGCCTTCCAGCCGCGGCGGATCTCGCATCACGCGTTGTGTGCGTCAAAAAAACCGCCTCAAAAGTCCTTCATGAACGGGTGGCCGCTTCACCCCTCGACACCCGACGCGACGATCATCGCGCCCGCATTGCCAGGCGGTGTGCCGTTCGCGCGCGGGCAATAGACCATTTCGCCCGCCGCGATCGTGCGGCCCGTCAGCACACAGGTGCCCGAACGCCGTGCGATGTTCACGCGCCATGTCTGGTAACCGTAATGTCCCGTGCGCGCGTCGCACCACGAGACAGTCAGGGTCTGCGCCGTCGGTTTGTCGAGCACGCGCACGGTCGGCTCGCTGCCGCCGTCCCAGCGCGCCGCCGGGCGCGCCCTGCGCCGGGCCGGGCGTGGCACGGCGGCCTCGGGTTCCCGCCTGACGCCGAAGTTGCGGATCGCCGCAACCGTTCCGCGCCAGACATCGGCACGTTCTTCGATCCGGATGCACTCAGCCATGATTAATTCAACACTTGATGAATATCAAGATCGTAGCGGCGGCGGGCCAATCTGTCAAACGGTGTCAAACGGTCTCCAGGGGCCGGCCCACTTCGGCTCCCGCTCAGGCGCTCGGTTACACTCACGCCTGATCTGACGATCGGCAGGCTCATCGGAATGAAAGACGTGACGGCAGCAGCGGAACCCCAGAAGGAAACCAGACGTGCGCGTGGACGCCCGGCGTCGAGCGCGTCGGTCGGGCCGGACGTCATCCTGCGCAACGCGCGCAAGGCATTCGGCAAACGGGGTTTCGAGGCGACCAGCGTGCGCGAGATCGCACGCGATTCAGGCGTCGATGCCGCGCTCGTCGCGCATCATTTCGGCTCGAAGGAAACCTTGTGGCTCGCCGTGGTCGAGCAGATCGCCGAACAGATGACGCCGATGATCGACGCCACGTCGGCGTTGCGCGCTGCGCCGCTGGGCGCACGGGAACGGGTGGAAAGCGCGGTCGCGCACTTCATCGACGCGGTGTTCGACGATCCCGATGTCGGCATTTTCTTTTCGACCGCCGCGACGGAGGAAGGCGAACGGCTCACGGTGCTGATCGAGCGGCTGGTGCGCCCTTACCACGACGCGCTCGTGCCGCTCTTCGCCGATGCCGCACGGCAAGACGCGTTGCAGGTGCGGGACGCGAACCTGATGTTTTTCATGTTGCTGAACGCGATCAGCAAGACAGTCGCGTACAGCCATCTGATGCGGGCATTTTCGTCGCTGCCCGACCACGAGAAGAAGTTCAAGAAGATGGTGCTGGAGACGGCGCTGGGCATGCTGAACTGGCGCTGACGCGCCGCCGGCGTGCTGTCAGGCAGCAGCCGTACCGCGCGCCTGAAACAGTATTTCCCGTTCGAGCAGATCCAGCAGCGCAATCACGCGTTGCCGCTGCGTCGTCACCAGATCGTGGGTTTGCGCGAGCTTGCGCAGACGTTTTGCCCAATACTCGTAGTCGAGCTTCGACAGATCGTCGTTTTGCGTGCGGCGTGTCACGTACTGCACCATCCGTTCGAGATGATCCAGTTCGACATCGGCCACGCTTGCTGAGCGCAGCGTGCCGACATCCGACGATGTTTCCATGCGTGTTGCTGCCATATTGGCCCCCCGATCGTTGTCTATTGCCGCCTGGCAATCCGCGCAATCTGCCCGGCTGTTTTCACACAACGATACCGCCGCTTTTCGTGCGGACTTTACCGTGCGTCTCAATTCGTGATGCACGCGTCCAGATCATGCGCGATGGGTATGCGATCAAATGCATGCGTTTGCCGTCAGGAATTTCCAGAAGCAAACGATTGCGGTTCGATCAGAGTGCCTGAAACAGCCCGACTCGCCCCACCGCTCAACTCGCCGCAACACAAAACGCCAGCAACCCCGCCGTCACCTCGTCGATGATCTGCTTCATTTCCGGATACGCGGGATGGAACGGCGTCGGGTTGTCGGGGCTGCCCCATTCGATCGTGTACGAGAAGACCTTCGCCTTCTTCGCATCGACGATATGCCGGCTGTACGCGTAGTCGTCGGAGGTGCCCGCTGTCGGATAGAGGCTCATGGCCTGCTCGGTCTTGTAGACGCGGCCGCGCGACGCCTTGATCGCGTCGCGCATTGTGTTGGCGAGATGAACCGCTGTCGTCTTGTCCGGCGTCGTGATGTACTCGCGATAAGCCTTGTCGTGCGCCATGCCGCGCTTGCCGTCGTAGGCCGGATTCTGGAAGTTCATGGCGGGGTCGCTGCTCTGGTCCTCGTCATCGCCCCAGCTGTACAGGATGTCTTCCGAATAGCTGTGCAGATCGACGAAGTAGCGGATGTTCGGATACGTGTCGAACATCCACACGGCGTTCTTCGTTTCCGGTTCCGATTCGGCGGCGGGTCCGATATACACCTCGTAATCGCATGGGTCCGTCGAGTTGGTGATCGGGCTTTCGGGATCGAAGTACTGCGGAAAATTCCACAGGAAGTTGTAGTTGCGATTGATGTCGACGCCGCAGCATTGCGGCTGCGTGTGACCTGCCGGCGCGGGCCTGCGGTTTTTGCGCCACATCGACTCCGTGGTCATGCTGTAGTGGCGGCCATCGGGGTTCGCCTGCGGAAACACGAACAGGTCTTTCGACTCGATCACGTTCTTGATGTCCGCCGCCGCAAACGTGCGGCTGCCGATCGTGATGGGCGTGTGCGTGATGTAGGCATTGGCGAGCAGCTGCACGAAGTGGATCAGGATATCCGGGCTGCCCCATTCGCGCGCATGCACGCCGCCCAGAAAATAGATGCCGGGACGTTTCGCGCCACTGCCCTTGCCGATTTTCAGCGCATGACAGGTGCGCTTTTCCCAGGTCGGATGCGGCAGCTTGACCCGTTGCGTGAAGACGTCGTTGGGCGCCGCGCATGCAGCCGCGAGCGCGGCCTCCACCTGATCGACGTCGAGATAGGTATTGCTCGTCGCCACCGAAAGCGCGTTAGCGGCGTGCGGCGCCGCCAATGCACGCGTTTCGGCCTGACGCTGTTTGCCTTGCGCGTCGGCGTCTTCGCGCTGCTCGACCTGATAGCCTGCCGCTTCGAGCGCCTTGATCTGCGTGTCGCCCGCATGCGCATCGACGCGATAGCCGTCGTGGACTTTCTCGATGGTATGGCGCGCCACGGTGATCTTGTGCTTCGTCACGAGATCGGCCAGCGCCGCGACATCCTTGCCGGTGATACGGACGTGATAGCGGGACATGTTCAGCTCTCCTGTGACGAAGGCGTGCCATATGATCGAGAACGGCGCACGCTGCGCACGTTTCAACGCTTCCTTCCATTCCCCCGTCGACCTTTCATTCGCCCCGCTTCACGCGCAGCAGTTCGGCGCGCTTATGACCAAAGTCATATAGGCCGCGACGCGCCCGCCAACGATACTGGTTTCATGCGGCGTGCATAACGCGCCACGATTTACGTGTCAACGAAGTCAATCCTGTTACCCACAGATCCTGCTGGTTGTGCACGTGTAAAGGTCGGCGTGTTGGCCCGTTCCAGCGAGCGCGGCACACGCTGTTCGTCTCGGTCCGGCGCAACCGGGTAATGCGCTGCAATGTTCGTAAGGAGACTTCAAATGAAGACCGTGCTCATCCTCTGCGGTGGTGCGCTTTGCCTGTCCGTGTGGCAAGTCAATGCGCAGGAAGCCACCACGACCAGCGCGTCGCCCGCCGCGACGCCAGAAACCGTCATCAATTCCGAAGGGCCGGGCATGTCGTCGAACTCGATGTCTGGGGGCGCGGCCATGCAGCATGGCAAGACGCGCGACGAGGTCTACCAGGACCTCGTACGCTCGCAACAGAACGGCGAAGCAGACCGTATCCGCGAACTGTTCAAGGGCGGCAACTGAACGCTGCGCGCGCGGCCGCCGAGGCGGCACGCGCGCTTCGCTTGCGGCACCGTGGCCCGCCTTGAACGGCGGGTCGTTTCGTATGCACGGCTCGCGCATACGCACTACAGCCCGATGCCGCGCTTCTTCCAGCGCGCTGAAGAAAAGCGTCCCGAGCCTGCGCGCACAGCCGGCAACGCTGGCACCCAGGCATGCTGGCCCAGCGGCAGAACGGGCGGCGCCAGCGTGGCCGGACACTTGCCGACATCGTGCGGCGGGATCGTGGGCGGTGCGGGATCGGCCTTCGCCGCGAGCGCGGCAACCCAGTCTCGCGCCGGATGCGGATACGTCGTCAGTGGAACGGCAAACGGCGCCTGCCCCTGCACCTTGTAGCACGCGACCAGACGGGCCACTTGCGGCGCAGCCGCGCTGGTCCCCGTGATCGCCAGCAACGTGCCGCTGCGTGTGCTCGCGCCCAGCACACCCGCACAGGCAGGCGAGTCTTCGCTGATGGCTGCCGCGTCCGGACCCGTGCGCGGTTTGGCGGCCAGCGTGGGCCCCGTCGACGAATACGTCGCAGCCGTACCGTCCGTGCGTCGATATGCACCGACCACGACGGTTCTGTCGCCCGTCGCAATCGAATTGAGCGTCGTGCCGCGCGTGATCCACGACTCGCTGCCGTCGTCGAAATCCCGCACATGCATGCCGGTGACGAAACGCTTGTACGCGATATCGTCGAAACGCGACTGGCGGCCGCGCATGGGAAAACCATACGCCGTCTCATTGCGCTGCACCCACGCGTGGATTTCCAGCGCGCCGTCGGTGGGCGCGTCGTTCGATATCGTCACGGTCCAGTTGCCCGCTGACGAAGCAGACCGCGCTGTCGAGCGCGTATAGGTCGGCGCCAGAGCGATCAGGATCATGCTGCGTTGCCCCGTCGCGACCGGGTCGATATACACCGCCGTGCACGTGACCATCTTGCCGCTTTGCCAGACGAGCACATTGTTCGCGGCGAGTGGCGGACTCTCGACGCCCGACGGCGGTTTGATCGTGAGCGAGACGTGTTCCGCCGGCGTGCCTTGCGGCAGCCATATCTCCAGGAAACTGGGCGTGGCGCAGTCGGGCAACGCACGCCATGTGATCGCTTGCGGCGCGCCCTGGATCACGGGCAGATACCCGTGACAGCGCAGCAGGTTGCTGTTGCCCGCCGGCACGATGACGCTCAGATCGCGATGCATTCCGATCAATTCGTCGATGGCCTGTTCGATGATCGAACTGCCGTCGTGCGGCCCCGCCATGTAGCCGTAACTCAGATTCAGCACGACGCAATAGCGTGTGCCGCTGGCGAGATCGTCGGCGCAGCGCAGGATATAGCGGATTGCATCGAGCGCGTAGACCGCGAACCAGCGCCCCGAGGTATCGCGCACGGCGCGCCCCGCCGTCTTGAACTGCACGCCGAGCAGATGCACTTTCTTCAGCGCTTCGCGCCGCGCCTGCTCGTCGGGATCCTGCATCAACGCATGCAGCGGATTGGGCCGCACGCCACCCGCGAGATCCATCACCTCCGTGCCATGCGCCCAGCGCCTGCGCACGTCGATGTAGCCAGCCTGCCTGTAGACGGCGTCTTCATCGACCTGCCCCGCCTGCGTGCAGTCTGCCAGCAGAGCGTTGATCTTGTTCTCGTCCAGTTCGCTGCCGTAGTGCAGACCTGGCGACGTGCCGGCTGCGTCGTCCTGATTCCAGAATCGGACGATACGCGTCTTCGCCGGCACATCGGTCGTGCGAAAGCGTTCATGCGCGAAGGCAAGGCCATCGTCCATCACACCGAGAAACACCTGCTGCGGAGGATCGGCGCTCGTGCCGGCAGCGACCGCCGCAGACGCCGGGCCGAATGAAGGCCCGCCGCCCGCCGCGAGTCCGTTGGCACCGGATAACGCAGCATCGTCGGGTACGACGGGCATGCCGATCTCGAAGCGCTTCACATAGTCTTTGAGCGTCTTGTCGAGTTCGGTGAAAAACTGCTTCGTCACGGCAGCCGTGAGGAAGCGCGTCTGTCGAAGCGAAGCGGGTGGATAGCGATAGAACGACGATACCTGGATCCACGCCTGCCATGCCGCGTTCGGTCCCGCCAGATTTTCCGCGATCGACTGCGCTGTGATCGGCGTACCGTCCGGCAAGGCGGGTTGGAGTTCGATGATCACGCGCACCCAGTCCGCGGGTGGTCCGCCAAGATCGGCAAAACCGGTTGAGTCGGCCCATACGAGATATGGATCTGCTGCCGGCGTGCCGGCCACACGTCCCGTCCACTTGATGCCGCTCCACGCGCCGGCCGTGCCCGTCAACGATTGCCACGTCATCGCTCACCTCGCTTGCACCGGGTGCGTGAGCTTGCTGCCCTATCCACCAGGATCACGGAAGCCACAAAAACCACCGACACTACGAAGTCGATCAGGGCCCCGTATTCGGTGTGAACGTCGTGTTGTTGAGGCTGTTGCCGTTCCATTCGCCGACGGCCTGATTCCATAGCCACGCCAGAATGTCCGAGCCGTCGACAGGCGTCGTGCTGACGGGGCCCCACGTGAGATACGGGAACTTCGCCTTCACGGTGGCGGGAGTGTTCGTGTCGGCTGGGTCCAGCCCCATCAACGGCGCGTACGCCTCCACGTCGGCATCGCTCAACGGCTCGTTCGGATCGAAGTCAGGGTTGTCGGCCGCCGTAACGAGATGGCCCTTGAAGCCGCGCGGCGTGATCTTGCCACCCGGCGGCCCTGACTGCGTGGCCAGGTTGCGCGTGCAGCGCGCCACGAAATACTCGCCGAGCGACGTGCCGAGCAGATGCCCCGCAATGCCGTCGACGGGAAAATGCACACCCGCCACCGTGCGGTTCATCGCGACGCGATACGCCTGGCGCATCGTCTGTTGGTAGTACACGGAATTGCGCGTCTGATTGAACAGCGCGCACAGCACCACGGCGATGATGAATGCCTGCGTCGAGTGCCCGCTAGGCAGCGAACCGTGGCCCGGCGTCTGGATCATCGGCTGGATCTGCGACGAATACTCGATCGCGCGTGGTACTGCGATTGCATGCTTGAAGCGGATTTCGGTGAAGATCGCGAAACGCACGGCAGCGTCGAGCAGTTCGATGGTTTTCGGCGTGCGGCTGGGCTGGAGGTAAATCAGCATGCTCCAGAACGCGTGCTGCGGCCCAAGCTGGCACAGTATCTCGGCCATGCGGTCGTCGCGCAGATCGGAATAGAAGTCGAGCCATTCGGCCTGCGCCTCGAACACCTGCTTGCTGGGCCGGCTCAGACTGACAATCTTGATGTCGCCGCCCGCCGCGCTTCGATGCGATAGCTGCGCATAGCCGTCAGGATCGCCGGCATCGGTGACCGTGAATTTCAGGCACGACAGCAGTTCAAAGTCGAATGCGACCGCGCGAACCCACGGTTCCCAGCGCCATAATTGCCGGTAGTCGTCGATCGGCTGAAACTTCTTCTGATCGAAACCCAGCGTGACGTCCTCAGGCGCTCGCCAGCTGCCGACGATCCCGTCCCGATGTCCGATCTGCGCCTGCGCGAACAGCGAGCCGTCGAATGGCATGCCGCCGCCCTGATCGTAGACACCGCCCGCGCCACCAGCACCGCCTGCGCCACCCGCGCCACCTGCTCCGCCCGCGCCTCCCGCACCGCCCAATCCGCTCACGATAGCCCTCCTCTGCCGGCAGTCGCGCTGCGCACCGCCGCTTACCTCTTAACGATCTTCTCACCGCCTTTTTCTACGACGGCAGCCCTGCCTGTCGCAATGCTTCCGACCAGATCTTCCCGGTCTCATACGCGCCGCTCGGCGAACGTTCGAGATAGCTCTTCACCGTCAGCGACGGATCCAGCGCGAGCACCTCGTTCACCGTCAGCCGCGCCGCGTCGAGATCGCCGAGCAGCGATTGCGCAATGGCCAGCGCGCGCAAAGTCGACGTGTTGGTGCGGTTCACCCGCAGCGAGCGCTGCGCGAGTTCGACGGCGCGCTCATAGCGCCCCGCCGACAGCGCCGCCGTCGCACCCAGCGATTCGTAGAAATAGCGCAACGGGTCGAGTGGCGAGAGGCGCAGCGCGCGCTCGGCCGCATCGACGGCCTCGCTGCCTTCGCCTTCGAATGCCAGCAGCGTGCCCTTCAGCAGCCACGCGAGCGAATCGTTGGGATTCACCTCGAGCGCGCGCTCGTAGCGGCTTTGCCCGACATCGAGCTGCTTGAGCAGGTTGGTGTGCACGAAACCGTCGATGGTCAAGGCAAGCGAACAATCGGGATCGGCGTCGAGCGCGCGGCGCGTGCAGTCGAGCGCGGCGTGCGCCTGGCCCGAGCGGTCGTTGGTCCAGCCGCGGTTGAAGCGCAGCACGTGCCACTTGCCGAGCCACGCATGCGGCAGCGCCTGGCGGCGCGCACGCTCGATCAACGCTTCGAGCATGTCGCGCGCGCGATGGAAATCGTGCGACGCGCCGCGATGCATCAGCACGATCGCGCTCATCAACAGCGTCGAGCTGGCGAGCGTCGGCAGTGCCTGCGAGCGTGCGCGCTGCAATTCGCGGTCGATGATCGCGCCGCTCACTTCGGCGACCACGCGATCGATCAGTTCGTCCTCGCCGAGCATGATGTGCGTCGCGCGGCCCTTGATGCTCTGCGTCCACAGAATGTGGCGCGACTGCGCCTCCGCCAGTTCCACCACCAGCACGACCTGATCGCCCGAGGTCCGGTACGCGCCCGACAGCACATAGCGCGCGCCGAGATACGCGCTGATCTCGTCGAGCGTGGCGTCGCGCTCGCGGAACGCGGTGGTCGACAGACGCGAGATCACCTGCATTTCGGCCGTGCGCGACAGCGACGAGATGATCTCGTCCGCCATCACTTCGCCGAGCACCTGTTGCTCGGTTTCGCCGCCGCGTGCGACGAACGGGATCACCGCGATGGTGGGCCGCAATTCCGGCAGGAATGCACTGCCCGGCTCGATCACGGGGCGCGGTCCAGGCGGCCCGATGCGGTAGGCGCGCACGGGCTGATCCAGGTGCTTCAGATGGCACTCGCCGAGATCTTCGATGTCGGCATCTAGCTCGGGCGTCAACTGGTCGCGCACCTGCGCCGACACGACGATTTCGCCGGGGCCGGCAAGCGTGTAGAGCCGCGCGGCCAGATTGACGCCGCGTCCGTATACATCGCGCGCATCCTCGTACAGCTCGGTGACGTGCAGGCCCATGCGCAGCAGCATGTGCCGCGCAGGCGGCTGTCCCGCATTGGCGTCGACCGACGCGCGCTGGATCGCGAACGTCGCCGCGAGCGCGTCTTGCAACTCGACGAAGGTCACCATCAGCCCGTCGCCCTCCGTTCTGATCAGGCGGCCGCGATGCGCGGGCACGATGTCGTTCTCGATGCTCGCCTTGTATCGGCGCCAGCGGCCCGCGGCCTCCACTTCGTTGTCCTGGATCAGCCGGCACGATTCGACGAGATCCAGAAAAAGAACGGTGCGGATAACACGCGCGAGTCCATCGGATGAGCAGGAAACTTCTGCAGTCACGATTATTCAAGCCTTTAAAGCAAGCTGATTCAGGCGCGCGACCGGCAAATACCGCATATGACGATGGATGACGGCACATCGCAAAGCGGTGGCGGCGCATGCGATGAGACGCTGCGCGCGGGCTGGTCGAAGTCAGGATGGTTCGCAGGTTCCGGCGGCTTCCGCGGAACACGTATCCGCCGATGCAATCTGGCGTGCGATTGCTTTGTGTTATAGGTCAAAATGCGGCGTTTAAAACGGCGTTTTTCTTGCATCCTGCCTGCGTGATTTACTTCACGAAACGCCGTGTGCCGATTGATACCGCGTGTGTAAATAAACCGCTGCGTACGAAACTAGTTTTTCGCGCGCTGCTTGTCGGCTTCGAGGCGGCGCGTGATGAGATGGATCAGGTACGTTGCAAACTCCGGGTCCTGATAATAGAGCCGCATGGCATCGGTCGCCGAGACGGTCAGCAGTTCGCAATCGCTCAGGCAGCGCGCCGTGCAGGTGCGCCGATGATCCGGCGAAAACAGCCCGATCTCGCCAAGTATCGTGCCTTGACCGACCTCGATGTTGATCTCCACCAGACTGACCGAGCCGCGCACGACGTAGTACAGCGCATCGCTCGGATCGTTCTTGCGGAACAGCACTTCGCCCGATTTGAAGCGTGTCGGTATCGTGAACGCGAGCAATCTGCCGACCGAAAGCTGACCGTCAAGTGCGTGATGCAGTTGCGCGTCGCCGATCTGCTGCAGACGTGCGGCCGCCACGCTGGCCTGGCCGCGGCTGCCGACCTTGAGCGCCTTGAACACGGTATAGAGGTGCACCTTCACGGTGCCTTCCGTGATGTTCAACTGCTTCGCAATCGACTTGTTCGATTCGCCGCGCGCGGCCAGCGCCAGCACCTGAATCTGACGCGGCGTGAGCATGCTGGGTTTGCTATCGGCGGGCTGCTCGGGAATAGATGCATCCGATGCGCCTGCATCGACCGACGATGCATCGGGCGGGAGCGCTTCCAGCACGAGCGGCGACGAGGCGGGATAGCGGCTGCCGGCGAGCAGCAGCCGCAGCGCATCCAGCAGCGCCCGGCCCGATTCCGATTTGCCGAGCTGCCCCGCCACGCCTGCCGACACGAACTGCTCGACGGTTTGCGGATCGACGGCCGTCAGCAGCACGAGCACGGGCAGCCCCTCGCTCAGCCGCTGCGAAGCGGTGGCGACGCTGAGCGCATCGGGCAGATAGTCGCCATCGAGCACGACGAGATCGGCAGCATGCTCATGGTCGAACACATTCGACGCGTAATCCGCGCAATGGACTTCCACCCGCTCACCGAGATCGGCGAGCAGTCGCGCGACACCATCGCGAAACAGACCGGTAGGCGCAACGAACAGAATCAGCATGCGCCCTGCTCCTTTGCGGTTGATCGGCCGAACTTGCGCGCCGCGCTTCGTCCTTACGCATTGATATGAGCAAAAACAGGCACGGCTATCGATAACCGTTATAGCGCACGTAGCGGGCTGAGTGAACGACGCAAAAATGCGACACGAAACAGGGCGCAACTGAATGCGTCAGCGCGCGAAGCTCTCGACGATACCTGCCGCCGCGCACAGCAACACGATGAATAGAGGCCGAACCCGCCAGCGCACGAGCAGCAACAGCGCGATCAGGGCGATCACGAGATCCGTCGCCGACAGCACGGCGCTGGTCCAGACGGGCGTGCGAAATGCGCTGGCCAGCAGGCCGACCACGGCGGCATTCGCACCTGCGAACAGCGCAGCGATCGCCGGCCGCGCGCGCAATGCCTGCCAGTGCGGCAACACGGCGATCACCAGCAGCAAGCCAGGCAGAAAGATGCCGAGCGTCGCGCACAGTGCGCCGATCCAGTGATGCGCACCCGGACTCATGATCCAGCCGAGGTATGACGCGAAGGTGAACAGCGGGCCGGGCATCGCCTGCGCGGCGCCATAGCCTGCGAGAAACGCATTCGCCGGAATCCAGCCGCTCGCGACGGTGGCTTGCTGGAGCAGAGGCAGCACGACATGACCGCCGCCGAACACCAGCGCGCCGGAACGGTAGAACACGTCGAACAGCTTCAGCGCCCATGGGGATGAAAGAAGCGCTTCCAGCGCGGGCAAGCCTGCCAGCAACGCGCAGAACAGCGCAAGCGCCATGCCGCTGGCGGCCCGTGGCAGTGCATACGCATGGATAGCGTGTGGTGCGGTGTGTGAATCGGCAGATGCAGATGTCCGGCAGAACGCCAGCCCCAGCAGCGCGCCGCCGCCGATGGTGACAAGTTGTGCGTACACGCTGTGGAGCACGCTCAGCAAGGCCAACGCCGCCAGCGCGATTGCCGCGCGCGGGACGTCGGGGCAAAGACGTCGAGCCATGTCCCAGATGGCTTGCGCAACGACTGCCACGGCAACGAGTTTCAGGCCATGTATGAGGCCGTTGCCGAACGGATTGTCGAGTTGCGGGGCGATGCTTGCGCAGGCGGCCATCAAGAGCGCCGACGGAAGCGTGAAACCGAGCCAGGCGGCCATGCCGCCCCAACATCCCGCGCGCAGCAGGCCAATCGAGAAGCCGACCTGGCTGCTTGCGGGGCCGGGCAGGAATTGGCTCAGCGCGAACAGATCACTGAAGGTGGCGTCGTCGAGCCAGCGACGTCGTTCGACGAACTCGCGGTGGAAGTAGCCGATGTGCGCGATCGGGCCGCCGAATGAGGTGCAGCCGAGCTGCAGGAAGACGCGTAGCACTTCGAAGGGGGGGCTAGTGGGGGTATCTTCGCTTTGCGGTGAGGGTTTGGGTTTCACGCTGGGCTGTTGTGAGTGGGCGCTGGTTGGTTCGTTGTTTGTTTTTGGTGCTTCGAGCGGGGTGTCGTGTGGGTTAGGGTTTTCGACTGGCGTCCGCTTTTTGTTAGTGGTCCGCCTGGGTTGCCCCTGTGCGGGGCGGCACTTACTTTCTTTGCCGCCGCAAAGAAAGTAAGCAAAGAAAGCGGGCTAA
>NZ_QBUY01000073.1 GCF_003121405.1 Paraburkholderia sp. C35 | reverse complement strand
ACACACAAGAAAGTAAGTGCCGCCCAGCACAGGGGCAACACTAGCAGACAACTAACAAAAAGCGGATGCCACCCAAAAACAAACCCCAAAAACCAAAACCAAAAACCAAACCACTACATCGGAAACCCAAGCGCCTTAATCGAATTAATCCACCAGCGCCTCCACCCACCGCGATCATCAGCGCCATCAAACGCATTAAACGTAATCTTGGCAGCGATCCATCGGACTGGCTCAGGCGGAATATAAGAAGGCCCTTTCCGCGAGATATCGAGCGAAGTAATCAAGGTATCGCGATTCCAGAGCATTTCGAGCCCCATGCGCGCGCCGAACCGACTCCCGGCCACGCCAAACCCCGTATACCCAGCGACAAACACAGTCTTCCCACCGTGATACTTGCGCGCAAACACAGCCCCACGCGAGCAATAGTCGATAGGACCACCCCACGCATGCGTGAACTTCACATCATCCAGCTGCGGGAACGTCCGATAAAACGCCTCAGCAAGCTTGTAATACGTGCTCTCATCACGATCCTGAGCAGGATTGTTATTCCCGCCAAAGTGATAGCTGACACGTCCGCCAAAGATGATCCGGTTATCCTTGGTCAGACGGAAGTAATTGAGCTGCGTCCGCGTGTCATACACGCCCTGACGGTTCTTCCAGCCAATACGAGCCATCTGCTCATCGGTCAACGGACTCGTCGCGATGATGTGATCGCGCACCTGCATCACACGCCGGTTAATGTCCGACACGCCGACATTCGCCGTCCCCGTCCCGAGCAGCACACGCGGCGTTTCAATGCGCCCCGCCTGCGTATGCACGATCATCTTGCGGCCCGCTTCTTCGAGTCGCGTCAGCGGCGAATGCTCGTGCAGGCGCACACCAAGCTTCAACGCCGCCGCCTTCAAACCCCACGCAAGCTTTGCCGGATGAATCGTGCCGCTACGGTTCCGCGACCACATCGCGCCCGCAAACAACGGCGAATCCAGTTGCTCACGCGCCTTCTCGCTATCGAGCAACACCACATCATGACCATGCGATACATGCAGTTCGAAATCCGTCTGCAGATGGCCCAGATGCTATTCCTCGACAGCCACCGTCATCTCGCCGTTCCATTCGACATCGGCCTCGATGCCATAACGCACCAGCGCTTCCTTGAAGCCGTCGAGGTTCTCCTGGCCAAGACGTTCGAGCACGTCGAGATCTTTCGGGAACACGCGCGTCGCGTTCGGCAAGCCGTGCATCACCGACGTCGAAATAATGCCGCCCGGGCGGCCCGATGCGCCATACGCAATCTTGCCCGCTTCGATCAGCACGACGTCCAGCTTCGGATCGTTTTCCTTCGCCTGAATCGCGGCCCACAAACCCGTGAAGCCACCGCCGACGATCACCAGATCGGCCGTAGTCGGCCCGATCAGTTCGCGCTCGACATCAGGCGCCGCCGGATTGTCCAGCCAGAACGGGAACAGCTTTACCCCTTCGAATGCGCGTTTCACCGACTCGCTCATCTTGTCACCTGCTCAATTACTGTCTTTGATAATGATGCTACTGCTTTCGCACTTCGATTACGCGGCGTCCTGCGTATCGAACTCTTCTTCGCGCGGCGCCGTCATCCGGTAGTTGCCGCGCATGCCTTCCGCCGTGCGCGGCTCGACCACCTTGATGTGCGCATGCGTCGCCTTGTGGCTGCCACGCAGCCAGCGCCGGCCTTGCGGACCATACACGCCATCCGGCTCGGGGAAGCACTGCAGCAGCGTAACGTACAGCGTGCAAGCCATCGTCAGTGCCACGGGCAAGCTGATGTCGATGCCGCCCGCCAGGTCGCCAAGCGGCCCGACGAACTGATCCGGCAGATTGACGAAGCACAGACCCGCCACCGCGCTCGGCACCCACGCGCCCATCGCGCGCCAGTTCCAGCCATGCGTGAACCAGTAGTGGCCGCCGCGTCCGCCGCGATTGAACACCTGCAGATCGTCCGACAGATAGAAGCCGCGGCGCGTCACGTAACCGATGATCATGATCACCATCCACGGGCAGCTGCACGTGTTGATCAGCACCGAGAAGGTCGACACGCTTTCCACGAGGTTGAACACGAAGCGCCCGAGGAAGATGAAGCCAATCGCCGCACAACCGATCAGGAACGTCGCACGCACACGGTTGAGCAGTTTCGGGAACATGCTCGACATGTCGAGACCCGTGCCGTACAGCGCCGTCGTACCCGTCGACATACCGCCGATGATCGCGATCAGACACACGGGCAGGAAAAACCAGTTCGGCGAGATCGCCAGCAGGCCGCCCACGTAGTTATTCGATGCGATGAAATCAGGCGCTTTCTGCGCGATGATCGTCGCTGTCGCCAGACCGAAGAAGAACGGCACGAAGGTCGCGATCTGCGCAATCATCACCGCGAGCATCGTGCGGTGCTTCGGCGTGTTTTCGGGAATATAGCGCGCCCAGTCGCCCATCGTCGATGCGAACGAAACAGGGTTGCTCAGCGCCACGAGCACCGCGCTCACGAACGCCGGCCAGAAACCGATCGAGCCCATCGCGAACTTGCCCGCGTAGTGGCTATCGAACGGGCCGGCAAACGCGAAGATGCCCGCGATGAACAACAGGCTCGCCGTCCACACGGCAATCTTGTTGACCCACAGCATGAAGCGGAAACCGTAGATACACACCGTCAGCACCAGCACGGCAAAAACGCCGTACGCCGCGCTCAGCGTGAAGCCGTTGACGGGCAAGCCAAGCAGATGGTTCGCGCCGCCCACGAGGGCATCGCCCGAACTCCACACGGCCAGAGAAAAGAATGCAACGGATGTCAGCAGCGCGAGAAACGACCCGACAATCCGGCCGTGAATGCCGAAATGTCCGCCCGACGAAACCGGGTCATTCGTGCCGTTGCGCATGCCGAACAGGCTCATTGGCGCAAGAATGCACGATCCCACCAGCACGCCGATCAGGATCGACGCGACGCCAGCCCAGAACGACAGGCCGAGCAGCACGGGAAAGCTACCGCGCACGGAAGTGGAAAACGTATTGCAGCCGCCGAACAGCAGCCGGAAAAGATCGATGGGCCGCGCGTAACGCGACACGTCAGGAATGCGTTCGAAGCCGAAGGTTTCGACGGTCGTGAGGCTGCTGTTGTTGCTCTCGGTGAGGCTGCTCATGTCTCCGACTCCTCTGACTGCCAGGGAAATCCCGCGGCTCGCCACAGGCTGGCGGCGTCCGCTTTTTAACAAATGTCTGGACGCCACTGTAAAGACAAACAATTCTGGCAAAAATATCGCCCGCACAACCTTTACTTCGATAAGTGTCGATGTAACCGGAAATCCCGTTCCAGCAAGGGTTTTCAGCTAACGCACCCCGTCCGTGAAAGTCAGGAATCAGCCGCGTGCGGCCTGAAACGTCGAAAAAAATCGGCAGATTTCATGCGTGGCGGCGCTTCCTTGCGGCCGCGCCGGACGGCATCGGAATCGGCACACTGCCCTTCGTGCCCGCTTCGATCAGGAAATCGCGGAACAGGCTCGCCACCTGCGGCAGGCGCTTGTCAGACACATGCATCACGTACCAGTCGCGTTCGATCGGGTTGTCGGGCAGCGGCAGCAGCGCGAGCAGCCCCGCCTGAAACTCCAGCGTGCACGCATGCAGCGACAGGAACGAGATGCCGAGGCCCGCTTCCACCAGTTGCTTGATCGCCTCGTTGCTCGACAGTTCGGAGCCGATGTGGATCTTGTGTCCCGCCTGTCTGAACAGGTTTTCGACCGTGGAGCGCGTGCCCGAACCGCGCTCGCGTACGAACAGGTTCGCCGGTTCCAGATCGCCGAGCGTAAGTCGCTTTTTCTTCATCAGCGCATGGGAAGGCGACGCGACGAATGCCATCGGATGCTTCGCGAATACGGTGGCGACCGTGCGCAACTCGCGCGGCGGGCTGCCCATCACGGCGAGATCGATTTCATGCGTGGCGAGCATGCGAATGATGTCCGCGCGGTTGCCCACCTTGAATTGCACCTTCACCTGCGGACGCGCCTCGGTAAAGCGCACCAGAAACGGCGGAATCAGGTACTCGGCCGTCGTGATCGCGCCGATGCGCAGCGTGCCGCCCTGCTCGCCATGCAAGGCGGCGAGATCGTCGGCGGCGCCGTTCCACAGGTCGAGAATTTCAAGCGCGTAGCGCGCGAGGATTTCACCTGCCGCTGTCAGTTGCACGCCACGCCCCACGCGCTGCAAAAGCGGCGCGCCAGCCGCCTCTTCGAGCAGGCGAATCTGCAACGACACCGCGGGCTGCGTCAGACGCAACTCCTCCGCCGCGCCCGACACGCTACCGAGCTTTGCCACCGTATGAAGCGCTTTCAATTGCCGGAATGTCGCCGCTTTTAACATAAGTGAAAACCTATATGTTCTGTACAAACATTAAATTGTGCTGCGGTTTTCCTCAATTCTATACTCGACCTCACTGATGACGTTCACGCATCAATCGCATTGAAAGCGGCATTGAAAACAGCATTGAAAACGTTCAGGAGAGCAAGCATGACTTCGATCGATCGACACACCGCCAGCAGCCCATGCACTGCGCCGCACCGTATCGTCGTCGTAGGTGGCGGCGTGGGAGGACTGGGACTCGCGACACGTCTTGGCGAATCGCTCGGCAAGAGCGGGCACGCGCATATCGTGCTCGTCGACCGTTCGCCGACGCACTTCTGGAAGCCGCTGTTGCACGAAGCAGCTTCAGGGCAGATCGATCCCGCCACGCATCAGCTGCAATATGCGATTCAGGCGCGCCGTCACGGCTTCGAGTTCGAACAGGGCTCGCTGCAATCGCTCGATCGTGCGCAGCGTCGCATCACGCTCAGCGCGACGCGCGACGCCGATGGCCGCGAAGTGCTGCCCGCGCGTGATATCGCCTTCGATACGCTCGTGCTGGCGCTCGGCAGCGTGACCAACTATTTCGGCGTGAAGGGTGCGGCCGAGCACGCGCTGCCGCTCGAATCCGTCACGCACGCGGAATCGTTCCGTCGCAAGCTGCTCGATGCCTGCACGCGTGCCAATCATGTTCGTCGTGTGAGCGGTGCACAGCATGTGCAGCCTGTGTCGATCAACATCATCGGTGCGGGTGCAACGGGCGTCGAACTGGCGGCGGCGCTGCGCGACAGCATCCGTTTGCTGCATCGCTACAGCCTCTTCGCACTCGATCCGGAGCGCGACTTCAAGATCCGGCTGGTCGAAGGCACGGACCGCGTGTTGCCCGCACTGTCGCAGCGTATTTCAGCACGTGCGCAGCGGATACTCGGCGGTCTCGGCGTCGATGTGCTGACGCAAACCCGCGTGACGGAAGTGCGCGCCAATGCCGTGCTCACGCATGACGGTCAGCATCTGCCGAGCGACATCGCGATCTGGACGGCGGGCATTGCCGGGCCGCCAGTGCTGCGCGTGTTCGATGGCATCGATACGAATCGCAATGCGCAGGTGCTGGTCACACGTACCCTGCAAACCCCGAACGATGCGAACATCTTCGCGCTCGGCGATTGCGCGGCCTGCCCGTCACACGCCGATGGCTTTCTCGCGCCGCGTGCCCAGGTTGCGCATCAACAGGCGATGTTTCTGGCCCGCGCGGTGAAGTGCCGTGGCTGCGGCGAAGCGCTGCCCGAGTGCACGTATCGCGATGCCGGCACGCTGGTCGGCTTCGGCGATGTCGGCACGATCGGCAGTCTGAGCGGACTGCGCGAGCGGCCCATGTATGTCGACGGCTGGCTCGCCACGGTCGTGTACCGGCTGATCTACCGCAAGCACGTGATGACGGTCACAGGCTTCGCGCGCATGGCACTCGATACGGCGAGCCATTGGTTGCGGCGGCGCGCTCATCCCGTGATCCGGCTGCATTGAACATCGAACGGCAAGCGGTCAGTCGAGCAGCTCGGCTGAGCGCTTGCGCAACGCGGCGCCGAAGTCGTCGAGCCAGCCAATCGACAGCCGCCAGCTTTGCCAGTACAGATCGACATCGAGATGCTTGCCCGGCGCCATGTCGATCAGTTCGCCGCTTTCCAGTTGAGCGGCGATCATGCGCTCCGGGCACATGCCCCACCCCAGCCCCGTCGCGCACGCGCGCAGGAAACCGGACACATGCGGGATCCAGTGCGTCGGCGCATCGACTACGCCACGCGTGATCTTCTGCACGAAGCGCTTCTGCAACTGATCTTTCGGATTGAAATCGACACACGGCGCGCCGCTCAGCGTTTCGCGGCTGATGCCTGCGCTGAAATAGCGCTCGTAAAACGCGGGCGTGCACACGGCGAGATAACGCATGCGCCCCAGCCGCGTCGAACGGCAGCCCTGCACCGGCTCGGACTGCGTCGTCACGGCACCCTGCACGCTGCCGTCGCGGATCCGCTGCGCCGTGTGATCCTGATCGTCGATCACCAGATCGAGCAGCATGCCGCGCTCCGAGCAAAAACCGGCAACGGCATCGATAAACCACGTGCCGCCGCTGTCGTCGTTGACTGCGACGCGTAATGTGGGCCACGGCTCCAGCAATGCGCCCGGCAATTCCGGCATGCGGCCGTTCAACTCCGCTTCGAGCAACTGCACGCGCTCGGTATGGCGGCACAGCAGCGCGCCCGAGCGCGTCGCCGTGCAGGGCTGCCCGCGTTGGACGAGCACGCTGCCGACCCGTTCTTCCAGCAGTTTCACGCGTTGCGACACCGCCGAAGGCGTGACATTCAGCGCCGCCGCCGCGCGGTCGAACGAACCGTGGCGCACGACAGCCGCCAGCGCATCCAGCAAGGCATAGTCCAGCATTAGCGTTCCTTAAGCGGCTTAACCGAAATTAGCTTCTCTTATTCTAGCCAGCGCGGCACACTCCTGCCATCCGATTCTTCTCTTCCGTCAAACCATCATGAACTGGCTCGCTTTTTCGCATGGCGCCGCGTTGTGCGCCTCACTGATCGTCACTATCGGCGCGCAAAACGCGTTCGTGCTCCGTCAAGGCATCATGCGCTCGCATATCGGCAAGATCGTGTTGCTGTGCACGCTGTCGGATTTCCTGCTGATCGGCGCGGGTGTCGGCGGCGCAGCGGTGCTCGCCGAGCGCTACCCGACCTTCATTCACGCGCTGCTGTACGTGGGTCTCGCGTATCTCGCGTGGTTCGGCATTAGCGCGCTGGTGCGCGCGCTGCGCCCCGGCCATGCCGCGCTCGACACCGATGCAAGAGGCGACAACGCGCCGCCCGCGCAACGCGCGCTGCCCATCGTGCTGATGACGCTCGCGTTCACGTGGCTCAATCCACACGTCTATCTGGACACGTTCCTGCTGATCGGCACGGCGGGCGCGCGTGAAGCGCAAGGCTCGCGTGTCGAGTTCGCGGTCGGTGCGATGGCCGTCAGCGCGGTGTGGTTCGTGGCGTTGGGATATGGCGCGCGTGCCCTGGCGCCGCTGTTCAAGCGTGCCACGGCGTGGCGCGTGCTGGATGGCGCGATCGGCAGCATGGTGTTGCTGCTGGCTGTCACGCAGTTGCGCTAGATCGCGTTGAGAGTGGCGTGGAGCGGGAGGCGCCCCGCTTCAGCGACGCAGAGAAACCTTCGTGAGCGGCTCGGCGTCCTTGAGAATCGAATGGCTCAGGCCAATCGTCTGCAAGCCGCCATCCGTCACGTAGGGCACGATACCGAGCTTGCTGATCCTGTTGACGATCTCGTGACGACACGCATCGTCATCAGGCGCGCAGTAATCGATCGACACGACGGGCAAGCCGTAGCGCTCATGAATCTCGCGCGCTTTACCTAACAGCCATTCGCGGTCATTGGCAGGCACTTCGTCGTAGCGCTGATTCGCCTGATCCCAGCGGCCAAACAACGATTCGAACGCAACGGCCGCCACCTGATCGTGCACCTGCGGCAGGATTTCAAAACCCCGGTTCAGAATCAAACGTGCCTGCGGATAGCGCACTTTCAATTCGCGCAACACGGCAGCGATGCCCGCTTCCTGACGCACGCGCTCGGCATCCGTCTTCGCGACCAGTTGATACGAATCGAGCGTATCGAGAAAGAAGCCGCGATAGCCGCGTTCCCACAGCGGCTTGATGATCTCATCGACGAAAAACGCCGGCCATCCCGAGGCAGTCTGATCGACGACCGTCGATGACCACGCCGCATTGCTGCCCACCAGCCACGTCTTCGGCATTTTCGCGTAGTACGCGCGCTCTTTCGTCACTTCACCGACGCTGACATACGCGTACCAGTTCGGGCAATGCGCCGTGTGCGCGCGTGGATCGAAGCCGCTGTCAGGCTCTATCACCACCGTGTCGAACTGCTGGAAACGCTCGGCCTGCACGTTCGCGCCGTAGAAGAATGCCACGGCGCCGATACCCGTCGATGAAGCCCGCTTGCAGGCGGCCAGCGCGGGCCTCACCCATGCCACCGACAGCAACAGGATCACCACCGCCGCACAGGCAACGATGATCCACGAAATACCGAAACGGGCGATCGAACTGGCTGTCATAAACCGATCAGTTGCGCAGCATGTACGTCTCGTACTCGAGCTTGCTGAACTTGCGGTCGAGCAACTGGACGGCAGCGACCACGAGAATCAGCAGCGTCAACGCAAAGCCATAGCCGTAGAAATCCGGCTGCATGTACAGCGTAATGCCAGTCAGGATTCCGTTCAACAGCACGAACGCAATACACAGCCGCAGCACCGTGCGGCGCGCGTCCAGATAGAAGAATACATTCAGCAGGCCGAGCAGCAGCACCTGCAGGCTCGCCGCGATCACGTCGACGATCATCAGCGGCATATACAGCGATGAAATGCCCAGCGCATCGAGCACGAGACGGCCGAACGCGAGAATCAGCAGCAGCACCACGGCCTGAATCTTCACGATCTCATACAGGCCCGCGCGCACGCTGCCGACCATCATGTCGCGCATATCGTTGATGTGGCGCAGCGTGGCGCCGCTGCGCACGGCATCGTAGAAGCGGTCGTAGTACTCGACGAAGTCCGCCTCGATCCGCACGAGGAAGGTCGCCATGCCCGGCATCACACACACATACGCAATGAACACGGGAATATCGTAGATCACGGATGCATTGAGCGGCCCGATCACCTTCGCGCCCGTGCCCGGTGCATACCAGAACATGAACTTGTCGAGCCACACGCCAAGGTTGAACAGAAAGCCCACCATCGCGAGACTCGGGTACGCAAAGCGCCGCTGGATCACCTCGAAGGAAATGAAACGCGGACTGCGATAGTTGCGATAGATAAGACCCGACAACCCCGCCAGCAACACGATATGCCCCGCCACGAATCCGCCGAGCAAACCCGCCAGACCATGCGTGTTGAGCATCAATGCGAACGCGACCGTGCAGCCATAGCCGAGCGCAAACACATACAGGATCTGGCGATACTGCTTGACGCTCGACAGGAAGATCACCGCAATCCAGATGTTGCTGACCACGACGAAGCCGGCCACCATCAGCAGCCGGTAGATGAGCGGCTCGCCGCCGAACCCGAACGCCACGGCAATCACGCCGAGCACGCCCGACGCCACCGTCGAAATCAGCACGACACCGTTATAGTTCGACAGCACGAGATCGTCGCGCTTTTCGAACAGACGGTCGGAAATGAAGCGCGTGAACGAAAGCTGCAATGGCCCCGTGAGTATCAGACTGCACGCAATCAGGTAGGTCACCGACACCTGGAACTGCACGATCGCGTACTTCGGTATCACGAACGCCAGGCTCATCACACCGATGATCAGAATGCCGAAGATCGACAGGATCAGCGGACCGGAACTGATCAGCCCAGCGTAAGCGTAGGCGCGCGCCACGCCGAACAGCGTCTGGCTCTTCAGGATCTTGCGAAGCTCGAAACCAATACCAGCCATCAGCGCACCTCTTCCGTCTGTGCCGCACCTGCCGCCGCAGCCCTGCCCGCATGCATCGGACAGCCGCCGCCCTGCCCGCCTTGCGCCGGTTTCACGCGCGACGGAGCAGCCATCAAGCGTTCATACAGCACGCGATACTGGTCGATCATCATCGCCTTCGTGTAGAAACGGCGCACTCGTTGCAGACCGGCCTGTTGTGCCGCCAGCCAGCGCGGTTCGTCGCCGAGCAGATCGAGCACGGCCTGGGCGAACGCCGACGGGTTCGCGATCGGCACCACGCTGCCCGCCGCGCCCAGTGCGCGGTCTTCGTCGCCGTAGCCTTCGATCAGCTGGCGGCACGAGCCCACGTCCGTCGTGATCGACGGAATGCCGGCTGCGAAACCTTCGAGCACGACCAGCGGCAAGGCCTCGCTGATCGACGTCAGCGCGATCACATCGACCTTCGGCAGAATCTCGTCGATACGCTGAAAGCCGAGGAATTTCACGTTCTTCGCGAGGCCGAGGCTTTCGGCGAGTGCGCGGCATTCCTGCGCGTACGCCGGGTCTTCTTCCTCCGGCCCGACGATCCAGCCTTCGATTTCCGGCATCGCGCGCGACGCGATGAACAGCGCGCGAATAAAAGTCTTGATGTCCTTGATCGGCACCACGCGGCCGATCAGCGCGACCACGTTGCGCGGGCGCACAGTGCGCTTCTCGACGAGCGGCGCGAGGCCATCCACATCGACACCGTTCGGAATGTTGCGCGTGCGTGCAGCTTGCGCGCCGTCGGTGATCTGCCGCTGACGGTTCGCTTCGTACAGCGCGACGATATCGTCGGCGGCGTCATAGGCGAGCTTGCCGAGCGCTTCGAAGAAGCGCACCCACAACTCGCGGAAATAGCTGATCTTCGAAATGTCGCGTTCGAACGCGCCACGGTTGTCGCGAATCCACTGGCTTTGCAGCAGGTCGATCTTGCGCTCTTTCGTATAGATGCCATGCTCGGACACGAGCAGCGGACGCCCCGTCCGATAGTGCAGCAACGCGCCCAGAAAGCCCGCATAACCCGTCGATACCGTGTGATACACCTTCGCCGGCGGCAACTGTTCGGCCACGCGCGCGAGTTGCCACAGCGGCTTGTGCATGATGCGCACGGTCCAGAAGTAATCGGTGAATGACGGGTCCGTGCAATAGCGGTGATACTGATCGACGATGAAATCCCACGCCGCGCGGCTGGACAGGAACTGCTCCTCGCTGAGCGGCGCCTTGTCGCCGATCAGGTTCACCATGTCGGCCATCATCGCGCCGGCATCCACCGTGCCGCTGTTGCGCCATGCGTCGTGCAGTGCCGCCGATTGCGCGAACGCCTCTGCATCGCCGGGAATCTCGCGTGCGGCGTTTTCGTCGACGGCGCCCGTCTCGTACAGATAGTGCGTTTCGAAGTGCACGACGTTGTCGGGCAGCGCATATGCCGCACCCTTATAGTCCTCTTCGCGGCTGCCGATAAACGCAATCGCAAAGCGGATCTCCGGGTACGAGCGGAGCATTTCGTTGACCCAGCTCGACACGCCGCCGCGCACATACGGGAACGTGCCTTCGAGCAGCAGGCAGACATCGGCGTCGGCAGCGCGGCGCATCAGTGACGGTTTCATGTGGACCAGTAACGCGCAACAGGTTTGAGCATCGGCAGCGTCGCGGCATTGCCGAGCGACGCCAGCAGTTCGGATACGCGCACGTAATCGCCGCGCAGATATTCGACTTCGGCAAGCCAGGGCACGAGACGCTCGCGCGGAAAACCGAGCGATTGCGCGCGGTCCATGTATTGCGCGGCTTCATCAGGGGCGCCGTTGGTCAGCGCGAGGCGGCCGCGGATCATCCACAGCGCGGCGTCGCTGCCGTCTATTTCCAGCGCGGCACGTGCGTAGCGGTCGGCCTGTTCGAGCGTGTGCTTGTAGACCACGCCCTGCACGAGGTTCTGATAGATCAGTTCGAAATACAGCTCGGCGAGTTGCCGGTTGAGCGCGTGACGATCGCCTTCCGACTGCGCGTCTTCCAGCGTTTTCGCAGTGTTGAAGATGCGCTGCATCACGTCGTTTTCGGCCTGATCCAGCGTGCCGTAGGCAATCAGCCGCACGTCTTCGACCGGGTCGGCGAGCAGGTCGCGCAGCAGCGTACCCGTGGTGCGCGTGGGCATGCTCTGGATGGCGACGAGTGCCGACAGACGATCCGCCGCTGCAACCTTCGTGTTCACCAGACGCGCCTGCAGACGCGCGCCGCCGCCATGCGAGACACGCGACATCAGATAGGTCACGAACTCCGGCGCAGGCACATCGCCCATTTCGTCTTCAGCGTGCGACGCGGGATACAGCGCTGCCCAGATGCAGCTCACCAGCACGACGAGGCCGCCGAACAGCGGCACGAACGTGCACGCGGAGCCGAGCAGCAGCAGGCTCCACATGCGCGGCTCGCGATAACGCAACGGCAGCAGCAGGCGGAACAGCAGCGCCTGCAGCACGCCGCACACGACGTCGAGCAGCACCACCGGCCACAGCGGATCGTAAGCCGTCGCGGTGTTGGCGAAATAGACGATGCCTGCGCCCTGCGCGCACGCCACCAGCACGATGCCGAGCGCCGCCATCGCGGACACCAGCAACGCGAGCGCGCCGCCCGTGGCGCTTTTTGCGGTCGGGTTATCCATCGATGCCACTGCGCATGAGAAGGCGCTTCAACGCCGGGCCCGGCTGGTCGCTGCCCAGATGCAGCGTATGCACACCGATGCGCGCGCCTTCGAGATCGAGATTGAACTGCGCGCGCAGACTCGATTCGATCCGCGCCAGATAGCCGTCGACGCCGATCGCGTCGGTCGCAGGCATCAGGTTCAGCAGCACCGACTGCCCTGCCGATTTCACCGGCCACATCAGATCGAGCGAGCGGCGACGGCGCATCACGTGTTCGAAGAACGAATCGCCCGCATCGTCGTGCGGGAACACCAGCGCCACCAGCGACGACGTAATGCCCGACGAATGTTCGAGGCGCGTGAGACGGCTCACGTCAAGCGCAAATTCATACGGGCAATCGGGCACGTCGTTCAGGATGTCGCGCACCTGCTGCGAGTGCTCGACGCCGTCCGCGTAGTAGCCAAGCAGCACCAGCAACAATTGCAGGTTGTCGAAATTCAGAGACAGGAACGGCATGCGGCGGATGACGAGCATCGCGAGCATGCGGCCGTCGGCGGAAATCAGCGGCGCGCACACCAGCAGATGCGAATTCGTCACCGGACGATCTTCGCTCTTCAGATGCGCAACAGCGCGCGTTTCGAGCGCGTGCTGCACGAGTTCGTCGCGCGGATCGAAATCGAACGTATCGCCGATATGCGCAAGCGCGTCGCGCCCCACCTTGCCGTCACGCACAGGGTACAACGCCGCCACTTCGATCTGGCAGGCCTGCGCGACGAACTCCAGCAGTTCGCGCGCGCCCGGCATGTCGTCCGAATGATTCGGCTTCGTATCGAGACCATGCGCAACCGAAATGCGGCGCAACTCGGTGATCGAATCGCGCAGCGTGGTCGGCTTGGTCAGCAAGTCCTTTTCGAGCCGTTCGTGCGACAGACGCATCAGATAGTGGCTGTTGGTGATCGCCACCAGCCGGTCGTTCAGATAATCGTTGATCGCGTTCGCGCGTTGCGCGCGGCTGCCCCACGTATCGCCGAAGTGACCTGCAATCACGGTCTGCAGCACGCCGCCCGTGAAATACAGCGTCGGCCATGCAGCCGCGCTGCCATGCCCGAGCATCTGCGTGAACACCTGATACGCGCCGATCAGCATCGCGCAGCCGCGCACGCCGAGCAGCGTGCCGTAGCGCAGCGCGACTACGAGCGGCGCGAACCACAGCCACGGGAAGCCCGCGTGCAGCATGAACGGATCGTTGTGATCGAGCGCATACGACAGCGCGAACACCCCGCCGATAAACACGATCGTCTCGACGATGGAAAACGGCCGCGACACCGCGGGCGCGACGAGGCGCCGCACGGCGCTCAGATTGCCGAACGGGTTCGATTGACGCGGCCTGGCCGCGCCACTGGCGGCACTGGCGGCGCTTTGCGCGGTGACGGTATTCACAGCCGACTCCTCATCACGTGTCGAGTTGCTTGCGTATTGCAGATTGCCCTGCGCCCGCCGCGACTCTCGCGGCAGACACACGACGCCTTCAGCCGCGCGTACGCAGCGGCGACAGCAGGCTGCCGATCAGCGACGATGCGACGCTCGAGAGGCTCGAACGCGTCCAGCCGCTCTTCGAACCCGTCGCGCTCCACACCACCTGGCCCGACGCCACGTCGATCAGTTCGAAGGTCACGCCAGCGACCGGCTCACCATCCACGCCGACCTTGTAGCGCCACTCTTCCACTGCGCCCGTCAGCACGTACTTCACGCGCTGCTCACGCGCCCATGCGAGTTTCTTCTCGCCGATGTCGCGCTGTGCCGTGTCGAACATCGCATTCGCCGATGCATCGACGGGTGCGAGGCGCACGTCGGCGAAACCGTTCTCGCGCAATGCGTTCGCGGCGATGGCGGCGGCGCTGCTGCCTGCTGCCGGCGTTTCCGTGAAATTCGCCATCGTCACCACGGCGACGGAATCCTTCGATTCGAGCGACGGCGAACCCGCCTGGCGAATCGAACCGCATGCGCCCAGCACCAGCGCCGACGCGGTGGCTGCCGCCACCCACTTGATCAAACGTGACCAGCCGTTGATGTTGCTCATCGAACTACTCCTCAGAAATGTCGTTATCGTGCCAATGCGCCGGATCAGTAAAACCATTTGTAGGTCGCGCCCAGCAGCGTGACGGGCGTGCCGATCTTCGACACGCGCTGATGCTGCAGGAACACAGCCAGGTGATCGCCACCCAGCACGGTGCCTGCAATGCCCAGACTCACGTCCGGGCCCCAGCCCTGGATCGAGTCATGCACGATGCCAACGTCGAAGAACGGACGCCATGCATGCGTGTACTGCTCCTGCAAATCGTTACCGAAGCCGAAGTAAAAGCCGTACTGCGTGTACGTGTCCGGCATGAAGTCCTGCGCTGTTGCGGGCTGCAATGCAGTCGGCAGCAGGTTCGTCAGCCGCGCATCGGGCTGTCCGCTTGCACCGTAGCCGCCGTGCGTGAGCAGCGCGCGCAGCGTGTAATCGGGGTACGTCGTGCGGATGCGGTAGCTCACTTCGGCTGTCGACAGCACGCCGCTGCCGAGGTAGTTGCGCGACTGGCTATAGAAGCGGTCCGCTTCCACGCTGCCCGGCAGCGTGATGCGCTCCGTCATCCGGTACGTCAGATCGCCGATCACGTTGTCTTTCATGCCGCCCACCAGCAGCGCCTGGTTTTCGTCGGCGACCTGGTTGCGGCCCGCGCGCACGCCGAGCGTGAGCGGCGAGTTGCGCCCCACTTCGCTCGCGAGATCGAGCGTGTAGAACTCATTCGCGCCGACGCGTCGTCCGCCCGTCACCGTGAACGAGGTATCGCGCGTCTGGCGCTCGCCGTAGATGTTCAGCCAGCGATCCACCGACGGCACGTTGACCAGCTGCGAGATATCCGTCGAATGCTGGAAGTGCTGCACTGCCGTCACGCCGACGAGATAACGCTCGGCAATCTTGTGGCTCGCGGCGAGCGTCGTCTCGACGTAATCGAGCGGATGCTCGATATGGTTGACGACTTCGGCGTCGATGGATTGCGGCCAGTCGAGCGTGGTTTCCGTCACACGCGTGTGCAGGTCGGTGTCTTCCGGCGCGCCGTCGAGCGCATTGAACGCGAGTTGCTGCGCACGGTCCGGCCGGTCGACGGCAATCGTCGCGTCGATGCGGTCGTTGACGGGCAGACGCGAGCGTTCGACTGCAAGCAGGCGCTCCATTTCAGGGATGTCGTTCTCGGCGAGCGCGATGGTCAGCTGTGCATCGGCGGGACGCGACAGGCGCTCGGCGTACTGCTGCGCAAGCCAGCGCTTCGCGAGCGGATTACTTTCCTTCGACAGCGCCCACGCGACGGCCACTTCCTTCGCCACCGCGCCGCGCACGCGCGCGTTCTCCGGCAAGCCCGCGCCATCGAGCGGCGCACCGCCCGGCAAGCCCTTGGCCGTGCCGATCATCGTGCGGCGCGCAATCGCGTTATCCGACGATGCAGGCCGTGCCGCCATCAGGCTGTTGAGCAAGGCAGCGGACTCGTCGCCCGTCGCATAGTCGGCCGATAGCGTCACGCGACGGCCACGCAGATCGTCGAGCGTCTCGGCGTCCTGCGCGGTACGGCCACGCATCGCCGCGCGTTGCGCGCCGTGCAGCTTCGCGAGCTTCGCTTCGTCCTGCTGCATCTGCAGCCATACTTTCTTGCGGATCGACCAGGCAAGACCGTCGTGGCCCGCCTGTTCCTGCGCGTCGGCATAGGTGAGCAGCCACAGCGGATCACGCGACATCATCGCCGACTCGCGGCGCAGATATTCGAGCGCGGCAACGGGCCGGTTCAGGCGCATTTCGGCGGCTGCGTACGGCTCCCACAATGCCGAGCTTTGATCGGCATTGCCGCGCCAACGCTTGAGCGCTTCACGCAAGTCGCCGTCGCTGCCGTAGTCGACCAGCGTCCACAGATACGCCGCACGCAGATCGGAACTCGCGCCCGGCAGATCGACGGCGCGCTTCAGATCGGCGAGCGCCTTCTGCGGCTCATTGATCAGCCGGTAGTATTCCGCGCGCACGCCGAGCAGCGACGGCGACGCTTCCGCCGCCTTGAGCTCTTCCGGCGAGAGGCCTGCGAGCAGGAACGCAATGCGGTCCATCGCCTGCGCGTCGGTGTAATAGAAGATCGCGTCCTGCAACGCGCGCACCGTGTGATCGCGCTGATAACGCAACTCCGCGACACGGCCCGCATCGATGGGATACGGGTCGTAGAAGTACGTCATGTCGCCGAGGTCTTCGGGCGTCGCCACGCCGCTCGCGATCAGATGGCGATACGCTTCGTTCGCGTCGTCATCCTGTTGCAGCAGACGCGCGAGTTCGGCGTAGTTGCGCCAGAAATCTTCGTCGGTGTCTTTGGCGCCCTTGCGCGCCACTTTCAGCGCAGCCAGCGACGCGCGATAGTCGCCCTGCCTGTACAGCACGCTTGCCGTGCGCAGCGCTGCGTCGGCATCGTTAGGATGGCGCGCCTGCACGGCACGATAGGTCGCGAGCGCCTGATCGTCGTGACCGGCGCGCTCGGCAAGCTGGCCGATGCGCTGATCGATGGCATCGGCATTCGTGCCGCGCGGCAGCGAGCGCAGGAACGCCAGTGCATCGTCGGGACGGCCGAGACGCTCATAGGTGGCCGTGACGTTGTCGACCAGCTTCAGATCGTTCGGCGTAGCACGCGATTCATGCACGAGTGCCGTCAGATACGCTTCGTCGTCGTCGAGCATCGGTGCGATGCGCAGCACGTTCTGCCAGCCGACCTGATCGTTGGACAGCTGCGCGTAGTCGAGCCAGGACTTCAATGCCAGCGACGGATCGCGATTCCACTCGGCCACCTGCGCGAGACGCTTGACCCATTCCACCGAACGCGGATCGCGCTGCACCTGTTGTGCAGCGACTTTCTGCGCGCTCGGCAGATCGCCCGATTCGACGAACGCCTGAAACACCACGTTCGCGACGCTCGGATCTGAACGGATCGCGGCGGCGCTCGGTGCAGCGAGGTCGCTGGCGGCGTGCGGTGCTTGCGGCGCTTGCGCGGGTGCAACACTTGCCGCCACGCGCAGCACGCGCACGCTGTCCCCTTCCTCTGCCGCCGCTGCGCGCATCGCTGCACGCAGACTGACGAGTGCATCGCGATGACGGTACGCGACGGGACCATCCATATAGGCATAACCCGCTTGCGCGACTTCGCGCACATGCTCGCCGATCGGCGACGTCGGTTCCGCCAGCGCGTACTTCGCCAGCAGCTTCGCGTAACGGTCCACCGCATCCGGACGATTCGCCGCACGCGCGAGATTGAGCATCACGATCAGCGTGGCGGGATCGTCGGCGAGCTTGCCGATATGGGCGTCGGCAGCCGTGAGCGCATCGTCGAGCAGATTGCCCGACTGCAGCGTGCGCACGCCCGCGACGAAACAGCGGCGCTGTTCATCGCGCGTCTGTGCGGCGGCTTCCTGACGGAACCATGCATCGGCAGCAGCATGATAATCGCCGACCTGCAACGCGTAGCGCGTGATCTGCGTATCCCACTTCGCGCGCTGGTCGGGATCGTTGGCCGACAGGCGCGCATACAGCTTGGCGGCGAGATCCGGCATGCCGACGGCAGCCGAACGCTGCGCGAGCCATTCGAGATCCTTCGGCGCCCAGTGCAACGCCGACGCCTGCGTCAGACGCACGCGCAAGTTCTCGAGCGCGGCCACGCGGCGCGGATCGTCTTCGGGAATCGCGAAGGTGCGCTGCTCCGTGACGGCGAGATGCAGCATCATCGCGCTCTTGAGCATGTCCTCGGTGCCGAGCGCTTCCATGCGCGTAGCGATCCGTTCGGCGTCGTCGGTGCGGCCCAGATACAGATATTGCGCGCCCAGCAGCGAGAGAAATTCCTCGTTATCGGGCCGGACCTTCGACCACGCTTCCAGATACGCGACGCTCAGTTCGCTCGGCGCGCCCACCGATGCAACGCGCTGACGCAAGCCGCCGCGCGGCGACACGCCGTACATGGTCGCGACCACTACGCCCGCGAGCGAGTAGACCAGCCACGTCGGAACGATACGGGGACGGTTGTCGTTCGTTTTATCGTTCACAGCGGATCTCGACAGGCTGATAGTGGACTTCGAGCGCATTCAGCGCGGGCGTATCGAAGCGGACGTAGGCACCGTCGCGCTGCAGCGGCACGGCACGGCCAGCGACGGTCGCGGTGCAGCTCTGCGCATTCGCGAGCTTCACGAACGGCTGGTAGTAGCTGCCGAACTCGAACGACAGGTTCTTGCCATCGCGTTTGAAATCGCGCACGAAGCCGTTTGCTTCGGCGATATACGGCAGCGCGTTGGCTTGCGGCTTCGCATTCGCTGCGTCGAACGACACGCGCGCTGCGCCATCGGCGATATGGATGTAGGTGCCGTCCGGCCCCGCTGCGTAACCCGTCACGCCATGCGACGCCTGCAGATCCGGCGACGTGGTCAGCGGCCAGTGCAGTTCACGCACTTCGCCATTGCCACGCACAATCCAGTCTTGCTGCTTCGCATCGGACGCTTCGCCCTGCACCGAGCGCGCGACGGCGAACGAGCGCCAGTCGAGCACCTTGTGCGCGTAGTCCGTCATATGCACGGGCAGCACCGGCTGCTTCAGCACGGCCGCGAAAATCTGGTCGAGCGCGCGCAGCGATGCCACCTTCGTGCCGCTGTACATGTGGTAGTAGATGTCGATCGGCTTGAAGCGCAGCGGCTTGTCCGTCATGTCGAAGGTTTCGAGCACGCGCGTGAAGCCGTAGAACGGACCGAGCCAGTCGTTGGTGTAGACGTTCTCGTCCTGGTTCGGCGCGTAGACCTGATACGCGCCCGGCCCTTTCAGCACGCCGATCGGCGCGATATTGGTCCAGCTGTTCGCGCTCTTCGTGATGACGGTGTCGCCGCCGTTCACGTTATCCACGCCCGCCTTGTACACCGCACGCACGACGATCGCGGGCGGCTCGCAGTTGCCCGGCCATTGCAGGATCGTGGTCTTCTTGCCGGGAGGCGCAAGGCGCGAGTTGATGTAATCGATCGACCCCGTCACTTCGCGGTCGATATTGAACGTGTAATTCGGAATGTTCAGCGAGAACGCCGTGTCGCCGCCACCGCGGTCCACGCGTTCACCCGTCTTCGCATCGACGTTTTCCCACTCGAACGGATGCGAGTACGTATGCGTGCCGATCGCCACATAAGGGAGCGCGAACATCTTGCGCGCGATCTCTTCGAGACGCGGCGAGATCTGCGGATACAGACCCTTCGGCCCCACTTCGCCCTCGATCACCGACAGCGTCATCGGCACCTTGTAGCGCGTGAAAATCTGCTGGTACAGCGCTTCGCCCGAGTAGTCGGCGCCGGGGAATTCCGCGCGCGACGCGAAACCATCGCCATCCACGTGCGACATGAACAGGCGTCGGCCGTTTTCCGTAGTGACGCTCGGCGACGGCATCGGTTGCAGGCGCAATGCGCGGCGCAAGAACTCGATCGGCTGGATCGCCCAGCGCTCCTGGCCGATGCCATTGAGCGACACAACCGTGTACGGACTCATCGCGAAGCCGCCCCACGGCGTGATGGCGATCTGATCGAGCGTCGCGTCACCGCTTTTCACGCGCAGCAGCGACTGGCTCTGGCTGCCGACCTGCACGCCCGTGAGGTCGCGCGTGCCGAGCTTCGGATCGACTTCGAAACCGACCAGCGGATCGCGTGACACCGTTTCGATCTTGTCCGTGAACGGTCCGGCCACGGCTTGCAGATCGAGCGCGCGCCCTTCGTCTTCCGCCGCGTCGAAGCCGAACTGGCCGAGAAACACCATCGGCACGCGTGCGGCAAGACGCGCATCGACCCACGCGCGCCAGGCGCCGCTGTTCGGCGTTTCATCGCCCTGCAGCCATGCGACCACACCGGCGTAGCGGTCCGGCGTGATGCCGTCCGGCAGCGGATCGTGGACGTTCGCGAACTCGACGTCGTAGCCGAGATAGTTGAGCGGCGTCGCGAGATCGCGCACGCCGGGCGTTTCGTCGAGCGGCAGCTCACCGTCGCTGTCCTGCACGATCAGCACCTTGCGCGGCAGCACTTCGATCGCACCGATGCCGACCACGTTCAGCGACGCGTTCGTCACATACGGTGTGACGCCCAGCGCCAATGCCTGCGCGGCCGTGGTGCGCGCACAGGCGCGGTCGTCGGCAGGCCAGGTTTCGATCGAGATGACGGGCACGCCTGTCGCCTGCATGAACTGCTGCGCGGCGGCGCGGCGCGCATCGCGCGCGCCTGCTGCGACGTTGCCGTTCTGCGCGTCGCGCACCAGCGCCGGGCCGATCACGGCATACAGCGAACTGGCGTGCGGCGTAGCGGCCTGCAACGCGTTATCGCCGCCGATCACGAGACGCGCATCGGGATGCGCGGCGCGGATCGCTTCGGCAGATGCGATGGCCGTTGGCGTGTCGAGCAGGAAGCCGCGATAGCCACGTTGCCACAGCGGTGCGATCTGCGCGGCAACGAAGGCATCGGGCGTGGTTTGCGCGGCGTCGGCACGGGTGCGGGCGAGCCACGCGGTGTGACGCAACGGATGCGCTGACGGATCGAAGCCGCTGGCGGGATCGATCACGACGGCATCGAACGCCTGCAGTTCGCCGACAGGCACACGCGAACCATAGAACAAAGCGAGGTTGACGCGCGATGCTTGCGCGTGCAACTGGGCGGAAGGTTGCACTGAAGCGGGCGCGGACGTCTGCGCCTGCACGGCGACGCCGTGCAGCGCGAGCGTGGCCGCCGCGGTCAGTGCAATCATGCGGGCGTGCACAAGCGCACGAACGAGCCCGCGCGGTTGCGCGATCATCGGTCTGCGTGCCTGCTGCGTGAAACCTTGAAACACCCCGTCGAGCGCCGATTGCGCTTCGAATATCGTTTGAATCCCCACTGGCATGTGATTTTTTCTTCGGTTTATTGCTTTTACTGACCGGCTTAAAGCGCGGTTTTCCCCGGGGATTTACACCCCCTCGGTCAGGAGTGATGGCCGAATGTTAAATCGGTCCATCTGCCGCATACGGATGAAAATCTGCAGACTGGAAAGATCAGAGGATATGAAGCGCTATCTCTGTGAATCGGCGCGCATTTTAACGCGTTCCTTCACAAAGAAAAGGGGTGTCGCGAAAATATCACGGATCACGAAAACGCTTGCGCAGCCAGCAATCCGAATATCGGTTTAAAGCTGATAAAGGCTCGCAAACGTTAAACCGATAATCGCGAACGGATATTCGTTTTTCATTATTTGTCAGTTCATAACATTCACATTACAAACTATTTCATGCACCGTGTGGCCATTTTAAAACCCGATATCTGGTATTTAACGGCACGCAAACGATTTCGCGGTTGCACCAGGGCGCCACTCATGACGACACTGTCTATATGCCGCCCTCTGTTGCATGAATGCCTAAAATTTCTGGTGGGATCCGCGCAAATGTGATTTCGGCGCAAGCCGTGCACGGCATCGCAGAAAGACCCGATGGGCACGCGTGTTGCTCCTTGCGATCACGGCGTCGCCGCTGCCCATCGACGCCGTTCCCGCGTGTGGGTCGGTCATCGCATCGATCTGTCCAGCAATCCTCTCGTGGAGCCTTTCATGCTTCGTTACGCTGCCATCTTTTTCATCATCGCCATCATCGCGGCGGTCTTCGGTTTCGGCGGCATTGCCGCAGGCGCGGCCGAAATCGCGAAGGTGCTGTTCTTCATCTTTATCGTGATCTTTCTTGTCACGCTGCTCATGGGCGTCATCCGGCGCTGACGCTGCGCACCACGCAACGCGACTCGCCAAAGCGGGCAAGCGGACGTGCAATGTATGGCGCGTCCGCTTGCAATAGTTACCTTCCTTATCGTCGTTACCGCCCTGCCACCGTCACGCGCCTGCGCGAGACTCCAGCGCGCTCAACGCCTCATCGAGCTTTCTGGCGCGGGTTTTCTGGGCAGGGATGCGCGCGGCCGCGCTGATGTCGTCGACGCGCTTGCGCCAGTACGACAGCGGAAGATGATCCGTGCCGGAGATGCGCGCCAGTACATGTTCGAGATGCTCGATATCCGACTCGAGCTGATGATGGTTCATGCCGTTCCCCGGTCGCACCGTCCGCGTGGATCGACTGTGCTGTGAGCACATCGTCACGGTATCGCAGCGGCATCGAATTGATGTGCCCTTCAGGAGGCCGTCGCGCGTTATTGGCGCGGATCGTTCAATCGATCCGCACGCGCTGGCAGCCCTTGGACACACAATATGACATCGGGGAAAAACGCCCGGCAAGCCTGGTGTTGCGAATACGAGGAATCCTCGTAACTTTCACGCGCTTGTAAAACTGTCATCCTCGCGTGCCAGCCGCGGCATGTCGGGACTCAGGTCGTAACTCAGGAAGCCCAGAATCAGGCGCACCATCTCGTCTTCGAAGGCGTCGGTGCCGAGATATTGCGGGCGCTCCAGTGCCGTCGCGAGCACCACGCCGGAAATGGCGCGAAACAGCACGAAGCGCGATTCGTCGCGTGCAATGCGCTTGCCGAGTTCGGGATTCTCGCGGTTCATCGTGCCGGCGATCAGGCCAAAGTAGCCGAGCATGCCCTGCCCGATGGGTGTATCGGGCGCGGCCTCGGCCCATTCGGCGCGCAGGATGCCGTACAGGCGCGGCCGGTCGCCGATGAAGGTTGCTATCGTGCGGATCATGCGGCGCGCGTTGAGCCCCGTGCCGAACGGCGCGGGCTGTGCGAGCGCCTCTTTCATCATGCCCGTCAGACGCTCCAGTTCGCGCCGCGCGAGCGCTTCGATCAAGCCGTCCTTGTTCGGAAAGTACTGGTAGATCGCGCCGATGCTGAAGCCCGCTGTATCTGCCACGCGTTGTGTCGTCAGGCCTGCCTTGCCATGGGCTTCGAGCGTGCGGGCCGCCGCTTCGAGGATGCTGTCGAGCGCAAATTCGGCGCGTGCCTGCTTGGGCTGCCGACGCGACGTATGAGTCGTGGGCAAAGAGACTCCGAGAAAAAAATTGAAAGTCGTTGAGCGCGCAACGTGATGTTCCATCCGGTATGGACATCACGTTTGCATGAGGCATGGGGACAACACGATGCGCCGCCGCGTGTTTCAAACATGCTCCGCCGCAGCGAGGTTATCACGCGACTCGCTGCGCATCACCTGCGTAACGCTCTAGAAGTTCGCTCGACAAAGCCGAGATCCAGTTCTTCGCACAGGAAAGTCTGCAGTGCATCGACCGCCGTTTCCTGCGCGCCGGGCGTGTGCCGCACGAACAGGCCGAGATCGGCGGCGGGCGGCTCGGGCAGGCCATCGGCGGCGCCGAGCACGCGCATCGTGTCGTAACGGATGTTGCCGTCGAGCAGCACCGACACACCCAGCCCCGCTTCCACGGCCGACTGCACGGCGGGCAGACTGGTGCTGGTGCAGCCCACGCGCCACGCGATGCCCGCGCGTCGCAGGATCGTCATCACCTGCTGCTGCCACAGACACGTGCCGCCGAACGCGACCAGCGGCAACGGCACGGATGAATCGGCCAGATAGCCGCGCGCGCCGACCCAGAACAGCGGCTGCGTCCAGCTGACGATGGGCGTCGCCTCCACCATCGCGGGATCGCCGACCAGCACGTCGAGCGCGCCATCGGCGAGCCGCTGCGACAGCGCAGTGCTCGCATCGACGACGATCTCCAGCGCCACTTGCGGATGCGCGGCCGAGAAGCGCCGCAACGCGCGCGGCAGCCGGCCCACGGCCACATCTTCGAGCAGGCCGAGGCGCACGGTGCCCGTGACATCGCCGACGTCCAGCGCGCGGCGCGCGTCTTCGCCGGCGCCGAGAATGGCATGCGCATACGGCAGCAGCCGATGCCCGGCATCCGTGAGGCGAACGCCGCGTGGCGAGCGCTCCAGCAAACGCTGACCGATGTCGTCTTCCAGCCTGCGCAACTGCATGCTGACGGCTGCCTGCGTGCGCGCCAGCCGCACGGCGGCGGCACTGACGGCGCCCGTCTCGGCGACCGTCACGAAAGCACGGAGAAGACTGCTGTCGAAGTCGCGCATTATTAGCGTCCGTGATAGTGGCATAAGCAATATCAGCTTATCTTAACCCCCAATTCGCCGATATGATGGGCCTGTTTGCTGCACTCCGTTCGCCATGACATGAAAGACTCCACGCTCGCCGATTCCCTCGCCTTTGACACAGCGCCATCGTCCGCCGCGCCCCGACGTCATGTCGGCTTTGCCGCGCTGCTCGGCATGGCGTCGATGTCGTGCGGGCAGTTCGGCTCGGCGCTGTCCGCGCCGACCCTGGCCGCCTTCGGCGCGTTCAGCACGACATGGTTGCGGCTCGCGTGGGCGGCGGTGATCCTCGCGCTGGTCGTGCGTCCGAAACTGCGCAGCTACTCGCGCGCGCACTGGCGGGCAGCGGGCGTGCTCGGAGTGGCGATGGCAGGCATGACGCTGTGCTTTTTCTCGGCAATCGAGCGGATTCCGCTCGGCCTTGCCGTGGCCATCGACTTTCTCGGCCCGCTGACGGTCGCGACACTCGGCGTGCGGCGCCTGCGCGCGTTGCTGTGGCCGCTGCTCGCCATCGCGGGCGTCCTGCTGCTGGCGCACGATCGCGCGGGCTGGGTGGGCGATCCCATCGGCATGCTGCTTGCCGCGGGCGCCGCGTGTGGCTGGGGCAGCTACATCGTGTTGATGAAGAAAACAGGCGCTCTGTTTCCGGGACTGGAGGGTTTGTCGGTATCGCTGATCGCGGCGGCGCTGGTTGCCACACCGTTCGGTCTCATGGAGCATGGCCTGAACATCGCGCCGATGCAGCTTGCCGCCACGGCCGGCCTTGCCGTGCTCGTGCCGTTGCTGCCGTACGCGCTGGAAATGATTGCGTTGCGGCACATGCCCGCTTCGTCGTTTGGCATTCTGATGAGCGTCGAGCCTGCCATCGGCGCGCTCGCGGGGTTCGTCGTGCTGCATCAGCCGATGACAGCGCTGCAACTGGCGGGCACGTTGTTCGTGGTGAGCGCGAGTGTCGGTGTGATCGTCGCGTCGAAATGAGCGGCGCGGTCAGGTCCGGTTGATGCGGTGCATGGGTTGTCTACAATCGACGGCCCGGACACCGACCTGCGAGGACTGCACCATGACCATGACCATGACCGACGACGAACGCGCCATTCGCGACCTGATCGACACCTGGCTTGCGGCCAGCAAGGTCGGCGACACGGCAACCGTGCTGAGCCTCATGACCGACGACGCGATTTTCATGGTGCCTGGGCAAAAACCGTTCGGTAAGGCCGCTTTTATGGCGGCTGCCGAAGGACAGAAGCATATCGATATCGACGGTAAAAGCGAGATTCTCGAGCTTCAGGTGTTGGGAGACTGGGCTTTCCTGCGCTCGCAACTTGAAGTGACGATTACCGTGAAGGATGGCTCGGTGCCGCCTGTGCGGCATGCCGGAAATACGCTGACCATCCTTCGCAAAGAGACGGATGGGCGGTGGTTACTGGCGCGGGATGCCAATCTGCTTGTAGCGCAGGTGTAGTGGTTCTCATGCTGGGCCGGCATCCAATACAGTGACTCGCACATCGTGGATGCCGGCGCATAATAACAGCATGCTCACTTCTCCCAAGGCGTGCCTTTATCGACGCCCTGCCGGTCGTAGCGGGCAACCGCCGCCTTGACCACATCACGTGCCACCGCGCCATCATCGGCAAGCGCTTTCAACGCAGCAATCACGATCGACGCACGATCCACTTCAAAGAAAGCCCGCAGCGCCGCGCGCGTATCGCTGCGTCCGAAGCCGTCCGTGCCAAGCGTCACATAACGACGCGGCACGTACGCGCGAATCAGTTCCGGCACGGCCCGCACGTAATCCGTCGCGGCAACCACGGGCCCACGCGACGCAGCCAGTGTCGACGTCACGTACGGCACCGCCGCATCGTCTTCATCGAACAACCGCTCCGCGCGCTCAGCGGCGACGCCATCGCGGTGCAGTTCGGTAAAGCTCGTCACGCTCCACACGGCGGCATCGATATGCCAGTCATCCTTCAGCATGCGCGCGGCCGCCTGCACTTCGCCGAGAATTGCGCCCGAGCCAAGCAATTGCACCTGAGCGTTTTCCTGCTCGGCATCATCGAGCGGATACATGCCCTTCAACACGCCTTCGCGCACGCGATCAAACGATGTAGCAGGCAATGAAGGTTGCGCATAGTTCTCGTTGGTGACCGTCACGTAATAGAACACATCGCGCTGACGTTCGATCATCTCCTGCATGCCTTTATCGACGATCATCGCGACTTCATATGCAAAGGCGGGATCATAGGCGCGGCAGTTCGGCACCGTCGATGCGGCCAGATGACTCGTGCCATCCTGATGCTGCAAGCCCTCGCCGCCGAGCGTCGTCTTGCCCGCCGTCGCGCCGATCAGAAAGCCTCGCGCGCGCTGATCGGCCGCTGCCCAGATCAGATCGCCGATGCGCTGAAAACCGAACATCGAGTAGTAGATGTAGAACGGCAGCATCGGGAGATCGTGCACGCTGTACGAGGTCGCCGCCGCGATCCACGACGACACAGCGCCCGCTTCCGAAATGCCCTCTTCGAGTATCTGGCCGCCGGTGTCTTCGCGGTAGTACAGCATCGAACCCATATCTTCCGGCTCGTACAGCTGGCCGAGCGGCGAATAGATGCCAACCTGACGGAACAGGTTCGCCATGCCAAACGTGCGCGCTTCATCGGCCACGACAGGCACGACGCGCGGCCCCAGCGACGCATCCTTTAACAGGCTGCCGAGCATGCGCACGATCGCCATCGTGGTCGACATTTCCTTGCCGTTCGCGTCCAGCGCGAATTGTCCCCAGGCAGGCAGTGCAGGCACGGTCGGTGTCTGCGATGCCGCTTTCCGCCTTCTGGGCAGATAGCCGCCAAGGGCAGCCCGGCGTGCATGCAGGTACTGCATTTCCGGGCTGTTTTGCGAGGGTTGATAGAACTTGAGCTGCTCGACGTCTTCATCGGATAACGGCAGACGGAAGCGGTCGCGGAACGCCTTCAGTTGCTCGACATCGAGCTTCTTCTGCTGATGCGTCGTCATGCGCCCCTGCCCGATCGAACCCATGCCGAAGCCCTTCATCGTCTTGGCGAGAATCACGGTCGGCTGGCCGTTGTGCTTCAGTGCGCGGTCATACGCGGCGTGCAGCTTGCGCACGTCGTGACCGCCGCGCCGCAAGCGGTCGATGTCGTCGTTGCTCAGGTGTGCGGCGAGTGCGGCCAGTTCGGGGTTCTGCCCGAAGAAGCGCTCGCGGTTGTAGGCGCCGTCATTCGCCGAGAAAGTCTGGAACTGTCCGTCCACCGTATGCGAAAAGGCACGCAGCAAGGCGCCCGTGCGATCGCGTGCAAACAGCGCATCCCAGTCCGAGCCCCCCACCACCTTGATCACGTTCCAGCCCGCACCCGTGAACTGCGCTTCGAGTTCATCGATGATGCGGCCATTGCTGCGCACCGGCCCGTCGAGCCGCTGCAGATTGCAGTTGATCACGAACACCAGATTGTCGAGCCCTTCACGCGCCGCCAGCGACAACGCGCCGATCGATTCGGGCTCGTCCATCTCGCCGTCGCCGAAAAAGCCCCACACCTTGCGGCCTTCCGTCTGCAGCAGATTGCGGTTCTGCAGATAGCGCATGAAGCGCGCCTGGTAGATCGCGTTGATCGGGCCAATGCCCATCGAGCCTGTCGGGAACTGCCAGAAATCCGGCATCAGCCACGGATGCGGATACGAACACAAGCCCGGCCCCGCGATCTCGCGCCGATAGTGTTCGAGATGCGTCTCGTCGAGAAAGCCTTCGAGAAAGGCGCGCGCGTACACACCCGGCGACGAATGCGGCTGGAAGTAGACCAGATCGCCGCCGTGCTGATCGTTCGCCGCACGGAAGAAGTGATTGAAGCCGACTTCGAACAGATCGGCCGCCGACGCATAGCTCGCAATGTGACCGCCGAGTTCGCCGTATGCGCGGTTGGCGCGCACCACCATCGCGAGCGCATTCCAGCGCAAGGCCGCGGCGAGCTTTTCTTCGGTGTCGAGATCGCCGGGATACGGCGACTGCTGATCGACGGGAATCGTGTTTGCGTACGGCGTCACGTTGGCGCGTGCCGTCGCTACGCCGTTGCCGAGCGCGTGCGCCGCCAGCCGGTCGAACAGGTATTGCGCGCGTTCGAGGCCGACATGCTGGACCACGCCATCGAGGGCAGCCAGCCATTCGGCCGTCTCCTGCGGATCGGTGTCGAGGCGAGCTTGTGTGAGGGCGAGAACGGGGCGGGCACCGCTCGATAAGTCCGTCATGGCGCAACTCCAGCTGGAAAACGTACGGGAAAACGACTCGGGAACGTGTATTCAGCTTACCCATCAAGCCACAAAATGTGCGTCTCTTTTGCACGGCCTCACGCTTTCAGATAGTGTATTTATTCCTGCGAATCGCGCTAAAACGGAATATTTACACCATGACTTCCGACGCAAAACCGGCCGCGCGCCGGCTGGACCGCATCGACATCGCGATCCTGCAGCAGCTTCAGCAGAACGCGCGCATCACCAATGCCGAACTGGCGCGCGCCGTGAACCTGTCGCCGACGCCCTGCTTCAACCGCGTGCGCGCGCTCGAGAAGCTCGGCCTGTTCCGTCAGCAGGTCACGCTGCTCGACGCCGAGGCGATCGGTCTGCGCATCAACGTGTTCATTCAGGTGAGCCTCGAAAAGCAGGTCGAAGACGCGCTGCGCCGCTTCGAACAGGAAGTCGGCGAGCGGCCCGAGGTGATGGAGTGCTATCTGATGACGGGCGACGCAGACTATCTGCTGCGCGTGGTGGTGCCCGACATGCAGAGCCTCGAACGCTTCATCGTGCAGTGGCTCACGAAGATTCCCGGCGTGTCGAATATCCGTTCGAGCTTTGCGCTCAAGCAGGTGCGCTACAAGACAGCGCTGCCGCTGCCCGTCGCGGGCCTCACGCTGGCATCGCAGGACGACGCGCCGCGAGAGTGGGCCTGAGTTGGCCTGAGCGGGCCTGATTCAGCGCGGCGGCGTGACGCGGTCGCGCAGTTCGCGCCGGATGATTTTGCCTGTCGCTGTCATCGGCAATGCATCGACGAAATGGATCGTGCGCGGATACTCGTGCGCGGCGAGATGCGTCTTCACATGCTGCTGCAACGTCTGCACGAGTTCATCGCTTGCCTGATAGCCTGGATTGAGCACGACGAACGCGGTGACGATCTCCGTGCGCTGCGCGTCGGGCGCGCCGACCACAGCCGCCATGCGCACGGCAGGATGACGCAGCAGGCAGTCTTCGATAGGCGCCGGGCCGATCCGGTAACCCGCGCTGGTGATCACATCGTCGTCGCGGCCAACGAAGCGGATAAAGCCGTCCTCGTCCATCAGGCCCATATCGCCCGTCAGCAGCCAGTCGCCGCGAAACTTCGCGCGCGTCGCGTCTTCGTTGCGCCAGTAGCCGAGGAAAATCACGGGGTCGGGTGCCTGAATCGCAATGTTGCCGGGTTCGCCGCGCGGCAGCGTGTGCCCCGTATCGTCGACGATCGCCACGCGATGGCCCGGCACCACCTTGCCGATCGAGCCGAAGCGCGGCTCGAACAGCGTCGCGCATGACGCCACGACCACGTTGCACTCGGTCTGCCCGTAGAACTCGTTGATCGTCACGCCAAGCGCGCGGCGTCCCCAGCCGATCAGTTCCGCGCCGAGCGACTCGCCGCCGCTCGCCACCGCGCGCAGCGAAAGCTGCCAGCGCTCGGGATCGACAACAGTGCGCATCATCTTGAGCGCCGTCGGCGGCAGGATCGCGTGCGTGACGCCGTGGCGCTGCATCAGATCGAACGCGGCTTCGCCGTCGAACTTTTCGAAGCGCCGCGCGAGCACGGCGATACCGTGGTGCCACGACGGCAGCAGCACGTCGAACAGGCCGCCAATCCACGCCCAGTCGGCGGGCGTCCACATCAGCTTTGCGTCGTTGGGAAAGAACGCTTGCGGCATCTCCACGCCAGGCAGATGACCCAGCAGCACGCGGTGCGCATGCAGCGCGCCCTTCGGCTTGCCTGTGGTGCCCGAGGTGTAGATGATCACGGCGGGATCGTCGGCCTGGGTCGGTTCGGCGTCGAAATGAAGCGGCGCTGCGTTGAGCGCCGACCAGAATGAGTCGAGTTGCAACTCACGGTCAGCTTGCTCGATGTCGACGCAGAAAACCGAGCGCAATTCGGGCAGACGTGGGCGCACCGAGGCGATCTTCTGCGCGCCGCTCATGTCGGTCACGAGTGCAACCGCACCGCTGTCGGCGAGACGGTATTCGAGTGCATCGGGACCGAACAGCGCAAAGAGCGGCACGGCAATCGCGCCGCACTTGTACACGGCGATATGCGCAAGTGCCGTCTCCAGCGATTGCGCCAGAAAAATGCCGACGCGGTCGCCCTTCTGCACGCCGCTCGCTCGCAGCGCATGCGCGAACTGGTCCGACAGCGACTTGAGTTCATCGAAGGTGTAGTGCGTCGCCTGCCCATCGCGCGTCTCGCAGATCAACGCGAGACGACCGCTGCCGTCGGCCCACTTGTCGCAGACATCGATGCCGATGTTGTACTGCTGCGGAATGCGCCATTCGAATGCGGCAACGAGTGCGTCGTAGGTGTCGGCGACGGGAAGCATGCATGTCTCCTGAGGATCGGTCGCGCGGGCCTGGTATGGTGTTCGCGCTCGCTGTCATGCTACTCCGCGAGCGCTGCCAGTGGCGCCCCGCGCGCTCCGCTTCAACGCTCGCGTGCCTTTTCATTCGATGCGCGGCTGTCTTCGCTTGCGGGTGCAGCAAGCGGCTTGATCGCCCGCACGCCGGCCAGAATCACCAGCGCGATGACCGTGCTGAGAATGGCAGTCGCTTCGCGCCCGAGTCCGGCCGCTACACCGACGCCCGCTGCGAGCCAGAGACTCGCCGCCGTGGTCAGGCCGCGCACTTCGCGTTCCGCGCTGAGTTTGATGATCGCGCCCGCGCCCAGAAAGCCGATGCCCGACACCAGCCCCTGCAGCACGCGGCTCATGTTGTCCTGCGAGAAACCGGCCTGCAGCGGCACCAGCACGAACAGAGCCGAACCCGTCGTAACCAGCATGTGGGTACGCAAGCCCGCGTCGCGCCCTGCCAGTTCGCGTTCGAAGCCGAGCGTGCCGCCCAGCAGCAGCGCGAGGCCCAGCCGCATCACGACCTGCGTGATCGCCTTGATGTCGCTCAGGTCGGCGAATTCGCCGACCACGGTCAACCAGACTTCATGCCACACACCGCCCATGCGATCCTCCCGTCGACACCCGACGCATGCACTGCGCGCCCGTGGGAAAGCATAATGTAATCAGGGTGCACTCTGGCGGATAGCACGCGCGCCGCCCTGACGCCAGTTAGCGTTTTTTTCAGTTGCCTGTTGCGGCCCTCGCCCGCGACAATGCGCCAACCGAGGGAGGACTATGAAGAAGTGCATTCTGCTCGCCGGAATTGGCGTGCTGACCGCGTGTACCGCGGTAACGGGCGTGGACAGAAAGCAGAACGGCTACCTCTTTGTCACGAGTCACGGGCGCTTCAGCCTGGTGTCGTGGAATAGCGTCCGTAACGCGGGGATCAAGCATGCAAGGGCGTACTGCCGCGAACAGAACAAGGAACTGCACACCGTCGAGATCCACACGAACGGCGTGCGCGGGGCGGGCACCCAGACTGTCGAAGTGGTGTTCGAATGCATCTGATGCGGCAAGGCATCAGACAATGAACCGTTCGGCTCAGTGCGTGCCTGGCTGGTCCGCAACGGTATCGCCGAAATGGCTCGCGACGAAGGCGCGCATGGCCGCGATCAGCACCGTCTCGCCGACCTGTTCGATGGTGCTCGCGCCCGCCGGAACGGCGCCCGTCCACGCGGCGCGCTCGCCCGCTGCCGCCGGCACCAGATGGATTCTCGCCCGCTCGATGATCGGGCCGCATTGCGCCCAGTCGGACGATGGTGCGAAGGCGGCTTCGAGCGCGCCAGCGGGATCGCCGTCGCAGGCGGGCTCTTCGATCCAGCAGAAGCCGTCGTCGATGCGCGGCTTGGGCAGATTGTCCGCCCGTGCAACCCAGTAATCGAGTAACGCGCCTTCCAGATCTGAAACTCTCATCGCTGCTCCTCGTGGAGATCGTATGTGCCGAACGCAGCATCGATTGTGCATCAAGTTCGTGTTGCGCTTTGTGACGCCGCAAGAATCGGTCGCGGCGGCTGACGTTCATTCAATTGTCCATTCAATTGCGAGGCACCATGACGCCTGACTATCGACTCGCCTGTTCGCGTGTTAAACAGGTGCGCGCCCTGGCCGCGGCCATGCTCGGTGTTGCCGCGCTGCATGCCGTGGCGGCGACGGGTCCGGCATCCGGCGCGCCTGTGACTGAGCGGCCGATCATCATCGACGCACAAGGCGATTCGACGATGTGGGGCTACCAGACATCGGACGATTTCAAGAAGTCGTGGCAGACGCCGAACAATCCGCCTGCCCTGCTTCAGGCTGCATTGCAGGCGCGTTTCGGCCCGCATGTGATCGTGCAGAACAACGGCGTACCTGGCGCGACGCTGGCCGATCGCGAGAAAGGCAACAACGGGTATAGCCAGACTTACGCGCAGTGGGTGGCGAGTTCGCCGGCGCATATCGTGATCGTCAACTTTGCGCTCAACGATGCGGACAATCATGTCAAGGAACCGCCGGCTGCGTTTCGTGCGCATCTGATGCGGTTTATCGAAGAGTCGCAGGGCGCGGGACGGATCGTGGTGCTCGAAGAACCGAACCCGGTCGATTATGCCGTGAACAGGACCATCGTTCCGCGCTATGTGGCCGTGGTCGATGAAATGGCGAAGCATTACCGGCTCGCGTTGATCCGGCAGTATGCGTATATCGGCGCGATGCATGACTGGCGCGCGCTGCTGATCGATGGGGTGCATCCGACGGATGCGCTTTACAGGATCAAGGCGGAACGGCAGCGCGAAGTGGTCGAGCCGATTGTGGCGAAGCTGGTGGAGTGATACGTCGATGTCCGGGTGCTGATGGACGGATCACTCGCCTACCGAGAATGTCTGCTGTGATGCGACCAGCTTTGGCGGCGGGTTGCATTTGCAGAGACATAGGTCGTCGCTTAACGCGGCGTGACGGCCATCGGGTGCTGTCATCACTTCGCGTGGACCGTCGCACTTGATCTTGCCCGTTGAGTGGCATGCGGGGCACGCGACGTCGTCGCCTTCGTGCGCGACGTCGCGGCCTGCGAGTTGAATCGTCGTCGAGGCCGCTTGCACGGTGCCGTTTGCGGTGGTTTTGTCGCCGGTCAGGATCAGATAACGTTTCATGTTATTCATTCGCTTTTGAATGGATTTACTGTTTCTACAAAAAACAAATCGCTCAACTATCGAATTGATCTAAAGCTCACCGCACGTCACCATTAAGTCCATATAAGCGGTTGGCATTTCGAAAGTTGTGGCCTCGATCTCGTGAACCGTGTGCAGTTCTCACCTGCCATTAACAGCTGATCGCTTTTGACATCACGCACGCGCGCCCTGCCTGTAATGCGCGCCGAAGGTCTGCCGTCGTAACGTGCCTTGCGATTCATTGCGGTCCAGTAACAATAGGAACACGCTCGTCCATGCAACAATCAAGAGTGATCATACCCATGATCAACCTGTCGTCACCAGAATGATCGCATCGATACTTTTAGGCGACAACACACTCGCTTCACCAACGAGTGAACGCACGCATCTAAAAAATATAAGGCAGCAAGATAGTCTCGTGACGCGCTGCAGATGATCACCTGTACACGTCATTGTCTGCGCGTCGACGCGTACGCTCCTAACATCGTTATCGACGTCTAGAGTCTGGCAGCGTAGTTCGTACGGGTGACGAATGTCGAGATCGTTGCTTGCTGGTGTTTGATAGTAACCGTGCTCGGCAGCACATGATTAAAAAAACACGAACCGCCCCGTAAATCGATGATTTCTTGGGGTTATTCTGAACGATCTCGTGTCGAAGAGTCGTCAGCCCATCAATAAAAAGACCTTTAGCAGTCGACTTCGACTGAAGTTTCGATCGGAGCCGACCCACGATTCAAGAGCCCACTCTATCTACGGAAGTGAGGTACGCCGGCGAATCGGATCTCGGTGCGGTCCGCTAGAGACGCAACCAAGTTCGAGATCCTGCCGGCAGAAAAGACGAGGACCATGCCCCAAACTACGCGACAGTTTTGATTATTTTCAAACCGCTGCTTATCGTCCCTTCGAGCTTAGTCCTGGCGTCCGATAATCTTCGCTCTGCTCCGTAGGACCCACCATCTCGAGCAATAAACGCATGCATTTCCTGTTCCATTTTTTGACAAGTCTTAATGAATTCTATTTGCTGCCCAGAACTAAAGGTTTCAAATTTTGCCGAGAAAATCGGAGCCACGTTTTCGAGATATTTAAACTTTGTGACATCATCGGGAATCACCCTCAAAAATTCCACCCCTTTCTTAAAGAGTTTAAAGCTCTGAGTCGCGTCCTCCTCTTTGACCGACATTTTCATATACAAGCGACTCTGCTGCATATCAATGTGCACGGTATGATAATTATTCTTCTTTGCGGCCCATTCGTATGCTTGGGTTAACATGCGTTGACTTTTTTCGTACTCGTCGTGCGCAAGCAATGCCATTCCAAATTGAAGCCAATAATGCGGATCCTGTTTGAGCCAGGTTACGCGCCTTTTCACCTCTTCGTAATATCTGACGAGATTATTAATTCGTTGACGCTCTGGAAAAAGGCGTTCGACTCCAGAAAATCGAAGTAAAGATTTTAAAACCTCACCTTTCTGATGACTCGTGTCGTGCGTATCCATTCGCTTTGCAATGGCAAGAAGCTGATCAACAATATACGTCGACACAAAATGATTTCGGATCAACGCGAGGCAGAATACGCTCGATCTTGCGAAAACCAATCCACGCTCAATTCGCACAAGGCTTTTGAAATCCTCACTGCTTCGCAGCGTGGAACTGTAAATCTCGTCATTTCCTGCTACTTCAGAAATGAGGCTTGGTTTAAGTGAAAAGTCCAATGCAGAAAGAACGCTAATCGCGAAAATCGTGTCTTTGTAAGAGTTTTTCGTGAAAATCGATTTGACGATCTCCGAGACCCGAGCCACCATTTGCGGGGCTTGCAAAATATTCAACAACGTTTGCTGCAGTTGACCACGATGCTTTCGTTTAATCAGATTCGATTTATTGTCTGCGCCCAACGTTACGAGATCGGCCCATAATCCAACATTATCAACAATCTCGACGAATTCTCCAGTCTCAGCATTATCCAGTTCGTCGATGACGAATTCCTAGACATCTATTTTTAATCTGCTTAATGTATCTTGCATCCGCTCGTGTTTGGTGGTGCGCGCTGCAATCAACAGTGTGATGTTTGCGGGAGATAGATCGGTGAAATGTTGAAGAAAGTCAACATGCTGATCGTAGCTATCGATTACCAAAAATGCGCGTTTGGTCGATTTCGCAAGAATTTCCAAATCTTCTCTGTTGTAGTCGTCGGGGTTGTCGACGACATATACATCATTACCCTTTTGCACTAGCAAGATCGTTAAACTGCGCAGAAAAACGGACTTTCCATTGCCAAAATCCGAAATAATGGCGACGTGCCGTCCTTTTGCCGCCGCTTCTGCAGCGAGATTCAGATCTGTGCGACGAACGGCTAATGGCGCACCTTCTCCCGTGAGAAGACTGGTCTCAAGTAGCGCGTCGCTGACGTCCCCAACCATCAAAAAACGTTCGGCATCGGCATCTCTAGGTGCTCTTTTCTGCTCGCATAGCTCATATTTTCTAAAACTGGTCAGTAGGTCAACGCTGCGATCAAGCAGAAATTTTTGCAAGTAGAGAGTTATGTGTTCGGCAAAACGTTCTGCTCCGATCGCAAGACAATTCCCGAAGGGGGCAAGGGTAAATCGCTCCCGCTCAGAAACATTCGGTGCTGTAACGAAAAACGTCTTTTCAATAAAATCGGGGTTTTCGTAAAGTATTTTTTGAATCTCAATGTCGTATAAAGAGTATCCAACAAAAACAAGCGCCGTGCACATTTCCAAATCTCGCTTGAATGGAAAATGCCAAGCGGAACTATTGAATGTTTCGGATGAGAGATATGACGACGACGTTAATTTGAAGCGACCATTCAAATCTTCCGCTTTTAGATTGCGTATAGATCCATTCAGGTGAACGCAAGTATTTTTCTTAGCCAGATAGTCACCGGGCTGATCGTCTATGTCGGCAGATTCTATGCGAACTCCGGCCCGCTTCGCAGATTCTTCTACGACTAGATCGTAGTTCGTCGTGTAGATTCGTCGCCAAGGAGCCGCTGCGATCGTGGTCTGATGCGGCAGCACCTCTTTGACGGAGAAAGCTTCCAGAAGCATGTCAACAAGCTTTTCCCCGGAATTCATACGCAGATATTTCTCGGACGCATAACGCAGATCCTTGTCCGCGTCAACGCCACCAAGTTCACCGATCTCCCGCGCGAGCACTTCTGCGGTGGGAAACGTCGAGCCATCCAGCGCGATGGCGTTACGCGCGAACCCCGAACCAACAAATAGCACGGCCCTGCCCCCCGCGATGGTCTCTATCAGAGAGGCAATATCGACTTCCATTGGTCTATATTGCTGAGGGTTGAGTTGTTCGATCATTTTTATACTCTCAGGTTGAAAAGCCGATTGCTTTGACGCACTGGCGGAAGATTTGTAATATTTTAAATTGCAACACAAACAGAAGCATAGGGGCAAAAGATTTCGCGGTCGCCCTCACTCACGTTCAGTGCAGCAAGTGCCGACGGTGGTTTCAACAAGCGCCTGGCGTAGAAATTTTCGCTATCCACGCGCATGCTCGCACATCATCTGATGGCGCGTGAACGAAACGCGTCATGCTGAGCCTGCGCCCATAGCGCCGATCGGTGAAGCGCACCATATTGCTAATGTGCGCATCAGCGACACAAACGTCCGGATTAACGGGAACCGACATGAGCAACTGCTCGGGCCATTCTCATTGCCCGAATCGCACGCCTCCCCTTGAATCGGGCCGCTATTGTGCGGGCGAAATGCAATCGACAGAGATCGAATTAAATCTGATTTGGCTTGGCCCCATGCGTCGTTGCACAGCGTCTTGAGCGACCGGGGCCGTTCACGATTTGGCCCGCGAAAGCGGCTACGCGCTCGAAGCGATTGGCAGGATACATCATGGGCTAGGAATGGTCATCTGCGCACACGATTGTTTGAGCGTCGGGACGAAAGTGTTAATAACTTTGTTTTTGACGATTAGTATTACGAATAGGATTCGCGCTACCTTGATCCTCTTGATGACAAGTGTTGAGATCGTCGTTTGTTGGTGCTTGGAGATGAGCGCGAGTGGCCGGACGGAATGCTAGCCGGCGGTTTCTGGATCGTGACGCCATTCGCGATGTTCTGAGAGTGTGTAGCCAACCGCTTGACAACCGCTCACCGTCGACGAGAAGTATAAAAAGCTCGCGCTGGCTGCGCTCCAGCGTGGCGCGCAGATGAGCGCGCGCTTCCGCTCCATTCGAATACTGCTTGACGATCTTCATCGTCGACCGGCAATCACCCCGGCCGACCAGGAACGCGCCGACGCAATACTGTCAGTGATGCGGAAGAGTGTCGAAGTCTACGAGAACCAGGCCGAGGATTTCGTTAACTTCTCAACGATCATTTGCATGAACGCAAACGGGTACAGCTTTCCGGACAAGGACCTGGCTGAATCGTTGCAACTCATGGCAGACCCGAAACTGCCGATAAAGCGACCGGGCCTTCCAGCCTATGTCCGTTGCAGGGGTGCGAAAAATGCAACCGCCGACGCAAACGCAAGTCGTGCCTTGACTCGGGTTCGCCAGCCGAAGCGGAAGACCAGGGCACCGGCCGCTCAATAGTGCCCACCGGCATGTTTATAGCAAGCCTGGTTCAAGACATCGGGCACATACTGTTTCTCTTTTCAGCAACTTTCCTGACTGCGTTGCTTGTGGTCGCAATCAGGAGGTGAATCGACAGGCGGGCATACACCTGCCTGTCACGCAAGGTCAGAACTGCATCGTCGCCTGTACGCCGACGGTCACGCGCTCGGTAGGAAATCCGGCTGGTTTGTAGATGGGCATGCCCGCGAACAGGTCATACGAGACGCCCACGGCGCAGACCGGTTCCTATTTCGGCGACGCATCACATTTGGGCGCAACCTTTTGCACTGTGAGTTCATCCATCCCATGTCCGTCAATTCTACGGACTTCGACCCAGCAGCGGCTGCCGGCACTATTCATGAAGATGTCGTAGTCCTGACCGGGTTTGGGTGCGAAGGTTGTCGCTGGAGGTGTACATGACGAGTGGTAATTTCCAGCGCTGCTACTGACTGTCATACCCACCGTGAGTGGCTTCCCGGCGGGAACAATGTATTCCCTAATTAAATCCTTGAATTCGAGCCCATCGAAAGTCATCCACTTGCGCGGACTGGCTGGCATGCCGATGGTAATGCTGCGCGAAGAATATTTCCACGCTGACCAGAACCCGTCTCCGACCACGACCTTTTTGTCGTCGTGTTCAAATAACCCTTTGTAGCAGGCTTCGCCCGGACGAAAGATTGCGCCGCCTGCCCCGTTTCCAGTCAGTATGCGAATGCGCGCTGAGACGGTTGCATCGTAGTCAGGCGTCTCAGTCGTTAGCTCATGCGTCGGTTGCGGAAGGATCGTGCAGGCAGCGCCTAAGGTAATAGCGCCAATGGCCACGATTGCGTTTCTAAAAAACATGGGACAAGCTCCGTCACTAAAAATAAGCTCCAGCCAAACGTCGTAGCGATGGGTGGAATCCTTCCGACGCGTGAACATGGATATTCGGATATACACCTTGTCCCCCGGGCAGGTGAGATCGGTCTGGTTGGATTCCTAGAACTGCGCCGTCATCTGGAACCCGACCGTCACGCGCGCAGTAGGGAATCCGGCCGGTTTGTAAATGGGCGTGCCTGCGAAGAGGTCGTAGGACAGGCCCGCGTACTTCGCCGGTATGCCGCCGCGAACGCCGATCACTGCGCCCGCGAGCTGAGTCTCCACCAGAATCGCCGTGTTCGGCCCGAACACGCGTCCGTAGTCGATACCTGCGTATAGCGCCTGTCCCGTCTGAAAGATGGGCCATTGCAGTTCGTTGCGCCAGTAGAAACCTTTCTCTGCCGCGAGCATCGTTTCGCCGTCAAAACCGCGCACCGTGTAGCGGCTGCCGATGGTCAGGTCATCGATGTAGAACAGCAGGTCGTTCGTGTACTGGCCGTGAAACGTCGTCACGTAGCGGAATTTCTGTGACGCAATGGCAAACGGTATCGACAGGTTCGCGTCGAGTACCGCCATCTTGTACAGATAGGTCGGGTGTGGCGTGGCCTGGTCCGCTGGGTTATACAGGTCCGGGTTCGGATCGCCTGTCGCGCCGAGGCCGTGAATGCCCTGACGGTAGGCGAGCGTGCCGTCGAACTGCGCGCCGCCGAAGTAATGGCGGTCGGTTGCGCCTAACTCGATGAAGGTGTTGTTACGGTCCTGAATCGGGATCGTCGTGCCTTCGATGAAACTCTCGCCGAAGCGCTTCGATAGCTGCACATATGCACCGAATACGTCGGCCTGGCTGCGTGAAAACACGCGCGCGATCCTGATGGCGGCGGTCTGCGAGTTGCCACTTGACACGAACGTATCGTTGACGGCGGCTATGTTCGTATAATAGGTGTTTGTGTTGCCCGATAGCGTTGCCGTCCAGTAGCCCCACGGCACGGAATACGATCCGTTGAAACCGTGTGAGCCGAGTGCCCTGTTGTTGAATGACAGGTCCTGGTTTGCGCCGACTGTGAAGACATCATTCAGGCCGAGCGGGTTGTCGATGCCGAGGCTCACGTTGCCTTGCCACTTGCCCGTTGACTTCGTGCCCGAGTTGTCGGCGGACACGACGAACGTCCAGGGTTTCGCGCGCTTGACGTTCAGAACGACATCGCTCTCGCCCGGTGCGTCGGTGGGTTCGATCTTCATGTCCACGTCCTGCGATGCGACGCGCTTCATCTGCTCCAGGCCCTGCTCAAGATCGCGCACGTTTAGCAGGTCGCCATCGCGTGCGGGAAACGCGGATTTCCATGTGCCGCGCGTGTTGGGATCGGCAAAGCGCAGATGACGGACAACACCCGGCACGAGTGCGACTTTCAGCGTGCCCGTCGACAGATCCTGTTCGGGTAACAGCACGCGCGTCGTCACGTAGCCGCGCGAGAGAATCGCCTGTTGCAGACCCTTCGTGAGTAGGTCGAGTCCAGCTTTGCCGATACATTGGCCCTTGTAATGGTCGAGCCATTCACGCCCGAACCAGAAGGGATCGAGCGGGAGATTGGACGCGCCGTGTTTGCGCGCGACATCGGGCAGCGTGGCGGGCACATCAAGCGCGAACGTGTCGATGCGAAAGCAAGGCGATTCGTGAGGAAGTTCGGGAAACACCCCGGCGTTCGGTACAGTCGAGCGCACGGCGGGCGCGTTGACGGTCTGCTCGCGCTGCTGCACGTCATGATGCTGCTGAAGTTGCTGGTTCTGTTCGGCATTCGCGCGGGCCGCTGCCGCCTTGTCCGCCAGCGATGGGACGCTTTGCGCAGACGCGAGTGTGACCAGGGCTGAGAGCGGCAACGCCGCCAGCCTATTGCTAATCTTCATGTGAGAACTGATTCCTGAGTCGGCCTGCTACGCGGCGACCGATGTGGTCGCCGCGTCTCTCTTACCTGTTGTTTTCGTCGTCCTTGACCTTGTAGCTATCGCGAGCCTTCTTGTAGCTGTTGTCGAATGGCTTGATCTTGTACATCGCTGCGCGGCTCGTCATCCCGCCAACAAGAGCGATACCGAAACCAATCATCAAAAGAAGTCCGCTCCACAGCGACGGCGGCACAAATTTGATGGTGCAGTAAAAGATAGCGATCCCAATTACTATCAGGGCCAATCTGAGCCAGCGCGGGAAATTGCCGTCCTCAATCAGTTTAATTTTTCCCATTTTTCTTCGAACCTCCGGTGATACTGTCAACGATACTCTGCCAGTAATTGTTCGTCGCCTTTTGCACGGCGCTCGAAATACCGCTGTTGTTAATAGCATTAGATGTTTCGTTAATCGCCGGAGCTAGGCCAGGATATTTCTCAGAGGCAGCGTTGGCTACGATACTGACGATTCCGTTGTTTGTGTACTGTCCAACATCGGGTTTAACCAACTGTCCGACGGCGTCGGCAGTTAATCCCACCACGTTCGCGGCGTAGGATGCCACGGACAATCCAGGGGAATAAGGCGAAGGGATAGTGGCCGCAGCCGCTGTCGCTGCGCTGAATCTCCCTGCGTTGGTTGAAATCATGCCGGCCGCATCGGCTGTCGTGTTCCGCATAGAATCAGCGTCCGACTTGTCCAGTTTGGTAAAAGGTCCGGTTATGTTTGTCGAACCTGTTCCCGTTGGTCGATCATAGGTGAATTGGCTAGCCCAACTGTTTGAGCAGGTAGTCGCTCGATATGAAATTCGAGTACTGCGTGAAGCGTGGATCGGTCGCGATCAGATACGTGGCACCGGGCGCGGTGTTGTATGTGTACAGGCCATTGACCGGCAGTTTCAGGTTCGGGATGCCACCCGTCGCGCCGCCGACCGTCTGCGGCCGGTTCGAGCCGCCGCTGATGGTGCCCGTCTGCGTGCCGTCGTCGCTGCCGCCCGTGACGCCCGAACCGGCAACCGTCTGCCCCTGACGGTCAACCGAATTGATGCTGATGGTCTGTGCGTTGGTCTGTACGTTCTGGTTCGAAGAAGCAATCGCGGGTAGTGCATCGACGGTCGTGACGGTGTGGGCGATCCCGTCATACTTGCCGTCGGTCATTGGTTTCGTCGTGTCGCTACTGCCGCCCGTTTTCTGGTGCCAGTAGTAGACGGAACTGGTCGTCGTATCGACGGCCTGCTGGAGCACCGTGCCCGTATCGTTGACCCTGCCACCGTCCGCGCGGCGCACCAGATCACCACCTGCCGCCATCGTCGACGACTGGTTATTGATGCTGCCGCCGTCCGCATTGATGCGGATTGCACCCTGCGCCTGGACGGTCGCCGCGTTGCCGGCGCTCACGAGCTGGTCGGTGGTTTTCGTGGTCTGCGTCGTGCGCGAGATCTCGCTGTAGTCGTGCGTGCCGCTAATGTCGTAGCGCAGATCGACGCCATCTGGCCGGATGTTTTTGTTCGGGTCGAAATCCGGCCAGAAGGTGATCGACACCGTACCGTCGCCATTGTCTTTCAGGCTGTTGTAGTACTGCGTCGGGTTATTGGTGACGCTGCGCGTCTGCACCGTGGGGCCGGACGAATCGGTGTACTGCTCCTGAATCGGTTGCGTCAGTGAGAAGGTCTGCGCGGTTGGGTCCAGATTCGTGACCTGTGACGCCGGTATCTTGACAGTGACAGGTTTCGACAACTGGCCGATGATTGCATCCTTGAGCGGTGCGTTATCGACTTGCCAGTTCCACTGCGGGAACGTCAGGCTGCTGTGGCTGCCGAGTCCGCCACCCGACAGGCCCGCCGTCCACAACGCCAGGGTAGTGCTGCCCGCATCCTGCGGCGTGCCCGCCTGCGTAACGACGCCTGTCCGGATGTTGTTGACCGTGTGCGCCGCGACGTCGATGTCGCCGTCCGCTTCGATGTTCGCGGCGCTATTGGTGAGCGTGCCTGTCTGGTTCGCGAGCATGCCAGAGCCGTCGCGCGTGCCATCCTTCGCGATTTCCAGATTGCCCGCGCTGTAGATCAGCGCGCCGTCCGCATTGGTCACGGAGTTCTGCGCGTAGATGTGGACGCTGTTCGCGCCTGCGATCACCGCCGCCGCGCCCGTGTTCTGGACGTCGTTCGCGTTCACCGTTACATCGTTGCCGATGACCGTACCGGTATTGGCGAGCGTCGCGCTGTTCGTCGTGACCGTGTCGCCTTCGATGCGTCCCGCGTTGGTCAGCGTGCCGGCAGCGTTGACGCTCGTGTTCGTCGAGTTGATGCCTGCGCCCGCTGCGTTCACGACGTTTGCGCCGGTCGCGGTGAGCGTGCCATTGGCCGCGAGTGTGCCCGTGTTGGTCAGTGTGCCCGTGGCGCTGACGGTCATGTTGCCGTCCGCGTGCAGGTTGTTGCCTGCGCTGTTCGTGTAGTCGCCGTTGACGGCGAGCGACAGGTTGCGGCCCGCGACCATGTTGCCGTT
>NZ_QBUY01000072.1 GCF_003121405.1 Paraburkholderia sp. C35 | reverse complement strand
GTGTTAGCCCGCTTTCTTTTGCCTACTTTTCTTTGCGGCGGCAAAGAAAAGTAGGTGCCGCCCCGCACAGGGGCAACGCCTGAAGTACCAACACCAAAACGCGGATGCCAGCAAAATCACCCCCTCAGTGTTTGAACACCTCACCGAAACCCTGACTCCACATCCCCCACACATTCCACCCATCGTTTCAACCAGCGCCGTCAGGCAAAAAAACCCACACCACATAGAGTCCGGCATCTAACTAGATCCCTTGCATGAACCAATTCAACCCCCTATCGTTACATCAACCAATGTAACAGTAAGAACTGAGCAAAACAGGCAAAAAAACAGGGAGACGCACGGGATGAACGCATCCATGACGCAAAACACCAGCCCCAGGCCGGGCGACACAACCCCCATCGAAACCGACATCGCCATCATCGGCTCGGGCTTCGCCGGCCTCGGCATGGCAATCCGTCTACGCCAATCCGGCATCACCGATTTCGTGATCGCAGAGAAAGCAGACTCGATAGGCGGCACATGGCGCGACAACGATTACCCCGGCTGCGCCTGCGATGTGCAATCGCATGTCTATTCGTTTTCGTTTGCGCCCAACCCCAAATGGTCACGCATGTTCGCGCGTCAGCCGGAAATCCGCGCGTATCTCGAAGACTGCGTGCAACGCTTCGGCATCGCTTCGCATCTGCGCCTGCAACACGAACTCAGCAGCGCAAGCTATGACGAAACGCGGCACCGCTGGCTGCTACGCTTCGCGAACGGCCAGCAGTGGTCTGCCCGCGTGCTGGTGTCAGGTATGGGCGGCCTGTCGCGCGCGGCGCTGCCGGACATCGAAGGCATCGAGTCGTTCGAAGGCAAGATGTTCCACTCACAGCATTGGGACCACGCGTATCCACTCGACGGCAAGCGCGTTGCCGTGATCGGTACAGGCGCGAGCGCGATCCAGTTCGTGCCGCAAATTGCACCGCGTGTCGCGCATCTCGATCTGTTTCAGCGCACGCCGCCCTGGATCATGCCGAAGGCCGATCGCCCCGTGCGTCGTGCCGAGCAGTGGCTGTTCCGTCATCTGCCCTTCACGCAGAAGCTCATGCGCGCAGGTCTGTTCAGCATGCTCGAATCGCGTGCGTTCGGTTTTGCCGTGCATCCTTCGCTGATGAAGACGGCCCAGAAAATCGCCGTACGTCATCTGCACAGGCTGATCAGCGATCCGCAATTGCGCAAGACGCTCACGCCCGATTACACGATGGGCTGCAAACGTATCCTCATTTCCAACGACTACTTCCCCGCCGTCGCACGCGCCAACGTCAACGTGAAAACGGCAGGCATCGCGCGCATCGAACCGCACGCGGTCGTCACCACGGACGGCGTGCGTCATCCCGCCGACTGCATCATTCTCGGCACGGGCTTCCATGTCGCCGATCCGTTTCCGCATGGCGTCGTGAAGGGACGCGGCGGCGTCGATATCGTCGATACGTGGCGCAACGGTGCGCACGCCTATCTCGGCACCACGCTGCCCGGCTATCCGAACTTCTTCATGATCGTCGGCCCGAATACGGGACTTGGACACAACTCGATGGTGTTCATGATCGAGTCGCAAGTCGAATACATTCTGCGCGCGCTCAAGACGATGCAGCGCGAGAACGCCGCTGCGATCGAAGTGCGGCCGCAGGTGGAGCGCGACTACAACGAACGCATCCAGCAAAAGCTCGGGCGCGCGATCTGGTCGGTCGGCGGCTGCAAAAGCTGGTATCTCGATCCGCGCAACGGCAAGAACACCCCGCTGTGGCCAGGTTTCGCCTATCGCTTCCGCAAGGCGACGGGCACGTTCCGCATCGACGATTACTACGCTTACGCACACCCGCAACACGACACGCACGCTGCGCAGCCATCGCAACTCGCCACGGCGCGCATCACGTCCGCCGAAGCAACATGAGCAACATGACTCGACGATAAAGGCACAAGCTCAGGGAGACGATCAATGAAGCACTTCAACGACCGCGTCGCGGCGATCACGGGCGCAGGTTCCGGCATGGGCCGTTCGCTCGCGATCCAGCTTGCGCGCGAAGGCTGCCATCTCGCGCTGGCAGACCGCAACGCCGCCGGGCTTGCAGAAACCATGCAGCTTGCGCAGGCCGCCGCGCCGCAACGCATCGGCGCCCCGCTGCGCATCACGACGTGCGCGCTCGATGTCGCCGACCGCATTGCGATGTACGACTGGGCAGCCGATGCGGCGCGCCAGCACGGCCGCGTGAATCTCGTCTTCAACAATGCGGGCGTCGCGCTGTCGAGCACCATCGACGGCATGGACTACGACGATCTCGAATGGATCGTCGGCGTGAACTTCTGGGGCGTCGTGCATGGCACGAAAGCGTTCCTGCCGCTGCTGAAATCGGCGGGTGAAGGACATATCGTCAATACGTCGAGTGTGTTCGGACTGTTCGCGCAACCCGGCATGAGCGGCTACAACGCTACCAAGTTCGCCGTGCGCGGCTTCACGGAAGCGCTGCGCCAGGAACTCGACCTCATGAAATGCGGTGTTTCTGCGACCTGCGTGCATCCCGGCGGCATCCGCACGGCGATCGCGCAATCGAGCCGCATCGCGCCGAACATGGTCGGCTTCATGATCGAGAACGAACAGCAAGGCAAGGACGATTTCGAAAAATTCTTCATCACCACAGCCGATGAAGCCGCGCGCGTGATTCTCGACGGCGTGCGCCGCAACAAGCGCCGTGTGCTGATCGGCCGGGACGCGCGCGCCGCCGACTGGCTGGCGCGCACGCTGCCCGCTGCGTATCAGGCGCTGGTCGTGCTGCAGACGCGCCGCATGAAGCGGCTCGCGCAAAAGCGCGCGCGGCGCAGCGAAGCCGTTGAAGGAAGGCGCGCATGAGTCCCTTCATGCCGCCACCGAACCTCATTCGTCAGGAAGACACGCCATGATGCCCATCCGCCGCGACCTCCGCTTTGCCCTGCCCGCCGATCGCGCCTGCGACTGGCACCGCCTCGGCCCGCACGTCACACACTTCTTCAACGCGCTGTCGCTGCTGTTTCCTGCGGGCGAGCGCTTCTTCATGGACAGCGTGCGTCACTATCGCGACGACATCACCGAGCCTGAACTGAAGAAGCAGGTGCTTGGCTTCATCGGACAGGAAGCGATGCATACGCGCGAACATGTCGAGTACAACGATCTGCTCGATCGCGCGGGGTTGCCCGCGCATCTGCTCGATAAACGGCTTACGATGTTCCTCAACCTGAACCGCAAGCTGCTGCCGCCTTCGTATCAACTGGCGATGACGGTCGCGCTGGAGCACTACACGGCCATGCTCGCGGGCCTGCTGCTCGATGATAGTTCGCGTATCGAAGGTTCTGTCGAAGGTTATGCGCAGATGTGGACGTGGCACGCGCTGGAGGAAACGGAGCACAAATCCGTGTCGTACGATGTATGGAACACCGTAATGAGGCCCGGCCTCGCGCGCTATCTGATCCGCACAGGCACGATGCTCGCCGTCACCGTGTTCTTCTGGCTGATCGTGTTCGACTACCACGTGCGACTGCTGATCCGCGACCGCAAGCGCGGTCACAATCTGCGTGGCTTGTGGAGCGTCGTGAAGTTTCTGTATGGACCGAAGCATGGTGTGTTTCCGGGCATTGCACTCGAATGGCTGCGCTTTTTCAAGCCTGGTTTTCATCCCTGGGATCACGACAATCGCGCGCATCTTGCGCGTATCGACGGACTCGTTGCTGCTGTCGATGCCGCGAATGCTGCCAATCCCGCAGCGCTGAAAAAAGCACGTCGCGGCGTACGCGCTGCGGCATAGCACGACCCATGCGCATGATTCACGACATGCAAGCCGTCGATGCAGACGGCGTTCAACTCGCCGTCTATGTCAGCGGTCCGCGCGATGCGCCGCCCATCGTCCTCGTGCATGGCTATCCCGACTCCGCGGCCGTGTGGGCGCCCATTCGCGCACTGCTGGAAACGCGTTACCGCGTGATCGCCTACGATGTGCGCGGCGCAGGCGCATCCGATGCGCCGCGCGAACGCAGCGCATACCGGCTCGAACGCCTCGCCGCCGATCTCGCCGCGGTCGCCGATGCAACCTGCTGCACGCAGCCGTTTCACCTGGTCGGGCACGACTGGGGTTCGATTCAATGCTGGGAAGCCGTCACGGACAGTGCGCTCGCGGGCCGCATCGCAAGCTTCACGTCGATCTCCGGGCCTTGTCTCGATCACGCATCGCTCGGACTGCGCGGCGATCGTGCGCAGGCTGCTGCGCGGCCATTCGGCGCGGGTATCCGGCAAATGTTCAAGTCGTGGTACATCGTCTTCTTTCACCTGCCAGTCTTGCCCGAACTCGTATGGCGATTCGGTGGCGCATACGGCTGGCCACTGTGGCTGCGTGTGACGGAGCGCATACGTGCGCCGCGCGACCCGGCGCAACTGCGCAACGCGCTGAACGGGCTGAAGCTGTATCGCGCGAATTTCATTGAGAAGCTGCTGCGTCCGCGTGCGCGGCACGCCCACGCGCCCGTGCATTTCATCGTGCCGCTGCGCGACCGCTATGTCGGCGCCGCGCTGTCGCTGGGTCTCGATACATGGATCGGCCCGCATTCACGCGATGAAATCGATGCAGGCCATTGGGTCGTGCTGCGCGAGCCGGCGCGTATCGCGGCCAGCATCGAAGGGTTTATCACCGCGCGCGAAGCATCGTGTCAGACGAGCGGCATGGTGCGCGTGAACATCATCGGATAGTCGATGACGAGTGCGTCGTCGTCCACGGTCAGTTCGGCAGCAAAGCCGGTGTCGATCCCTTCATAGCGATACGCGCTGCCCGGCTCGATACAGGTATAGGCCTGCTCGACGCGCGAGACCTGCAAATCCGGCGTCGAAATGAACGCGACGGCAATCGGCTCGCGCGCGCCTCGGGCCAGCTGAAGGCGGCGGATCGGCAGCGTGTTCGTGAACGGCGTGGCAGCGATATCGATGTCGATGCAGCCCGTCAGGAACGGCAGCACGAGGTCATGGCCATCGCGCCAGTTGCCTTCGCCGTCGCCATGCAATTCGAGTTCCGGGCCACCTGTCACCTTCAGCCACGCATGCAGCGTGCGCCATCGCAGATCGCATTTCACGCGGTACATCAGGCCATATGCGCGGTCATCGCGCTCGCCGACCAGCACGCTTTCGACATAAAAGCCGTCGGCGCGTGCATCGAAAGCAAGATGCTCGACACCATCGCCCTCTTCCGGAATCCATCGCACTTCGCGCATGACTCGGCCTCCTGTGGAGAAATCGGCGGGAACGCCGCTGCCTGTAGCGACATCGTAACGCGGGCAGCGCAAGGGTGAAGCACGCCGACGCTGGCACTCAAATAGCGGCTATCAACGAATGCACATGCCACTCGCACGCCGGCTGCCCTATGCTCGCGGTTCGTCTGCTTCGAATCGTACGCGCCGCGCGAGTTCCGCCTCGTGCGGCGCTGTCACGTCTTCGTCACGCCCTCGCCACCCAGCTGGAACGGTATTGCCATCATGCCCGCCGCCACCCACGAAGAAACGCTCGATGCATTGCGCACCCTGCTGCGCAGCCTCGGCCAGATCGTCCTGCAACGCCATGCGGCGACGGGCGTCTGCGTGCTCGCGGCGTTGCTGGTCAGCGATACGCGCCTCGCCTGCGCCGCCCTGACGGGTGCGATTGCGGCAAACGTGGGCGCGGTGCTGCGCGGCTACGATGCCGATGACACCCGCGACGGCTTGCACGGCTTCAACGGCGCACTCGCGGCGCTGGCAGCGTTCACCTTCATCGCCGACTATGCCACTGCGATGGCCGTCGCGATTCTCGCGGCGACAGCCGCTGCGTGGCTGCTCGGCCCGTGGGCGCGGTGGCTGGACGCGCGTGGCCTTGGGTTCTATTCGAGCCCGTGCCTGCTGGTGACGTGGGCGTGGCTGCCCTTCATGCATCCGGCACTGGCGCATGTTTCGACGCCCTACGCCGTGTCATGGCACGATGCCGTGCCTGGCGTGTTGACGGGCATCGCGCAAACGTCGTTTGCATGCAATGCGCTAGCTGGCGCGTTCATACTCGGCGGCATCGCATTGTCGTCGATGCGCGCCGCGCTGTTCGCGCTCGCCGGTGCGGCGCTCGCCACGCTCGCGCACTGGCTGGCAGGCGCCGACGGCGCCTCGTTCGGCGCGGGCCTGTTAGGATTCAACGGTGCGCTCGCCGCGCTCGCCCTTGCCGATTGCGGCCTGCTCGCGGCGCTGGCTGGCGTGGGCGTATCGGTTGCGTTGCAGCAGATTGCCGCGATGTATGGCGTGCCCGCGATGACCGCGCCGTTCGTCGTCGCTACGTGGACGGTCCGCCTGCTGATGCGCGATACTCCCCGCACGCGTCCATCGAAGCGTGTGCGTGAATTCTCCGCTGGAGAACACGCACGCTGCGAGGATCGACAGAAAACAACCCGCGCCGTTTCGCCCGAAAGCTGAAGCGGACTGTTACAGGAGACGTCATGTCGTCGTTCGCTCATACGCCTGCGGGCCGCGTTGCGCAGTCGAAGCCAATGTCGGAGGCCGAGCGTCGCACGCGCGTCGATCTCGCGGCCGCCTATCGGCTGGCGGCGCTGAATGGCTGGGACGATCTCGTCTACACGCATATCTCCGCGAGCGTGCCGGACGAGCCGGGCCATTTCCTGATCAACCCGTTCGGACTGTCGTTCGATGAAGTGTGCGCGTCGAATCTGGTGAAGATCGATATTGCGGGCAATATCATTGGCACGAGCGAGCATCCCGTCAACGCGACGGGTTTTGCCTTGCATGCGGCTGTCCACGCTGCGCGCGCCGACGCCTTCTGCGTGATGCATCTGCACAATACGGCGGGCATTGCGGTGTCGTTGCAAAAGGACGGGCTATTGCCAGGCTCGCAGCATGCGTTGCGTTTTCATGGCTATCTTGCGTATCACGACTATGAAGGTCTCGCTTTCACACCGGCCGAAGGCGAGCGGCTCGTCGCCGATCTCGAGGACAAGCCTGCGATGCTGCTGCGCAATCACGGCACGTTGACGGCGGGCCGCACTGTTGCGGAAGCGTATGTGTTGATGGCGACGCTCATCAAGGCCTGCGAGATTCAGTTGCAGGCGCAAGCAGGTGGCGGTGTGCTGGTGATGCCATCCGAAGCGGTGGCTGCACGCACGGCTGAACAGCTTTTCGATGATGGCGCGATTGAAGGCGCGGTCGAGTGGCCCGCTTTATTGAGGAAGCTCGATCGTCTGGATGCTTCTTACAAGGACTGACTTTTTCGTTTAACTCTGGAGGACGGTGGACATGCCTACTTTTCGTATCGAGCTTTTTGAAGGACGTACTGTCGAGCAGAAGCGTCAGTTCGTCGAAGCGATTACCAAGGCGACTTGCGAGTCGTTGAATGTCGAGCCAGGTTCGGTCGAGATCATTCTCGTCGATGTGAAACGGGAAGATTGGGCGACGGGTGGGAAGCTCTGGAGTGATGTGTAAGGGCTGGTTTTGATCCTGTTTAGCGCAGATTGCTAAAGTTTTTGCGTTTTCTGCCGATGTACTACGTGTCGCTCATGACACTATTCGTCGCGCTATGGAACGCAACACCGAAACTGCATGTGATGGTCCTTACTCGATTGCCGATCAGGTTCTGGAAACCGCAGGCGTTGTGCTGGCAGCGGTTTTTACCGTGATTGCCGGGGTGGGGACCGTGATGCAATTTGTTGCGATTTTCAGGTGAGGTCGTTCCCGGCACATGGGATGTGACTGACTGCTTCGTACTTCATGCGTTGCCCCTTCGCGGGGCCGCGCATTCAACGCAAGACAATCCGCGGACGCACGTGCCAGGCTAAACCGCCGCTCCCGGCACGAACGCAACCCGCGATTTTCGAACGAAAAAGCCGCTACGACCCACCCTGCTTACTGGTTATCCGCCGGCGACTTCACACTCGGCGTTGCAAGCGTGTTGTTAGTTTTCGGCGCCGGCGTCGACGTATTGTTCGGCCCTTGCTGCTGCATGGCCGGATTCGGCATACCGCTATCCGAGTTGGTCATGCCAGGCGTGCCGTAACTGTTCGACGAATCGTTCATCTGATTGGGCGCCGGACTCGACGTGCTGCCATGACTCGAACCACCGCCCGCTGAACCGCCTGTCGCCTGCGCATAAGCGCCACCCGACAGCGCAAGCGTTGCCACAGCCGCGATCAGTGCACTGGTTGCCTTTTTCATGATCCGTTCCTCCTGTTTGACTGGATTTATCGACGCAGACGTTCATCGCCTGCTCGTTAATGAATCGAGCAATCAGTGTGCCGCGCGCCGCAATCCTCGCCGTCGCGCTTTAAGGGGCGAACCCTGTCATGCAGCACGACGTGACACATCCGTGCGTGCCACCTTGAGTTGAGAGCGCGTCAGCAGATAGAACGCCGCGACATGCGTAATCGCCAGAAGCGGCACGTAAATGATCGCGACCGCGTATGTCGCACCCAACTCCCCTGCATGTGCGGGAAGATCTGCCAGCACGGCATGGTAGTAATCGACGATCAGGTCCATCGCCCCGACAACATTGAACGCCACGATGCATAGCCAGAACAGCGGCCGTATGCGTGCCGCTGAAAGCGCGAGTATCGCCAGCAGGCCGGTTGCAAAATCGCCATACGCCGCGAACACGGCGAAACTGGCAGGCAACTGCGGACCGACGACACCCGGAAGAATAAAGACCAGCCCGAAAAAGCGGAAGCTATGCAGCGCGGCGATCGCGCGTTGTGCGTCGAACAGTTCCATCGACTTGAGCCTCGGCCACACATACGCGCCAAAGCAAAGCAGCCAGGCCACATAGCCCAGAACGAGATGCGATTGAAAGATCATCTGTGGTGACATCTTGCCTCCTGTCAGGTCAGGGTTCGTCGTTCGCGACGGGTACGTTAGATGTACCATCGGGTCGAACGGGCGACTATTCCTCACAATGTTGACAGGCCATGAAGCAGAACTTCACAGTGAGACAGGGCGCGCTCGATGGCGTAGAGGTGTTCCTGAGCGTCGCCCAGCATCGCAGCTTTCGCAAGGCAGCCGCCGAACTCGGCGTGACGCCGTCAGCCATCAGCCAGACCGTGCGCGTGCTCGAAGCCCGCATCGGCGCCGCGCTGTTCACGCGGACTACACGTAGCGTCGGCCTGACAGAAGCGGGCGAGCGGTTTCTTTCGCGTGCCAAGCCTGCTTTCGAAGAACTCGTCGCCGCCAGCGAGGTGGCGCGCGGACTCGGCCAGCGGCCAGCGGGATTGCTGCGCCTCTCGGTGCCGCGCGCTATCGTGCCGATTCTGCTGGAGCCGTTGATCGCGTCGTTCTGCAAGGCCTATCCCGACGTCGAAGTGGAACTGGCTGCCAGCAAGGAACTCGTCGATCTCGCGGCGGAAGGATTCGACGCCGGCATCCGGCTCGGCCAGTTCGTCGCCGCAGACATGGTTGCCGTCCCGATGACGCCACCGTTTCGTCTCGTCGTGGTCGGCAGCCCTGCTTACTTCGCTGGTCGTCATCAGCCCGTGAACACGGACGCGTTACGCCAGCACGCATGTCTGCGCTGGCGCCGATCGGATGGCGCGCTTGCGCTCTGGTCGTTCAACGTCGATGGCGAGGCGATCGAGATCGCTGTGTCCGGTCCGCTTATCGCCAGCGATTTTCCGACCATGCTTGGCGCAGCGATCGAAGGCCTGGGCCTCGCTCAGTTGCCCGAACCGCTCGCCGCCGAAGGGCTGAGAACGGGAAAACTGGTGCACGTGCTGGAGTCCTATGCGCCCGTCATACCAGGCGTGTTTCTTTGCTATCCGGACCGCCGGCAGATCCTGCCGAAGCTGCGCGCATTCATCGATCACGTGAAGCGTCAGCAGGCTTCCATATCCGCCCGCACGCCTCGCTGATCCGCGCCCGCATCCACCTGTGCGCCAGATCGCGTTCATGACGCGTATGCCACGCCATCTGGCAATCGAACGGCGGGATCGCGAACGGTACGTCGCACGCGTAAATCGACTCTCTCAATGTGTGGGTTTGCACCACGCCTGCAGGCAGTACGGCAATCAGATCGGAAGCCAGCAGAAGCGACGGCGCGCCCGCGAAATTGTTCAGCGTCATCGCTACCCGACGGCGCTTTCCCATTCGTTCGAGTGATACGTCGGCGAATCCAACCGGGTCTCCCGAGAGTGAGACCAACAGATGCTCTGCTTCGAGAAAATCGTCCCCGCTGAGTGGAGCGTTGGCAAGGGGATGGTCGGACCGCATCGCACACACCCAGTTCTCGACGAACAGCCGCTGCAGCCTGAATTCGTCGCCCATATGCTGAAGCCCGCCGATGCACAGATCAATGTTGCTATCCCGCAGCTGGGAAGCCGTCGCCTGACTCGTATAGGGCACCGCGAGAATCCGGATGCCCTTCGCGTGTGTCTCGATGTACTGACGCAGCAACGGCCACAGCGCGCCCGACACGTAATCGGTCACGGCGACGCGAAACGCACGTGTCGATGTGGCCGCATCGAACCGCGTAGGCGATGCGGCCACGCGAATGGCCGCAAGCGGCGCCTGAATGTCGCGCCAAAGCTCCTGCGCTCGCGCGGTGGCCTTGATGCCGCGCCCCGAGCGCGTGAACAGCGGGTCTTCCCACACCACTCGCATCCGTGCGATGGCGTTGCTGACGGCCGACTGCGTCATCGCCAGGCGCTCAGCCGCCTTCGTGACCGAACCCTCGGTCATGACGGCATCGAATATGGAAACCAGGTGGAGGTCGAGATCTTTCATGGTTGCGAGACAATTCATCACTTCAAATGATGATACACCCACAAACCATTGATTAGACGGACAGATAGAGCGCCAGTACGCTCTGTTCATCGCCGCACAGCGGATCAGCAACCGTCAGGCTCGATGCGATGACGCAACGGGCCTGCAACCAGGATGGACAGGACAATGGCAAAGATTCTCGAAGGAAAGGTCGCGCTCGTGACGGGTGGCTCGCGCGGCATCGGCGCCGCCACGGCCAGCCAGCTCGCCGCTCAGGGCGCAACCGTCGTGCTCAGCTATGCCAGCAGCGAGGCTCGCGCAGCCGAAGTCGTTGCGGCAATCGAGGCGTCGGGTGGCAAGGCGCTTGCCGTGAAGGCCGATCAGGCGAATGCGTCGGCGGTCAAGACCTTGATCGCCGACGTCGTCAGGCGGTTCGGCAAGCTCGACATCCTCGTCAACAACGCAGCCGTGTTCGAAACCGGCACCGTCGCGGAAACGACGGATACATCCGGCTTCGACCGGCAACTGCAGATCAACTATGAAGCCGTGGTGACCGCGATTCGCGAAGCGTCGCGAGTGATGGAAAGCGGCGGCCGGATCATTTCGATCTCGTCGGCCCTCGCGCTTCGATCGACGTGGCCGGGTCTCGCCGATTACAGCGCGACGAAACGCGCCATCGAAGGCTATAGCAAAGGTGTCGCACGGGATCTCGGCCCGAAGGGTATTACCGTCAACGTCATCGGTGCGGGTTCGACCAACACCGAGATGAACCCGGACGATAGCCCCTTTGCCGAGGCGCAGGCAGCTGCCACCGCGCTCGGCCGCTTTGGCCGCCCCGAAGAGATCGCTGCCGCGGTGACATTCATCGCCAGCCCGGCTGCGAGCTTCATCACCGGCGCCGTCATTCCCGTCGACGGCGGATACAGCGCCTGACACGGCACGCGCCACACGATGCTCACGCCTGAGCCGCACGATGCGAAGCAGGCGTTGAGGCATCCGGACTTACACGTTGGAGCAGAAAATGAATGACTTGCCAGTAGTTCTCGTCACCGGCGCACTGTCCGGTATCGGCCGCGCGACGGCCATTGCGTTCTCCAGAGAGAAGGCCCGTGTGGTGGTGTCGGGGCGTCGGTTGGAAGAAGGCCAGAAGCTCGCTGAGGAATTGCGCGCGCTAGGTGGCGAAGCCGAATTCGTTCAGGCCGATGTCCGCTTCGAAGATCAGGTGCAGGCGCTGGTGGAACGCGTGATGGCCCGCTTCGGTCGTCTGGATATCGCCGTGAATAGCGCGGGTTTCGAAGGCGAGCCTGCACCGATCGTCGATCAGACGGTGGACCGATATGCTGCCGTGTTCGATGCGAATGTGCTCGGCACCTTGCTCTCGATCAAGCACGAACTTCGGGCGATGTCGGCGCAAGGCCGAGGCAGCATCGTCAACGTATCGTCGACGATGGGGATTCGCGGCGCTGCGAAGAATGCACTCTACGTGGCCAGCAAGCATGCAGTCGAAGGTCTCACGAAGTCGGCTGCCATCGAGGCGGCAGCGTTCGGCGTTCGCGTCAATGCCGTGGCGCCTGGACCGGTGCAAACGGACATGCTCGACCGGATAACCGGCTCTAACGAAAACAAGGCGGCCATGCTGTCCACCGTGCCGTTGCGGCGCGCGGGAACGCCGGAGGAAATCGCGGAAGCGATTGTTTTCGTCGCGTCACAGAAGGCGAGCTTTATGACGGGCGAAGTGCTGCGCGTCAATGGTGGACGGACTGCCGCGTGAAATGCGGGCGTTGAGCACGACACGCCCGTTATCGAGGCCGGATCTGCAGATCGTTGCTCACTGATTGCGCGCCCGACACACCACGCGTGACGGCGAGCGCTTTCTGGATCTGTGCCTCTGAATCCACATAGCCGGACAATTGCACGGCACCTCGATAGGTCGCGACGCTGACGGGCAGCGACCTCAGATCCGGGTCGGCGGTGAGCGCCTGCTTCACCCTGGCGGCGAGTTCGGCGTCGCCGGCGGTGAGTGTCCCCGACGCGGTCGCGGCCTGCGGCTGCGTCGACTTGCAACCGCCGACCAACATCAGCGCGGCACACGCGAATGCCGCGGCAATCAGCACAGTGAGCAACCGGACTTTGATATAGGGTGCGTCTCGCATGTCGGCTATGGCGTTCCGATTCGTGAACTGCTGGCGTCGTTCGGGTTGAATCCGCGGGTGCGCATGTCCGCCCTCCTCGAGTCCATCATGATAGTGCAGAGTCACAAGATCACGCCTCCCGGTGACATAATCCCCACCGGCACGATGTCACGCCATATTCCCAAAAAACCATCGCGAGGGCACCACCATCATGCAACCGTCACCGTTCATTTCGCTCCTTCCGCTCCTGCTCATCTCCGTCATCCTGGGTTTCGTGGGACATTTTCTGGCAAAGGACAAGGGGCGCCCTGTGCTGAAGTGGACCATCGTGTCGTTCATCCCGATCATCAACTACATCTGCATGGTCTATCTGATCGGCTGCACGAACCTGCGCCTCGAGCGCAAGCTGGACGAACTGCTGGCCGCACAGAAATCGCGCACCGACTTTCAGTAAGCCGTAACGAAACAACGCGGACCGCGGGCGCCAGGCCGCCCGCCTCTCATCATCCCGCGACAACCCACCGCACCACACCGTCGCACGCCATCGACACCGGCCATGCTGCGACGCGGTTGATTGCCGCACTTATCGCCCTGCCGCGCGCAACACACGCGCCAAACCGAACACAAAAATCCTGATCCACATCAAGCATTTATCTCGATAAAGCGGGCCAGCAGCCGCGCTATGCTGCGCCATATCGCCACACGGCGCACCGCAGCAAAACTTTCCGCGATCCCCTACGCTTGCCGTCATCTGCTCGAACGCAGTGCGCACCGACATCAGTCGACGCGCGAAGTCGTCAAGACTGTTACCCGGATTCGGAAACATGAACACCGCAATCTCCGCCTTCGACCTGGCGCGCATGCAGTTCGCGTTCACGGTCTCGTTTCACATCATCTTTCCCGCGCTCAGCATCGGGCTTGCCAGCTTCATTGCCGTGCTCGAATGGCGCTGGCTCAAAACCGGTAAGGCCTACTACAAAGATCTTTGTCTGTTCTGGTCGAAGATCTTCGCGGTGGCCTTCGGCATGGGTGTCGTCTCCGGTGTCGTCATGAGCTATGAGTTCGGCACCAACTGGTCGGGCTTCTCGTCGTTTGCCGGCCCTGTCACCGGGCCGCTGCTGATGTACGAAGTCATGACGGCGTTCTTCCTCGAAGCCGGCTTTCTCGGCATCATGCTGTTCGGCTGGCAACGCGTCAGCCCGCGCGCGCACTTCGGCGCGACGCTGATGGTCGCGATCGGCACGCTGATCTCCACCTTCTGGATTCTCGCTTCCAACAGCTGGATGCAGACGCCGCAAGGCTTCGATATCGTCGATAACCACGTCGTCCCTGTCGACTGGTTCAAGATCATCTTCAATCCTTCGTTCCCCTATCGTCTCGCGCACATGGCGATTGCCGCGTTCATCGTCACGGCGCTGGTCGTGGCCGCCGTCGGCGCGTGGCATCTGCTCAAAGGGCGGCGCGATCAGGCCGTCAAAAAGATGTTCTCGATGGCGCTCTGGATGCTGCTGGTGCTCGCGCCCGTGCAAGCCTTCGTCGGCGATGCACACGGCCTGAACACACGCGAACATCAGCCTGCGAAGATCGCGGCCATCGAAGGTCTGTGGGACACGGAAAAAGGCGGCACGGCGCTGAACCTGTTCGGCATCCCCGACATGCAGGCGGAAACCACCAAGTACGCCGTATCGATTCCGCACCTCGGCAGCCTGATCCTCACGCATAGCTGGGACGGCGAGATTCGCGGACTGAAGAGCTTCCCGAAGGAAGACCGCCCGAATTCCACTGTCGTGTTCTGGAGCTTCCGCGTGATGGCGGGCCTCGGCGTGGCGATGATTCTCTTCGCGATTGCCGCGTGGGTGCTGCGCCGCCGCGGCAAGCTCTATGACACGAAGTGGTTCCAGCGCATCGCGATTGCGATGGGTCCGACGGGCTTCCTGTCGCTGCTGGCGGGCTGGGTGACCACGGAAGTCGGCCGTCAGCCGGGGGTCGTGTATGGCGTGAAGCGCACCGTCGAAGCCGTGTCGCCGCTGTCCGCGCAACAGGTCGGCATTTCGCTGATGGCGTTCGTGGTCATCTACTTCCTCGTGTTCGGCACGGGCATCTACTACATGTTCAAGCTGATGCGAGGCGGCCCCGCGTTGCCGGGCCATACACCCGATGGCGTTCCGGACGCGCCTGAGCACGCCGGGCGACGCCCGCTGTCCGCCGTCGACGCCTGATCCTTCAATACGAAATCCGCGAGAGAAAAATGGATGTGACCGTAGTGTGGGCCGCGATCATCGCGCTGGGCCTTTTCATTTACGTGGTGCTGGACGGCTTCGATCTGGGCATCGGCATCGTGTTTCCGTTCTTCCCCGATGAGAAAGAACGCGACCTGATGATGAACACCGTCGCGCCCGTCTGGGACGGCAACGAGACGTGGCTCGTGCTTGGTGGCGCGGGCCTGTTCGCGGCGTTTCCGGTCGTGTATTCGACCGTGCTGTCGGCGCTCTATCTGCCGCTGGTCTTCATGCTCGCGTGCCTGATTTTCCGGGGCGTGTCGTTCGAGATCCGCGCGAAGGCGAATCGAACCAAGCATTTGTGGGATCTGGCGTTTATCGGTGGATCGACGGGTGCGGCGTTCTTTCAGGGCATCGCGCTGGGTGCGTTCCTGCAGGGCATTCCTGTGGTCGATGGCAGCTTTGCGGGCGATGGATTCGGCTGGCTCACGCCGTTCTCGCTGCTGACGGGCCTCGGCCTCGTCGTCACGTATGCGCTGCTTGGCTGCTGCTGGCTCGTCGCGAAGACGGAAGGCGACCTGCAGCGGCGGCTGCATCGCGTCGTCTGGCCGCTGACCATCGTGCTGCTCGGTTTCATCGTGATCGTGAGTCTGTGGACGCCGCTGCAGGAACCCGACATCGCACAGCGCTGGTTCGACGCGGGCATTTTCTGGCGTCTGCTGCCCGTGCCGGTTCTTGTCGCCGTCTGCGCGTTCTTCATGCGCCGCGCGGTGCGCGACCGGCATCACAACACGCCGTTCATGATTGCGCTCGGACTGGTGCTGCTTGGCTATGTCGGGCTGCTGGTGAGCCTGTGGCCGTACGCGATTCCGTCGAGCCTCACGCTCTGGGAAGCGGCCGCGCCGCGTTCGAGCCAGATGTTCACGCTGGTCGGCGCGGCAGTGATCATCCCTATCATCATCGGCTACACGACGATGGGCTACTGGGTTTTCCGCGGCAAGGTGCGCCATGGCGACGCCCACTACCACTAAGCCCGCGCGCGCCCGGCTGCCGGGCTGGCTCTGGTTCGTCATGCTCTGGTGCGGCGGCGTGGGCGGCGCGATGATCGTCGGCTATGCGTTCAAGGCGCTGATGAACGCGACGCTGTTCGCCATTACCTGAGCGGGCCGGAACGGCGGGCGGGATCGGCGCCGGGCAAACGCCATTCGCACGGGCGATTCGCCTATGCTCTTCGCAGGTGAAATCCGCACGCGCATCCGGTGCGCATAACCTGCCGGGCGGCCCGCCGACGCCGCCCGCACGCCTTCAAAATCCTTCCGTGCAACTCGTCTACGTAGCAGGCTGCGAGAGCGGTGTCTTTCCGGCCTCCGTTGTCGTGCCGTACAGACCAAGGGAAACCACACGCGCCAAACCGCGACGGCCCAGCCGGGCATTTTCCGGCAAGGCCGCAGCGGACGCGCGAGCGAGACCAGTAATGCGATAAAGCGCGCCATGCCGTTGCATTCCGGGCGGCGGGCGCGAACAATGAAGCGCCGATGCGCACTGGCCGCAAGGCCGGCGCAGCGCCGACGCAACAGGCATGACCCATCCGACGATCAGGCATATGATCGCGGCTTGGGAAACAAAACAAGCTGTTTGCTGCATGGACGGCCCACTGCTGAGCGGGCCGCAGGGAGTGCAGCGGGTCGCGACACGCAGTGGGCCTTCAGGCCCGGCCGTGCTGCGGCCTTGTGGACGGACCGCGCACCACGGGGCGTGCGCGGCCTGTCCCCGTCCCGACCGACAACATTGGCACAACACCGGCAGGGCCGAAAGCCGTCAGCGGAGCCATCATGAAGTTTCTAGTAGCCGACGATCATGAACTGATCCGCCAGGGCGTCAAGGGTCTGCTACGCGGACTCGATCCCGACGCCATCTTCGACGAAGCCGACAGTTGGGAAACGCTGGCCGCCGCCGCGAGGCCCGACGCCGACCACGATCTCGCCATCGTCGATCTGCACATGCCCGGCATGACGGGCGCGATTTCCCTCCAATCCCTGCTCAAGGCGAATCCGGCGCTGCCGGTGGTGGTGCTGTCGGCGGAAGAATCGCCGGACGAGATGCGCGCCGTGCTTGCCGCAGGCGCGCTGGGCTTCGTACCGAAGCGTCAGCCGGCCAGCGTGATGCTGAAGGCCATCGAACTCGTGCTGTCGGGCGGCGCCTATGTGCCGATGGAAGCGCTCAGCCTGCTCGGCTCGCGCGATGCCGGCACGGCCACGGCAAGCGCTTCCGCGACGTCGGAGACGACTGCAGGCGCATCGGTCTGTGCCACGCAGACGGCCACCACCACCGCCGCGCCGCCGGACGCGGCACCCGTGCGCATCGAGGCGCTGCAACCGCATCAGCAGCATCTGCTGGAGAATCTGTCGCCGCGTCAGCAGGAAATCATGCGACTGGTGCATCGCGGCTGGACCAACAAGATGATCGCGCGCGATCTCGGTGTCGCCGAAGGCACGATCAAGGTCCATCTGTCCGTGATTTTCCGGGCACTGGGCGTGCATAATCGCGCCACGGCGATCGCCGTGATCAATGGCTGGCTCGAAGCCGGCAAGACGCTTTAAGCAAGGAAAAAGAAGGCGACAGAACGTCGCCTTCGAAAAATACACGCGGCCATTGCAGCCGCGCCTGATGCATGCCCGTCAGAGCATTTCCGTCGCGAGCGTGACGCCGAGCGCCAGGCCGCCGATCACGCCGATCACGCGGCCAAGCAACATCGCGTTGAGATCCTCGTCGAGGATAAATTCGCTGCGGCGCTCGCGCAGCACCGTGCGATGCAGCAGCGGCATCGGAAACAGCAGCACGCTCGACAGCGCGACGGGCAAGCCCAGCCGCGCCACCATGCCCGCGTGATGCTCCGAGGGAATGCCGAGATACAGCAGACCGACCACGAAAACGGCCGTCAGCAGCGCGCCCATCAGTACGCCGCCGACGAGCTTGTCGGATGGATGTCCGTTCACTTCTACACCTCTTTGAATCGAAAGCCGCACCGGGTTTGACTGGCCGGATGCGAAGGTTGCCAAAAGCGTTTCCGGCGGCTTCCGCACCGCCGTTATCGCGAAACGGCTTATTTCAGCAGCCAGGCATGGCAGCGGTCGATCAGACACTTCTCAAAAAAGATGGAGAGCGGGTGGGCTCGGCTTTGGAGACGGTGTGGGGAGGGAAAATCGCGCGACAAAGTCCTGGCACGCTGGTGCATTGGCCGATAACGCGACGGCGCAGCGACGCGCAATGCAGCGCTGCCATGCACTCGAAACGAACGCCCGCGCTTCAGAAACGTGGCTCGCCGTAAAGCTCGGCACACCCTGAACTCACGCAGCAACGAAAAGCCGCCCACTTCGCGGCTGAATCCTCTCAACCGCGCGTCGTCGCAGGCTGCGCTTCCGCCATCTGCTGGCCTCGCGCACTCGCGCCCGCGCCATCGGCGACGGCACCCGGCTGCTGCCACAGCATTTCCAGCGTACGGCGCAGCCGCGCCGGGGTGACAGGCTTGTGCAGCACAGGAATGCCCTGCAACGCGAGCGCCTCCAGTTCCACCGACGCCATATCGCCCGTAATCAGCAGCGTCACCACCCGCTCGCGGCCACGCCTGCGCAGCGCATCGCGCACGGCGCCGAGCGCCTGCGCGCCCGTACGATGGTTCGCCAGCTGATAGTCGCACAGCACGGCGTCAGGCATGAAGCCTTCGTCGATGGCCTGCATCGCGTGACGTTCGTCGGGCACGCCGCGCACCACGCAGCCCCAGCGTCCGAGCAGGCTCTGGATACCTTCGAGAATCGCTGGCTCGTCGTCGATACACAGCACGTGACGCCCGAGCGCCGCCGCACTGCTGGCCGCCGAATCGTTCAACCCGGCGACGCTCCGCGCCGGGTCGCCCGCCTGCACCGGAAAACGGAACACCGACCCGCGCCCCGGGTTCGAGCGCAACTGCCGCTGGCCGCCGAGCATGTCGACCAGCCGCTTCACGGGCGGCAGCCCGAGGCCGTGCCCTTGCCGCGCGTCGCGCTGCGGAGTGGCGACCTGATAGAACTCCTCGAAAATCCGCTCCTGCTCGGCTTGCGGAATGCCGATGCCCGAATCGCGCACCTCGATATAGCCGCCCTCGCGCCGCCCCGCACGCCGGACGCCCATCCAGATCGCGCCGCCTTCCGTATAACGCACCGCGTTCGACAGCAGGTTGCTGAGGATGCGCTCCAGCAGCACGGGATCGTCGTGGATCACGGCGTCGGTCGGTGCGATGCGCAGCGCCAGCCCTTTCGCGGCCGCCTGCGGCCAGTACTGGTTGCCGACCCGGTCGAAAAGTTCCGAGAGCCGGAAATGCAGCCGGATAACCTGCGTCACGCCGCTTTCCAGCCGCGCCAGATCGAGCACCTGGTTGAACAGCTGATTCAGCGCCTCGACGTTGTTGGCGATATTGCTGGCCGTCTTCGCGTGTTGCACGGGCGTCGCCGACGTATCGTTCAGCGACGCCGCAAGCAGCCCGAGCGCATGCAGCGGCTGGCGCAGATCATGGCTCGCGGCGGCGAAAAAGCGCGTCTTCGCCAGGCTCGCTTCCTCTGCAACCAGCTTCTGCGCCGCCAGCGATTCGGCCAGCGCCTGCTGATCGACGCGCGCCTGCACGACGCGCTGAAACAGCTTGCGGTAGCTGAGCGCGTAAACGTTGATAGCGCAGAAGAAAAACGCCAGCACGATCGCGAGAATCGTGCGGTCGAAGGTGTGCGTGCCGAAGTGCAACACGATGGCCGGCAGCAGCAGGAACGGGATCGCCGTCACGAAGTTGGCCACGTCGAAGCCATTCGACATGAACACGCCCGCCGCCAGCGTGACGAGCATCACCGTGTGCAGGATGGGGAGATCCGTGTGCGGGCTCTGGAACGCGAACCAGATGGCCAGCCCCGGCGCGCTGTAGAGCAGCGCGCCGCGCGCCGCATGCAGGTTGATCCACGTGCGCGGCGACACGGCTTCGGGCCAGCGCCGGTTGACCATCCACAGCGCGAGGCTCGCGCAATTGGCGAAACCATAGAAGGTAAAGCAGGCCGCAAAAAGATGCGGATGCGGGATGTTATTCCAGTAGATCGCCACCAGCACCGCAATCGAAAACCAGTGCGTAAAGAAAGCGATCGGGTCTTGCGCGTACAGCACGCGCACGAGATCTTCGTCGATCGCGCGCTGGATGGGATCGGCCCGCATTGTGCGGTCTCCTTTGCGGACGGCAGCCGGCGCTTGCGCGCGGCTGCGTTCCATGCGGTTTTGTTGCGCCCGGCCGGAATGGGCGCGCACACGCAGCAGCGCCATGTTCCCGCCCACGCAAAGCCCGGCTGTCCGGCCTTTGCAGTCCGTGTGTTGTTTCGTTTTCTGACAAACCGCCGCCGATTGCACCGGATCGGGAATAAAACCCGCGCGGCGCGCGTCATACACCGGCACCGGTACAGTCTAAAGATAGTTTACCCGTCTTACCGGCGGTTTACCCTTCAGCTATGACTTAATCCATATAGGCGACACCGCGTGCAAACAGCATACTGGTTTCAACGATTCAAATATCAAGCGCGGCCAACAGCCTCCGACGGTCCAGCTTCACGACCTGTTTCACGCCTGTTTGTCGAGGCTCCAATGGCGGTCACCTCCCGCCATCACCGCGCTCCTTGCCCCTTACCGATGGAGGCCTTCATGGGCGCAGTTCCGAGCCAGGATTTCGCACGCACTCTCGACGATGCCGTTCTCCCCGATCTGTGGCGCCGCCGCACGCAGCTCACGGACCATGAAATGATGTCGATGTACGACCTCGTGAAGCGCGCGTTACGCACCTACCACCCGCTCGAATTGCACGCGCTCGGCGAAGACAAGGAAGAGCTCGTGCATCAGTTCATCTATACGAAAGTGCTGCGCCTGGCGCCCGGCCACGTTGAATCGAAGGCGGCGCCGGAAAGCGCGCCGTCCAACGGCTACGCGATCTGCGCCTACTTCCGCCGCTATCTGATCGACTGCCTGAGAAGCGCGAGTCATCAGCGCAACGTGTCGATGGAACACGAAGGCATGATGCAGGAAATCGATCTGCGGGCGCAGGCGCTCGAAGATCCCGTCGAAAGCGTACTGCTGCAATATGGCCTGAGCGAACAGTACGTGCGCGAAGCGGCGCGGCAGTTCATTGCATCGCTCGACTCGCCCGAGCGCATCGTGCTGGCGGGCAGCCTCGGCTGGTGCGCGGAAGCGAAAGGTGGTCTGTCGGCGGTGGCCGCTCAGCATCGGGTGCCCTCCTATCACTATCGCGCCGTCAAGCTCGGTGTCACCATGAAGAAGACGGACGACGCCACGCAGTTTTCGAACACGAAGATCGGCCAGTGGCTGCGCGACGATCTCGGCATCGAGATTCACGCCGAAAACCGCGAGGCGCTCCTCGTCGTGTTCAACCTGCGCGCCGCCGAAGCGACGGAAGCCGCGACCGCGCCCGACAACGACGACATGATCGAGGCGGCCGCGTAAGCACGGGGACGCCGCCGTTCGACATTTGACGTTTGACAGTCGCAGCTTTTCGGTTCGTATCCGACGCATTCGATGTATCTGTTGCACCTGTTGCACCGGTCGCATTTAACAATCCGGCCCGCCTGTAGAGCATTTCGTTCCAGCACGGGCCCTCGCCCACATTGGATTACGCGTGCAGTTCGCGCGACCGCTGCCTGAAGGCATCCGTCCGCCCGACCACTTTTCACGCCTGCCATCACTGCATTTTTTGAATAACGCGGCTAAACGCGCGTTTTCCCTTTGCATTTCGCGGCGCGCCGTCCAGGATAAAGAGGCTGCGCGCACCAGCCTGCCGTTCCTGCCGTCCCTGATGCCGGGATTCCCCCCCAACCGGCGCAAGTCCAATATAACGAGGTGGTCGAATGAACCCCTACCTGTCCAGCGCCCTCGGGGCGATGAAGGACCATTACGAGGTCGTCGTCGTCGGTTCCGGCTATGGCGGCGCGATTGCCGCGAGCCGCATGGCCCGTGCAAAACGCAGTGTGTGCCTGCTCGAACGCGGCCGCGAATTCATGGCGGGCGACTTCCCCGCGACGCCGCTCGAAGGTGTCGCGCAGGTGCAGTACAACACCGACGTCGCACAGGTCGGCTCGCCGCTCGCGTTGCTCGAAGTGCACGTGAACCCGGACGTGAACGTGGTGGTCGGCTGCGGCCTGGGCGGCACCTCGCTGATCAACGCGAATGTCGCGCTCAAGCCCGATCCGCGCCTGTGGGAAGACAAGCGCTGGCCCGCCGCCCTGCGCGACGATCAGGCGAACCTCGACGTCTGCTACGAGCGCGCGACGATCATGCTCGGCGCCACGCCCGTCCCCGACGATTACCCCGATCTGCCGAAGCTCGACGCACTCGCGCTCTCCGCCGACAAGCTCGGCATGAGCAAGCGCTTCTATCGCCCGCCTATCACGGTCACCTTCAAGGACGGCAAGAATGCAGCGGGCGTCGACCAGAGCCGCTGCATCGGCTGTGGTGACTGCAATTCGGGCTGCAATCACGGCGCAAAAAACTCGACGCACATGAACTATCTGCCCGATGCCGTCGCGCATGGCGCGCAGATTTTCACGGGCGCGGCCGTGCATTCCGTAGTGCGCGACAACGAGCGCGGCATGTGGCGCGTGCGCTATCAACCCGCCGATTTCAAGCGCGATCTGTACGACGCGCCCGACCTGTTCGTGACGGCCGACATCGTGATCCTGTCGGCGGGCACGCTCGGCTCGACGGCGATCCTGTTGCGCTCGCAGGAAGCGGGACTTGCCGTATCGAAGCAGTTGGGCCAGCACTTCACCGGCAACGGCGACGTGCTCGCGTTCGCGTTCAACACCGACAAGGTCATCAACGGCGTCGGCTGGGGCACGCATCCGGCGGGCGAGATTCCCGTCGTGGGGCCGTGCATCACGGGCATCATCGATCATCGCGACACGGCGGATGTGAAGGACGGCTTCGTGATCGAAGAAGGCTCGATTGCCGCACCGATCGGGCTGGGCCTGATGAGCGTGCTGGGTCTCGCCGCGCCCGCCGAAGGCGTCGCCATGCCCGATCCGGAAGGCGAACCGCCGCTCGCGGACGAGGCGCGCAAGCTCGAAAGCATTCTGCGCGGTCCGTATCACGGCGCGATGCGCAACACGCAGACCTTTCTCGTGATGGCGCACGACGACGAAAGCGGCCAGATCAGCGTCGCAAGCGGCCGCCCACGCGTGAGTTGGCCGAACGCGGGCAAGCAGGCAATCTACGAAACGGTCGAGAAGACGCTGATCGACGCGACGGGCGCGCTAGGCGGCGATTACGTGCGCAACCCGATCTCCTCCGACATGTTCCAGAACCGCACCGTCACCGTGCATCCACTGGGCGGCTGCGGGATGGGCGAAGACGCCGCGCAAGGCGTGGTCGATCAGGCAGGCCAGGTGTTTTCCGGTACGGACGGAAACGCCGTGCACGACGGCCTCTACGTGATGGACGGCGCCGTGATGCCACTTTCGCTCGGCGTGAATCCGTTGCTGACGATCTCGGCGCTGGCCGAGCGCAACTGCGCGCTGCTCGCGAAATCGCGCGGCTGGCAGATCGATTACGACTCGGCGGGCAACACCGCGCCACCGCCTGCGCCGAAGGTCGGCCTGCGCTTCACCGAGACGATGATCGGCACGTATTACGCCGGCGACGTGAAGCCCGACGGCCAGCAGGACGATCCGGCGAGCGGCACGCCGATACGCTTCACGGTAACCGTAGTCTCCGACGATCTCGACGACATGCTGGTCAACCGGCAACACCAGGCGCGCATGGTCGGCACGCTGAACTGCGATGCGCTGTCACCGCAGCCGATGACGGTCAGCGACGGCATCTTCAATCTGTTCGTCGTCGATGAAACGAATGTCGACCGGCGCAACATGAATTACCGCATGACGCTCGATACCGTCGACGGCAAGCACTTCTATCTGACGGGTCAGAAAATCATCACGCACACGTCGCTGGCGGAACTGTGGAAGCAGACCAACACGCTCTACGCGAAGATACGCGAATCGGCTGCTGACGACGCGCCCGTCATCGGGCACGCAACGCTCGTCATCACGCCGGAGAACTTCCTCAAACAGCAACGCACGATCGAAGTAACGAACGCGCCCAATGTCGAAAAGCGCCTTGCGTACAAGCTTAAGTTCGGCCGCTTTTTTGCGGGCGTGCTGTACACGGAGTACGGCGGGGTCGCGGCGCCGCTGCAATACTTCGATCCCGATGCGCCACCACGCGCGCGCCGCGCGTTGCGTGCGCCCACGCCGCAGGTCAGTTACTTCGACACTGAGGACGGCAAGACGCTGCGCCTCACGCGATATCACAGCGGCGATAAAGGCCCGCTGCTGCTGATTCATGGCTCAGGCGTATCGAGCCGAATTTTCTCGACGGACCTGATCGACACGAACCTGGTCGAGTTTCTGTGCGCCGCGCGCTATGACGTGTGGCTCGTGGATCTGCGCGTGAGCATCGAATTGCCGAGCGCGACCGACCCCACTACCGCCGATGAAATCGCGCGTTACGACATCCCCGCCGCCGTGAAGAAAGTCAGCGAATTGACGGGCGGCAAGCAGATTCAGGTATTGGGCCAGTGTCTGGGCGCGCTGGCTTTCAGCATGTCGCTGATGTCGGGACTCAAGGGCGTGCGCTCCGCGCTGTTGTCGCAGGTGTCGGCACACCCTGTTCCCGGTTTGCTGCAACGGGTGAAAGCCGGTCTGCATACGCCGCAGATTCTTCAGCATCTCGGCGTCAAGGATTTGACAGCCTATACGCAACATGAAAAGTGGCCGCACAACATGCTCGACGAAGCGCTGAAGTACTTCCCGGTCGGGCACGATGAATCGTGCAGCAGTCCCGTATGCCATCGCGCGACGTTCTTATATGGCCTGCTCTATGAGCACGCGCAACTCGACGAGAAATTGCACTCGAATCTGCAGGAGCTATTCGGCATTCACGATATCGAGCTCTTCAATCATCTGGCCGCGATGGTGCGCGAAGGACATGTGATCGATGCAGAGGGAAACGATGTGTATATGCCGAAGATAGAAGGCATGAACCTGCCTATCGCTTTCATTCACGGCGAAGAGAATCTCTGCTATCTGCCGACCAGCACGGAGATGACCTACAACTTACTGGTCGAACAGTTCGGGCAGGATAACTACGAACGGCATGTGATTCCGGGGTACGGACATATCGATTGCATCTTCGGAAAGCAGGCCGCGATCGATGTGTTTCCAACCATGGTCAGATACCTCGACGCGCATCTAGCGTAAATGACAGTTCGTCATGCATGTCTGTTCGTGCATGACGAACTGTCACAAGCAAAGCGCTAGAACAGCTTGCCCGGATTCAGAATCCCGTTCGGATCGAGCGCATGCTTGATTGCCTTCATGACCGCGAGCTCTTCATCCGAACGCGACACGGGCAGGAATTCGCGCTTGAGCGAACCGATGCCATGCTCCGCCGATACCGAGCCGCGCAGCGGCCCGAGCATGTCATAGACGAGTGCATACACGTCGTGATGATCGACACCCGGCACCGAATGCCCATCGACGGTGACGTGCAGATTCGAATCGCCGATATGCCCGAAGTAATACGATGCGTTGCCTGGCCACGCTCGATCGATCGCCGCGCGGCAACGATCGACAAATGCGCCGATCTCGCCAATCGGCAAGCTCACATCGAAGTTGATAGGATCGAGCTTGACGGGAAACTCTGCCGTGCATTCGCGAATCGCCCACAACGCGCGTGTATCGGCGACTGACTGCGCGATCACGGCATCGCGGATCGCGCCTTGTTCCAGGGCTTCCGTGAGCACGCCGGAGAAGCGCGAGCCGTCGTCATCGGTATCGAAGCTCGCGTGCTCGATCAACGCGTACAACGGATGCGCATCGGCAAACGGTGAACGCGTTCCCGTCAGCTTCACGCCGAAGTCGAAGAAGTCCGGCCACATGATTTCGAATGCGCCGATGTCGTTGCCAAAACGCGTCGACAGGCGCCGCAGCAGACTGACTGCCTGCTCATAGTCGCCCAGCGCAACGAGTGCCGTATGACGCGCTGCACGCTGCGGCTGCAGCTTCAGCACTGCGCGCGTGATCACACCGAGCGTACCCTCCGAGCCGATGAACCAGTGCTTCAGGTCGTAGCCCGTGTTGTTCTTCACCATCTTGTTCAGCGAACTCAACACTGCGCCGCTCGCCAGCACAACTTCGAGACCGAGCACCTGATCGCGCGCGGTGCCCGATTGAATCACGCGATTGCCGCCCGCGTTGGTCGCAAGATTGCCGCCGATCTGGCATGAACCGCGCGCACCGAGATCGAGTGCAAGTGCGAAACCCGCTTGCGCCGCCGCTTCCTGCGCGGCCTGCAAGGTCGTGCCGGCGCGCACCGTGATCGTCGCTGCCGCGCTATCGATTTCCTCCACGCCCGCAAGACGGTCGAGCGACAAGGCGATGTCCGCGGCACGCGGAATCGAGCCACCGGCGAGGCCCGTCATGCCGCCTTGCGGGACGACGCTCTGACGTGCGTCGTTGCAGATCATCAGCGCGCGCGCCACCTGCTCCGTCGTACGCGGCAGCAGCAATGCAGCGGGACGGGTCGGTTCGTGACGCGTCCAGTCCGTCATCGACCGTTCGCCGATTTCATCGCCGACGCGCACGGCGTCGTCGCCCAGCGCTTCGCGCAATGCGGCCAGAGTGGAAGTAAGCGCTGCTGCTTCGTTCGATGTCATGCCATTCCTTATGTCGTTCCTTGTGCTGTTGCCAGCTTCTTCCGGTAGCCCATCGAACTGTTGATGCGCCCCAGAATGTAGTCGCCCGCTGCAACCGGCTCGTATTTGCAGTCGGATTGGGCCGTTCCCAGATCGCGCGGATCGACGCTCGACGTGTAGGTCGGATCGTAGAACGTCGCAATCGAATAACGCTCGCGGCCCGACGCGTTGATCACGCGATGCAAGGTGGAACGGAAGCGGTCGTTCGTCCAGCGCGCCAGCAGATCGCCCACGTTCACCACGAAGCTGCCTTCGATGGGCGGCGCATCGATCCACGTCTCGTTGGCAATCTCGCGCACCTGCAATCCACCCACGCGATCCTGCCACAACAACGTGATGCAGCCATAGTCGGTATGTGGCGCGACGCCGAACTGCTGTTCATCCGATTGCGGCGGCTGCGGCGGATAGTAGACCATCTGCGTGCGCTGCATCCGCTTCGTATAGCGCGGCGCGAAGAAGTCTTCGCTCACGCCGAGGCCCGCCGCCACGGCACGCAACAACGCTGCGCCACACGCGCCGACCTCTTCGTAATAGCCGTACAACGCGGGCTGTAATGCCGGCATGAAATCCGGCCAGTTGTTCGGCCCGCGCAGCGCCTGCCCTGCGCGCACATCGGGATCGTCCTCTGGCAATTCCAGACCGATGCTATAGAACTCCTTGTAATCAGGGCGTTTTGCCTGATACATCGTCGCGTCGCCGAGCGCATTGAAGCCGCGATGCCGATGATTGACCGCCGCGCGCCGTTTCGTCTCGACAGGAAACGCAAAGAACTGCCGCGCCGCCTGCTCCGCACGGTCGATCGCCGCTTGCGGCACGCCGTGGTTGATGATGTAGAAGAAGCCGATCGTCGTGCACGCATCGTGAATCTCGCGGCCCGCGCGTAAAAGCGCGTCGCGGTCGCCGTCACGTACGCCGGCCAGATCGACAATCGGAATGCGCGTGGCTGCCTGCATTGCAAGACTCCTTCATCGCAAGGATTGAAACGACGCTCCGATGCGAACGGATCGTCGCGAGTTTCACGTTGTATATACCGCCAAAAGCACAACCGCAAGTTGCGCTGCACGCAGGCTCATTCTTCTGCAGAACACGGGCCATCGGCATTAGGGTTTGACAGCATGCGATTATTTTTTTCGCGCAAAAGCAGCGGTATATACTGCCTCGCATGACTCGCGCCCCCGCCACGTCGAGCGCGACACGCTTTGCCAACGGGAGAATCTCATGGGTATCTTTGCAGGCTGGAAGTGTCGTGTTGCGATGGTGGCGATGTGCGCCACCGCGTCGTTCGCGAGTGTGAGTGCGCACGCGGAAGACCAACTCGCCAAGGTCAAGAAGGCGGGCGAACTGGTGGTCGGCACGGAAATGCAGTTCGCGCCGTTCGACTTCCTCGAAAACGGCCAGCAGGCAGGTTTCAACAAGGACCTGTTCGCAGAGGTCGGCAAAGAACTCGGCGTGAAGGTGCGCTTCATCGATCTGCCGTGGCCCAGCGTGCTGCCCGGTCTGGAAGCGGGCAAGTTCGACATGGTCGGCGGACCGCTCACCGTGACGAAGGCACGCATGGAGCGCTACACGTACACGCTGCCCGTTGCCGACGCGACAGATGCGCTCCTGAAGCGCGCCAACGATACCTCGCTCAAACAATCATCGGATATCGCCGGCAAGCTGGTCGGTGCAGGCAAAGGCTCCGCGCAGCTCGACCAGTTGAAGGCCTACATCGCGACGCTGCCGAAGCCGCCTGAAGTGCGCGAATACGTCGACAACAACCAGGCGTATGCGGATCTTGCCGCTGGCCGTATCGCTGCCGTCGCCAACTCGATGACCAACATCGCCTACGTGGCGAAGCAGCGCCCCGAAACGTTTGCCGTCGTCACGCCACCGTTCGGCGCGAAGGTGTACTTCGCGTACTGTCTGCGCAAGGACGCCGACAGCAAGCCGCTCGCCGATGCGTTCAATGCCGCGCTCGTCAAGATGCACAACGACGGACGCCTCGCCGCGCTGCAAAAGAAGTGGTTCGGCGTAGCAATGGACGCACCGACCACGATGCCGATGCCCAACTACTGATGCTTTGAATCATGCGGCGCGTGTGCTCGACGCACGCGCCGCCTGCATGTCCTCTCTTGCACGCTACAGGCCATGTTCAGCGCTCACGTTTTCGCTCAAGGTTTTCCGTTGCTGCTGCAAGCCGCACTCGCAACCATCGGCATTTCGCTGACGGGTCTCGTGATCGGCTTCTTTGTCGGCATTGGTGTGTGCTCGGCGCGGCTGTCGTCGAATGGCGTTGCGCGGCGACTGGGCGGCGCCTACGTATTCTTCTTTCGCGGCGTGCCGATGCTCGTGCAACTGCTGCTCGTCTATTACCTGCTTCCGTTTGTCGGCATCAACGTATCGCCGATGGTGGCCGCCATCAGTGCGGTGTCACTTTGTTCCGCGTCGTACATCGCGGAGATTCTGCGCGGCGGCTTTCTGAACATTCCGCCGGGGCAGATGGAAGCGGCGCGCATGCTGGGCCTCTCCCCGCTCGACATGCTGCGGCGCATTCAGGTGCCGCAAGCTTTTCGCCTGACGTTGCCTTCGCTCGTCAACGAAATGGTGCTGCTGATCAAGGCTTCTTCGCTGATTTCCGTGGTCGGCGTAGCCGAAATCACACGCACGGCGCAGAACATTGCTGCCAGCACGTACAGACCGCTCGAGGCGTATCTCGCGGCAGGGTTGATCTACTTCGTGATCTGCGGTGCGCTCGCGCTCGTTGCGCACGCCGCCGAACATCGGCTTACGCACGCCTGAGGACCGGACGATGCAGCAATTCGATCCCACCGTCATCACGCACAATCTGCAGCCCATTGCCGCCGGACTCGCGACGACGCTCGGCACATGGGTCGCGGGCGTCGCGCTCGGCTTGCTGATCGGCTTCCTGATCGCCGTGCTGCAACTCTTTTGCGGGCGTTGGGTGCGCGGTGTGTTGCGCGTCTATATCGAACTGTTTCGCGGCACACCGTTTCTGGTGCAATTATTTCTGCTCTACTACGGCGGCCCATCTTTTGGCCTGACGCTCGAACCGCTGACTGCGGGCGTGCTCGGTCTCGGCCTGTACGGCAGCGCGTATTTCGCCGAAGCACTCCGCTCCGGCTTCCAGTCGATTCCGCGCGGCCATCTCGAAGCTGCTTCGTGCCTCGGCCTTTCGCGCTGGCAAGCGGTGCTGCGCATTCAGGTGCCACAAATGCTGGTGCTGATCGTGCCCGCGCTAACCAACCTGATCATCGTGCTCAGCAAGGAAACCGCCGTGCTGTCGATCGTTACCGTGCCTGAGTTGACCTTTGTTCTGACGGGTATCGGCTCGGCTACCTTCGCGTTCGTCGAAACGCTGCTTGTTCTGTGCGTGTGCTATCTCGCGCTCGTCGAACTCACGTCGCGCGCCGGCATGTGGGCTGAAGCGCGCGTCGCCCGCTTCATGGCGTAATCGAAAATCAAGGTTCATCATGAATGCACTCGTCGATATGCCCGCTTCTTCTACGCTCGGCTCGATGCAATCCAGCCAGGCGCCGCTGATCGAAGTGCGCGACTTGCGCAAGCGCTTCGGCGAGGTCGAAGTACTGCGCGGCGTCGATCTCGACATCAACCGCTCGGAAGTGGTGTGCATCATCGGCCCGTCGGGGTCGGGCAAGAGCACGCTGCTGCGTTGCCTTGCCGCGCTGGAAACGTACGATCAGGGCGACGTGCGCATCGAGGGCGAATTGCTCGGCTATTCGGAACGCAACGGCAAGCGCGTGCGCGCATCGCAGGGTGAAATCAACCGCGTGCGGCGCAATGTCGGCATGGTGTTTCAGCAGTTCAATCTGTGGCCGCATATGACGGCGCTCGGCAACGTGATGGAAGCATTGCTGCGCGTGCGGCATCTGTCGCGCGACGATGCGAAGAAGCGCGCCAATGCGATGCTCGAAACGGTGGGCCTTGCGCACAAGGGCGATGCCTTTCCGGCGAAGCTGTCGGGTGGCCAGCAGCAGCGTGTCGCGATTGCACGCGCGCTTGCGATGGAGCCGCATATCATGCTGTTCGATGAGCCGACGTCCGCGCTCGATCCGGAACTGGTCGGCGAAGTGCTGCAGGTGATGAAGCAATTGGCGCGCGACGGCATGACGATGGCTGTCGTCACACATGAAATGGGCTTTGCGGCGCAGGTGGCGGATAAAGTGGTGTTCATCGATCAAGGGCGTATTGCCGTGCAAGGCAAACCGCATGATGTCTTTCATGATGCGAACCAGCCGCGCCTGCGTCAGTTTTTGCAGAACTACTTCGATCGCAATGCTTTCTGGTCGCGCGGTGCGGACGGCGCGGACCCTGTATGAGAGTCACTATCAGCCGATAAAGCGCACCCATGCCCGCCCCTGCTATCCGCGACAAGTTGCGCACGCGCGCCCTTGCGAAGACACGCAAGGTGCGTAGAACGGATGCGCACGCAACTGCGCCTGAGTCAGCAGATAGTGCACCCGCAGCGCGGTACGAACAGGTCAAGCAATATATCCGCAATACGATCGATTCGGGTGAGCGCCGTGCGGGCGATCGCATTCCATCCGAACTCGATCTGGTCGAATCGCTCGGTGTATCGAGGATGACCGTGAATCGCGCGTTGCGGGAGCTCACGAATGAAGGGCTGTTGACGCGTGTGTCGGGCGTTGGGACGTTTGTCGCTGAATCCAAGCCGCAATCGACGCTGTTGATGATTGCGCATATTGGCGATGAGATCCGGTCGCGCGGTCATGAATATAGCTATCAGGCTGTGCTCGTGCAGCGAGAGGTTGCGCCTGTGCATGTGTCGAATGCGTTAGGGTTGCCGTTGGGTGCTTCGGTGTTTCATGTGATCTGTGTGCATCGTGAGAATGGTTTGCCTGTGCAGCTTGAGGATCGGTATGTGAACCCGGCTATTGCACCGGACTTTATCGAGCAGGACTTTTCGGCTACGCGGCCTTCTGAGTATCTGTTTAGTGTCGTGCCTGCGCATGATGTCGAACATGTCGTCGATGCGGGTTTGCCGAGTCGTGCTGAGGCTGAGCTTTTGCAGATTGCTGTTGAGGAGCCTTGTCTGACTTTGATGCGTCGTACTTGGACTAGCGGCGTTGCGGTGACGTTTGCGCGATTTGTGCATCCTGGGTCGAGGTATAGGCTTGGGTGCAGGTTTGCGCCGGAGTCGTCGCAGAGGCAGGGGTGACCCTCGTAGGCTTCAATTATTCATCAATCCTTCGGCGCTCAACACGTGCTGAACGGCCGGCCGATCTCTCACGCGTTCGTACCACGCCTGAAGATGGCGAAGTGAACTGAAGTCGATATTCGCGTTATAGACGGATGTCATCCACGTCGCCTTGCCCCAGCCTGTGAGCGCAAACAGATAGGCATCAACGATTGTGAAGTTTTGTCCCATTAGATAAGGTTTTTCTTCCAGTTGCTGGTTGATCCATTTGAACCGGCCTTCCAGCTTCGGCCTCGCGGTATCGACATACTTTCCCGCTGCAACGGCGTAGAGCAACGGAATAAATCCTTTGTGAATTTCCGAAGTGAGAAAATTAAGCCATTCGAGCAAACGGTAGCGCTCCATCGTGCCGAATACGGGCGCCAGCCCTGAATCGGGTCGAAGATCAGCGAGATACTGAGCAATCACGGGCCCCTCACGCAGAAACGTGCCGTCGTCCAGTTCGAGCAGCGGCACGTAGCCCAGTTCGTTAAGGTCGTAATAGCTTGCGCCATCCTCAAGCAAATGTTTGCGTGCATCAACCTTGACGATGTCAGCAAGCACACCTGCTTCCTGCAAAACGATACAGACTGCCTGCGAACAGCTGCCGGGCGCGTGATAAAGCTTCATACATTGATCCTCGCAATCTGGAAAAATATGCCGTCGGTCGTTGACGGGAAGCTAATATCGCTCAGCAGCGGCAAAAATAGAAGAACGCAGTAGTTTGTGATCTAGGCACAAAAAATATACTTGAGCAGGAAGACGTGATGAAAAAAAGCGCGACCGGATGTTCAGTCGAAGAATCAATGCGCTTGCTGGGTGGGCGTTGGCGTTTGCTGCTGGTGTCGTATCTCCTCGACGGTCCAAAACGGTTTAACGACTTGCGCAGAGACGTGCCGGAGATATCGCAACGCATGTTGACGCTCGATCTGCGCGCACTCGAAGATGCCGGCCTGATCCAACGGACCGTGTTTCCCGAAGTGCCCGTGAAAGTCGAATATCAGCTAACGGATGATGGTCAGCGCCTTAGACCGGTGGTCGAAGTCATGCGCGATTTCGGACTCTGGCTGAAAAGCCGGCCTGGATGGGAGGACGAAGAAGAGTAAGTACCGTTCGGCACTGTGGATTGGACGTGTATGTTGCAACAGGCGCATCCCACCGCCGCACCGCCCCCTACACATTCCCCGCGAGATGAAACCGCGAAGCAGGATGCCACAACTGCACAGAAGTAGCGACATGCTCCCCCACCCAAGTCCTACGCCACAGCATCAGACAAGGCTCCCCAATCTCCATCATCAAATGCCGCCGAACATGCGCATTAGGCTTCTGCGCATAGATCCGAAACTCAGCCCGCTGAATCGGCGCGAGCCGCACCATATAGTGATTCGGCGTCTCCACCGTGAAATCCTGATTCAGATAATCGGGAAACACTCGCGGATTCACATAACGGTCTTCGTACTGAATCGGCTCACTCTCTTCGTTATGCACGATACGCGAATGAAACACAGGCCCCTTCGAAAGTACTAACGACTCAAGCGCAAGCGGATCATCGCTGGCCTCGATCGTCAGCACCCGTGCCGAATGCCGATGACCACGCGCCGCAATCTCATCGGCGATATTTCGAATCTCCAGCACCGTCGATTCATAGCGTTGCGGCGCGACATACGTCCCCGAACCTTGCACCCGCGTCAACACACGCTCTGTGGTCAGCTCACGCAACGCCCGCGATACCGTCATGCGTGCCACGCCAAACTCTTTCACCAGATCCGCTTCTGATGGAATCAATCCGCCCGGCTTCCACACGCCTTCTTCAATCTGCGCGATCACGTAACGCTTGATCTGCTCATATGCCGGCATGGCTTTAGCGGCGGGTGCCGCGCGCACCACCGTCGAACGATCTTCTGCAGTCTCCAGTTGCCCATTCATCGTCATATTTACGTCGCCCTCGTGGGTTGACCGCATGCTTATGCCGCCGATTGCGGCGCGTGCTGCGCAACAGCCGTTGGATCATTCGCGGCGCGCGCGGCAGCAAAGCCGGCCTGATCGCCTTGCGCCGGTGTGGAGGGCACGTTGCCCGAGGCAGGCGGCAACGGCGGCGCCGCTTCACCGATCAGGCGAAACGCCGCAGCCATGTCGTCGGCAAGCGGCCGGTCATCGCGATACGTCGGCACGACGGCACGCACGCGGCGCCACAATGCATCCGTGTGCGGCGCGCGTGATGCATCGACAGGCTGTAGATCGTAGGCTTGCGCCGCGGCGAGCAATTCGATGGCCACGATGCGCCCCGTGTTATCGACGATCTCCAGCGCCTTCAATGCAGCAGGCGTCGCATGACACAAATGGTCTTCCTGCAAGCCCGATGTGATGCCGCCATCCAGGCTCGCAGGCGCCGCCAATCGACGGTTCTGCGCCACCAATGAAGCAGCCGTGTATTGCGCAATCATGAAGCCCGAGCATGTGCCGCCTGGCTCGGCAAGAAACGCCGGCAGCCCGCTCACGAGAGGATTGACGAGCCGGTCGAGACGCCGCTCGGCCATCGCTGCCACTTGCGCAATCGCCGTGGCGAGACTGTCCATCGCAAGCGCGATCGACGCCCCCACCGCATGCGCCTGCGAATACACACGCGGCGCCTCGGGCGTGCCGGCAACGATCGGGTTATCGGTGATCGATGCAAGCTCGCGATTCACGACATCGGCAGTCGCATCGAGTACATCGCGCGCGGCGCCATGCACGTGCGGAATCGTGCGCATCGACAAAGGATCTTGCGTGCGTTGCCCCACGACCGACGCCAGAATGCCGCTATCGGCAAGCGCATTGCGCATCCGTTCGCCTACGAGGTTCAATCCCGGCGACACGCGCAATGCGAGCGAATCGGCATCGAACGCGGCAAGCTGCCCGCGCAGGTTCTCGAAGCTCATTGCCGCGATGGCATCCGTCCAGTCGAGCACGCGTTCCGCGCGTGCCAGCGCGAGCGCCGCCAACCCTGTCACGCAAGGCGTGCCGTTGATGAGGCTCAGGCCTTCCTTCGCTTCGAGCACAAGTGCTTCGCGTCCGAGCCGCGTAAGCGCTTCGCGTCCGCTGATGCGTTCGCTGCCGTGGCGCACATGGCCTTCGCCGATGCACACCAGCGCGATATGCGCCATGTGGCTCAGATAACCGACCGAACCGAACGCAGGCACTTCAGGGATATAACCGGAATCGAGCAACGCCACGAGTTGATCGGCGATCTCGAGACGAACGCCCGAGTGACCATGCGCGAAGTTGTTGATGGCTGCCGCCATGATCGCGCGCGTTTCCGCAACGCCAAGCGGCGCGCCGACACCCACCGCGTGGCTCATCAGGATGTTGCGCGACAGTGCACGCTGTTCCGACGGCGACACGATTACATCGCACAACGCACCCACGCCCGTATTCACACCATAAGCGCGAATGCCGCGCTCGACGATCTGCTCGACCAGCACGCGCGCCGCTGCGACGCGCGCACGCGCGGCTTCGGAGAGCACGAGCGGCTCACCCGCCGCAACCGCGGCCAGTTCACGCCAGTTCAGAGGACGGTCGGTTCGGATGACAGCCATGATGTTGCCTTTCTCAGTACGTGTACTGCTTTTCTAATGTTGTGTGCGTCTCAGGTTCCAGCGCCGGCAAAACGTTTTAATTCGTCGTGCGCGAATGATGGCTCGATACGAACTGCCGGAAGCGCTCCGACTTCAGGTCGCCGAACACCTCGTCGGGCGTGCCGTCGCATTCCGTTTGCCCTTGATGCAGGAACATCACGCGATTCGATACATGCCGCGCAAAACCCATTTCGTGCGTGACGACCAGCATCGTGCGACCTTCCTCTGCAAGCGAGCGCATCACGCGCAGCACTTCGCCGACCAGTTCGGGATCGAGCGCGGAAGTCGGTTCGTCGAACAGCATCACTTTCGGATGCATCGCGAGCGCGCGTGCAATCGCCACACGCTGCTGCTGCCCGCCCGACAGATGCGCCGGATAATGCCCGCGCTTCTCGGCAAGGCCAACCTTCGCGAGCAGCGCTTCCGCTTCTTCAACCGCTTCTGCACGGCTGCGCTTCAGCACGCGCATCGGCCCTTCGATCAGATTGTCGAGCACCGTCATGTGCGACCACAGATTGAAGTTCTGAAACACCATGCCGAGTTGCGAACGGATGCGATCGACCTGCTTGCGGTCATCCGGTTGCAGCTTGCCGTCCTTGCGGCGTTTCATTTTCAGCGTCTCGCCTGCGAGCGCGACGCTGCCGTCATCGGGTGTTTCGAGCAGGTTCAGGCAGCGCAGGAACGTGCTCTTGCCCGAGCCGCTTGCGCCGAGGATCGAAATGACATCGCCTTCATGTGCATCGAGCGAAATGCCCTTCAAAACATGATGGTCGCCGAACGACTTGTGAATGTTCTTGACCGACAGTGCAACGGGTGCCGTAGCGTTCATGGGATTCTCCGGTTTGGGCCGTCAGGGAGCGGCACGACGTGCTTCGGTTGCGGACGGCATCGTGCGCGGCGCAGCGTTCGACGGCATCGCGCGCAGATGGCGCGACAGACGGCGTTCGAGCAGACCCAGCACACGCACGACGACAAAGTTCAGGAACAGATAGATCAGCGCAGCGCAGATGAACACTTCCGTGGTGCGATACGTCTGCTGGATGATCTGCTGCGCGACGCCCGTCACTTCCCACACGGTGACCAGGCTCGCGAGTGCCGTCGACTTGACGAGCAGCACAGCCTCGGTCGAATACGCGGGCAGACACTGGCGAATCGCAATCGGGCCAATAATGCGGCGCAGCAGCCCGAAGCCCGACAGACCGATTGCATAACCCGCTTCGATCTGTCCGACAGGCACGGCCATCAGACCGCCGCGAATGATTTCAGCCGTATAACCCGCCGTGCACAGCGCCAGCGACAGCACCGCGCACACATACGGCTCACGCAGCACAGGCCACAAAAAGCTCTCGCGGATCACACCGAACTGACCGAGCCCGTAATAGACGAGAAACATCTGGATCAGCAGCGGCGAGCCGCGAAACACCAGAATGTAGGCACGCGCAAATCGGTTCGGCAGCCAGTGCGGCGACACACGCATCGTCACGATCACGAGCGACAGCAGACCGCCCAGCACCAGCGACGCGAAAAACAGGCCCAGCGTAGTCGGCACGGCTGCGAGCAACTGGCGCAGCGTGTCGAACAGAAAGTCGAAATCGAATGACATGGTGGCGCTCCGTCGTCAGTTGCGCGCGAAGTTGCGCCGGAAGGATTTGCCCACGTGCGCTTCGGCACGGTTGAAGACGCGGTTCGAAAGAACCGTCATCACCAGATACAGCGCGCCGCCCACGACGAAGAAGAGGAAGTACTGATGCGTCGAACTGGCGGCGATCTGGCTGGCGCGCAGCAGTTCGGCAAGACCCGTCACGGAAATCAGCGCCGAGTCTTTAAGGCTTAGCTGCCACACGTTGCCGATGCCCGGCAGCGCGAAACGCAGCACTTGCGGAATGAGAATGCGGCGAGCCATCACCATGGTCGGCATGCCAATGGAGCGCGCCGCTTCGAGTTCACCTTTCGATACCGCCAGCACAGCCGAGCGATACACCTCGGCCTGATACGCGCCCGAAATCATGCCGACGGCGAGCGCGCCGACCACGAACGGCGGCACGCCGACGAAGCCATCGGCACCGAACCACTGGCCGACCGTCGTCACGAGCGTCGAACCGCCGAAATAGAACAGATAGATGACGAGCAGTTCAGGCACGCCACGAAACACCGTCGTGTACAGATCGCCCAGCACGCGCGCCGTGCGAAAGCGCGACAGCTTCGCAGCCGCGACGATTGCGCCGAACACGGCACCTACTGCGAGCGCCGCGAGCGTCAGTGCCACGGTCATCAATGCCGCGAGCAGCAGCACGCCGCCCCAGCCTTCCTGCCCGAAGCCGAGTGTCTCGATCAGAGCCATGGCCTACTCCTCATCCGTACTTCCGTTGAGCGACCTGCGATGCTGCTTCACTGCAACAGGTCGTTCCCATCAACGCGCGCCGCAAGGGCGCGCGTCACCCACTCACGCGACTGACGATCAGGGCGTGACGTCGGTCTTGAACCACTTGTCCGAAAGCTTCTTCACGGTGCCGTCTTTCAGCGCGTCGGCGATTGCCGTATCGAACTTCGCCTTCAGGTCGGCGTCCTGCTTGCGGAACGCGAGGCCTTCGCCCGGACCCCAGATCGGGCCGCCGATCTTCGGGCCAGCCATCGAGATCTGCGCCGCTTCCTTCTTGTCAGCGTTCGCTGCGTAATACGTGACGTCGTCGAACGATGCGTCGATGCGGCCATTCGCCAGGTCGAGGTCACGTTCCGGCGAGGTCTTGTAGACGCGGATCGTCGAGATGTCCTTGAAGCCGTCGTTGATGAACTTCGTGTAGACCGTGCCCGACTGGATACCGATGGTCTTGCCCTTCAGCTGCTTGCGCAGTGCGTCGACGGTCGGCTGGTCGGTTTTCGGATCGCCCGTCAGCTTGACGACAGGTGCGCCGGCAGCGGCCTTCGGCAGGATCTTCGTATCGGAGACGGCGAAGGTGGCGGGCGTGGCAGCATACGGACGCGAGAAGGCGATGATCTTTTCGCGCTCAGGCGTGATGGAGATGGCGTCCATCAACACGTCGAACTTGCCTGCCTGCAGGCCCGGAATCATGCCGTCCCAGTCTTGTGCAACCAGGTTGCACTGCAGCTTGATGCGCTGGCACAGATTGGCGACCAGTTCGGGTTCGAAGCCGCCCAGTTTGCCGCCCGGCAACGTGAGGTTCCACGGCGCGTAGCCGCCTTCCAGCGCGATCGTCACGGACTTCCATTCCTTCGCCTGAGCGGGCGAACCTGCCAGCGCCACGGCGCCGAGGACCGCGCCCATCATTACCTTCGACAACATAGTGCGGTTTGCCTTCTTCACCTTCACGTCGAATCTCCTTTTCGTCTGAACGGTCCCTGCGCGTGTCGCGTGCTGGACATGTATAGACAAGTCTGCATGAGGTCAAAAATCATCGCAACTGGATTTCCAAAAAATTATTGAATTGTTCGGGTAAGCCCTTAGGTCAAGGGGTTCACGCGGTACGAATGATCGATCGGATACGCGACAGCATCGCGCCACACTGGTGCAGCTGACTAGACAAGTTGGCGATTCCAACCGGCAATTGCACCGCTATCGCACTGACGTTGCACCGCTTTTGTTCTTTACACCGTGGCATCGGCTCATCCTTGCAGTATTGAAAGCCGCTTCTCTGCATTCAGGCGTTGCTCATACATTGGTATGGCGAACAGGAGCCCGCGGTGTGGTCCGCTCATCTGCGTGGCGGTCTTGCATCAGACGTACGCATGGCGCCGCAGTGTTTTCATCATCCACACGGTCAGGCGGCCCAACGTTAGTTGGTGTCGGCTCGTGCGCAGGTACGGCTGGAGCAGGACGCGCCGTCGCACTACATTGCATGCACACCGCTGGCCGATCCAATGACCAGCCGATAAAAGAGCCGACAAAACAACGCTTATTCACTCCAGAACAAAAAAGTTTGGCTGGCCGGGAATGAAATTCGACGTCGCCGTGTTTGCCTGTATGTAGCAAGCGAAATCGAAACAGGATTCACCGAAGGGCAAGACCAGACAGCCGTACGACAGCAGGTGTTGCAGCAGCTTTAACGACGTTTCAAGCGCATTCAGCCGGATCGAATCGAAACCCATTCGATCAGGATGCCGAACTAAAAGAATCGGCATTCGAATGGATTGAACGTTTAAACACACCCATTCAGGAGTTACATCATGAAGAAGATTTTTGTTTGCCTCGCAGTCGCAGCAGGTGCACTCGCCGCTCCCGCCCTGAGCTTCGCGCAATCGAATGCGCCGCTCACCCGTGCCGAAGTTCGTGCCGATCTCGTGCGCGTCGAACAGGCCGGTTATCGGCCGGGCCAGGGTGAAGACATCAACTATCCGGCCGACATCCAGGCCGCTGAAGCGAAGATCGCTGCGCAAGGCAACCAGACGGCAAGCAACGAAGCAGTCGGCGGTGTCGCGCAAACGGGTACGTCGTCGTCGGGCAAGCCGTCGCATGCCACATCGAACGCGGCGTCGAATAACAACGCGTGCGTCGGCCCGGTTAGCTACTGCAACATTTTCTTCGGCAGCTAATGGCGCTCGATTGGCCCTGCGCCCCCACTGTCAGGCGCAGGGTCGCGTCGCATTTCCCTTCTGGTCTGTTTCCTGTGTTTGATTGATGGAGTTTCTTGTGAAAAGTATGTTGCATGCAGCAGCGGTCCTCGCCTTGTCTTCAGGCCTTCTCGCCTCCGCAGGCGCGATGGCGCAGGACGCCACGCCGGCGCACGGCCCCGTGAAGAACATCGTGCTCGTTCACGGCGCATGGGTGGACGGCTCGGGCTGGAAGCCCGTCTACGACATCCTCACGAAAGACGGGTATCACGTCTCGCTGGTGCAGGAACCGTTGACCTCGCTCGACGACGACGTCGCAGCAACAAAACGCGTGCTCGATCTGCAGAACGGTCCGACCATTCTCGTCGGCCATAGCTACGGTGGTTCCATCATTACGGAAGCCGGCGTCGATCCGCATGTGGTTGGCCTTGTGTATGTCGCCGCGCATGCGCCGAATGTCGGCGAAGACGAAGCCGAACTCGGCAAGGGCAAGCCCAGCTACACGTCGAAGCAGCCGGGCGCAATCGAGAAGACGGATGACGGCTACACCTATCTGAACCCATCCGTATTCCCGAAGGATTTCGCGGCCGATCTGCCGCAAAAACAGGCGCAATTCGAAGCGAACTCGCAGATGCTGACGGCTGCGAAGGTGTTCTCGCAACCGCTGACAGCTGCCGCGTGGACGACCAAGCCGAGTTGGGGCATCGTCGCGGGCGCCGACAAGATTATCAATCCCGATCTGGAACGCTGGTACTACGCACGCGCGCATAGCCATACCACGGTGATTCCGGGCGCGAGCCACTCGGTCTACGAATCGCGTCCGCAACAGGTCGCGGCTGTCATCGAAGACGCGGCGAAGCACGCCCAGCAGTAATCGTTCGCGCCCCGTCAAACACGGGCGCCAGATGCGAAACGGCGCGCCCACGAGGCGCGCCGTATGCTCATGTGCGACCGGCGAAATCTCAATTCCCGAAGTAGATATTGCATTGCGGCCCAGTCGAGCAATTGCGCGTATGCGGCATCTGCATCGCCGTGCCCGACGAAGTGCGCGTATCCATCGCGCCGCCGTACGACACGTCCGTCGTCGCTTGCGCCGACGAGTTCGCGTTGTTCTGCATCGCGGCTTTCGACGGATCATTGCTCTGCGCAATGTCGTCGGCCATTGTCGCGACGGGCATCGCGATCAGCAATGCGCCCGCCGCGGATAACGCCATCAGGATCTTCATGTCGACCTCCTTCCATGCAGACGGATCGTCAAGGTCTGCATGACGATTCGCCGTATGCCCGTCTACGCCTGCGCCATCTGCATCGTTTCGACCGATGCCTGCAGGCGTGAAATCGCGCGCAGCAGCCACCTGCGCCGCAGCGTGCCTTTGTTCTGGTTACGATTGATTGGCTCAAGGCCCCCGAGTCTGTCGGGCGGCGCAGCACGGCGCAACGCGAAAAGCGCCGGTTTCTGATGGTTGGATTGTCGGCTGCGCAAAGAAGGTCCGCACTGCTGCTTCAGTTATAGACCTTTGGAAGGAGACTGCAATGTCGGGGTGCTGCAGTGCAATGCAGCGCGCATCGGCAAGCGACGCGCGCTGTGTCATGGCTAGCGAAGATTGGTCTTCACCAGTTCGACGATTTCATCGCCGCGGCCGTTGAGAATGGCGCGCAGCATGTACAGGCTGAAGCCTTTGGCCTGCGCGAGTTCGATGGTGGGCGGCATCGCCAGTTCGTGCTTGTCGGTGACGACATCGACGAGCGCCGGCCCTTGATGCGCGAACGCTTCTTTCAGCGCGGCCGGCAGTGCTTCGGAAGCCTCGACGCGAATCGAAAAAATGCCTGCACCTTTCGCGATCTGCGAGAAATCGGTCTTGCTCAGATCGACGTTGGTGTCGAGATAACCGCCCGCCTTCAGTTCCATCGACACAAAGCCCAGCAGGCTGTTGTTGAACACGACGACCTTGATGGGCAGAGCGAGTTGCCGCGCGGTGAGCAGATCGCCGAGCAGCATCGACAGGCCGCCGTCGCCCGACAGCGACACGACCTGGCGCCCCGGATGCGCCGCCTGCGCGCCAAGCGCCTGCGGCATCGCGTTGGCCATCGAGCCGTGATTGAACGAGCCGTGCAGCTGCCGCTTGCCGTTCATCGTCAGATAGCGCGCGGCCCAGAGCGTGGGCGTGCCGACATCGGCGGTGAAGATGGCGTCGTCGCCTGCCGTTTCGTCGATCATGCGCGTGAGGTACTGCGGGTGAATCGGCGCGCCGGGGTCCGAGGGCGTGGCGAGATCGTCGAGATCGCGGCGCGCTTCTTCGTAGTGTGCAGTGGCCATATCGACGAAAGTGCGGTCGTCCTTGCGCTTGAGCTTCGGCAGCAGTGCGGCGACGGTTTCCTTCACGGTGCCGACCAGTCCCATCGCAAGCGGCGCGCGCTTGCCGAGTTGCGAGCCCTTCCAGTCGATCTGAACGACTTTCGCTTCGGGTGGATAGAACGGCCGGTACGGAAAGTCGCAGCCGAGCAGCAGCAGCACGTCGCACGACATCATCGCGTGATAGCCGGAACTGAAGCCGATCAGGCCCGTCATGCCGACATCGAATGGATTGTCGTACTCGATGAACTGCTTGCCGCGCAGTGCGTGGACGATGGGCGCGCCGAGCGTATCGGCGAGCTTGACCACTTCATCGTGCGCGCCCGCGACACCGCTGCCGCACATGATCGTGACGGCTTCGCAGTCGTTGAGCATGGTGGCGAGCTTGCCGATTTCGCTATCCGGCGGCAGGATCGCGGACGGCAGGGTCGGATTCCATACGGGCGCTTGCGACGGGCCTTCGCTCAGCGCGATATCGCCGGGCAGCACGATCACGGCCACGCCGCGCTGTTCAATTGCCGTGCGCATCGCGCGTTCCAGCACGCGGGGGAATTGCGACGCGTTGATCACCAGTTCGGCGAAGTGGCTGCATTCCTTGAAGACTTCCGTGGGATGCGTTTCCTGGAAGTACCCGAGGCCGATTTCCGTCGATGGAATGTGTGCTGCGATGGCCAGCACGGGTTGCTGGTTGCGGTGACAGTCGTAGAGGCCGTTGATCAGGTGCAGGTTGCCTGGGCCGCAACTGCCTGCGCAAACGGCAAGCTGACCGCTTGCTGCGGCGTCGGCGCCGGCGGCGAAGGCGGCTGCCTCTTCGTGGCGGGTGTGCATCCAGCGGATGGAGCCTACCTGGTCCAGGCTGAACGCCAGGCCGTTCAGGCTGTCGCCTGTTACGCCCCAGATGCGTTTGACGCCTGCGGCGGCCAGGGTTTTTGCAAGGTAGTCGGCGATTGTTGGCTTTGCCATTTGTATCGTCCTCGAGGTTGAGGGGGTTTTTTTGTCTGCGACGCTTGTTTGGGTTTGCTTGTTTTTTTTGTTGCTGGCATCCGCTTTATGTTAGTGGTCTGCCTGGGTCGCCCCTGTGCGGGGCAGCACCTACTTTTCTTTGCCGCGGCAAAGAAAAGTAGGCAAAAGAAAGCCGCTGAACACCGCC
>NZ_QBUY01000071.1 GCF_003121405.1 Paraburkholderia sp. C35 | reverse complement strand
GTGTTAGCCCGCTTTCTTTTGCCTACTTTTCTTTGCGGCGGCAAAGAAAAGTAGGTGCCGCCCCGCACAGGGGCAACCCAGGCAGACCACTAACAAAGAGCGGATGCCATCAAAAACCCAACCAACAGCCCCCGCAATTGCATGATTGCAACAATGCCGCTATAGTCTCTGGCATGGCACTTTCCCAGTTCCCCTTCCTGTCTCTTCAAGCCGGCAAGCTACTACGCTCGCTAGCGCTAGCGCGCCTGCCGCGCTGATCGTTTTCGCCCTCCGTCTGCCTCGTGCGTTGTCTAGCGTCGCCTGCGGTGGTGGCGCAAACACCCGAATTCCGTTTTCCAATTCAAATTGACCGAATCCCCCTGGAGACCCGAGATGGCAGACAAGCTCATCATTTTCGACACGACCTTGCGTGATGGCGAACAATCACCCGGTGCGTCGATGACGAAGGAAGAAAAGATCCGTATCGCGAAGCAGCTGGAACGGATGAAAGTCGATGTGATCGAAGCGGGCTTCGCCGCCAGTTCGAACGGCGACTTCGACGCGATCCACACGATCGCCGGCATGATCAAGGACAGCACGATCTGCTCGCTCGCCCGTGCGAACGACAAAGACATCCAGCGCGCCGCCGACGCCCTCAAACCCGCCGACCATTTCCGCATCCACACGTTCATCGCGACGTCGCCGCTGCACATGGAAAAGAAGCTGCGCATGACGCCCGAGCAGGTGTTCGAGCAGGCGAAGCTGGCGGTGCGTTTTGCGCGCAAGTTCACGACTGACGTCGAGTTCTCGCCGGAAGACGGCAGCCGCTCGGACATGGACTTCCTGTGCCGCGTGCTGGAAGCCGTGATCGCGGAAGGTGCGACCACCATCAATATCGCCGATACCGTCGGCTACGGCGTGCCGGAACTGTACGGCAACCTGGTCAAGACACTGCGCGAGCGCATCCCGAACTCCGACAAGGCCGTGTTCTCGGTGCACTGCCATAACGACCTCGGCATGGCTGTCGCGAACTCGCTGGCAGGCGTGCAGATCGGTGGCGCGCGTCAGGTCGAGTGCACGATCAACGGCCTCGGCGAGCGCGCGGGCAATACGTCGCTCGAAGAAATCGTGATGGCCGTGCGCACGCGCAAGGACTATTTCGGCCTCGATCTCGGCATCGATACGACGCAGATCGTGCCGGCTTCGAAGCTCGTGTCGCAGATCACCGGTTTCGTGGTGCAGCCGAACAAGGCAGTGGTTGGCGCGAACGCGTTTGCGCACGCGTCCGGCATCCACCAGGACGGCGTGCTGAAGGCGCGCGACACCTACGAAATCATGCGGGCCGAAGACGTGGGCTGGACCGCGAACAAGATCGTGCTCGGCAAACTGTCGGGCCGCAACGCGTTCAAGCAACGTCTGCAAGAACTGGGTATTTCGCTCGACAGCGAAAGCGAACTGAACCTCGCGTTCCAGCGCTTCAAGGAACTCGCGGACCGCAAGTCCGAAATCTTCGACGAAGACATCATCGCGATCGTCACGGAAGAATCGGCGGAAGCGCAGGAGAAGGAGCACTACAAGTTCGTGTCGCTGTCGCAGCACTCGGAAACGGGCGAGCGGCCGCATGCGCGCATCGTGTTCTCGGTCGAAGGCAAGGAAGTGATCGGCGAAGCGAACGGCAATGGTCCCGTCGACGCGACGCTGAACGCGATCGAAACCGAAGTGGGCAGCGGTTCGGAACTGCTGCTGTACTCGGTCAACGCGATCACGACGGGCACGCAGGCGCAGGGCGAAGTGACCGTGCGTCTGTCGAAGGCCGGGCGTATCGTGAACGGCATCGGCACCGATCCGGATATCGTCGCGGCTTCGGCGAAGGCCTATCTGTCGGCGCTGAACCGCCTCGGCGCGGGCCATGACAAGCTGAATCCGCAACGCTCGGAAATCTGACGCTTTCGGGCAGCATTCAGCCGCAATGAGAAAACCCCGCTACGGCGGGGTTTTTCTTTGCGTGCTGTCGATGAAAAAAGCCGCCCAACGAGGCGGCTTTTAAGATTCACAGCGTAACAACTCAGAAGAGACTGCGCCGATCCGGATCGTGCAATGGATCAGGCGTCTTCTGCGTCAGCCGCAGGATGCCCTGATCGTCGAAATAGAAGCTGTACATCATGTACCAGACGTTGTCTTCCAGATACCGATACGTCCAGACTTCGCGCTTCATCAGCGGGAAGTAATTCGTTTCGACGGGGCGCCCGAAGTTGACCAGAACGTCGTCGCGGGTCCATTTGCCGATTTCCGCGCGATAGAACTCGTTCGGCTGCAGCACCTGGCGAACGTTGAGGATCTTGCCGGCCGAATCGATGTCGGCAGCGGTGGTGTACTCGCCCATCGGCTGCGTCGGCCACATCAGTCGCTTGCCGCCGTTGGGCAGATCGTAGACTTCGCGCGGCGGGCCGAGGCGCGCGACGATGGTCGACTGATCCGCGCCCGCCTGATAGTTCTGCCAGGCTTGCGCGCATCCGGCGAGCACGACGGCGCAGGCGAGCGCGGCAAGCGCGCCGCGCACCGGGCGCACGGATGAAATGCGGTTGAACATGACCCCTCCAATGGTGTTCGATGACTGATCGTTGTTCTTCCCTGATATTTTGACACGCGCCGCATCAAAAGATTGTCGGGCGTTCGTCCGGCGGGACGCGCTTTCGCGTGCGGTCTGCTTGCTTGCGGGACGCGCGACGGCCTATGATCCGCGCTTCGATCGACAGATGAGACGCTGATGAAAGCAAAGTGGGTAAAAACGGCCATGGCCGCGATGACGCTGGCGGCGGCTTCCGTAGCCGGCGCGCAGGCACAGAGCGCGCCGACGGGTGCGCCAATCCGCATCGCGATGATCGAGGGCATGTCGGGCCCGTTCGCGAACGCGGGCGCGGCCGTCGAGCGGAATCTGCGCTTCGGTGTCGAAACGGTGAACGCGCGCGGCGGCGTGAAGCTTGCGGACGGCGCGCATCCTCTCGAACTGGTCGTGCTCGACAGCAAGGGCAGCGCGGAAGAGGCGCTGGTGCAACTGCGCGCAGCCGCCGACAAACACATTGGCTTCATCACGCAAGGCAATAGTTCGGCCGTGGCGGCGGCCTTGCTGACCGCCATCGACAAGCAGAACACCCGCGAGCCGGACAATCGCGAACTGTTCCTCAATTATTCTGCCGACGATCCCGCGCTCACCAACGCGAACTGCAGCTTCTGGCATTTCCGCTTCGACGCTCACGCGGGCATGCGTATGGATGCGCTCGCCGATGTGATCCAGCGCGATAAATCGGTGAAAAAGGTCTATCTGCTGAATCAGGACTACAGCTTCGGGCACGACGTGAGCACGCTGGCGCGCGCGGCACTGGCTTCGAAGCGGCCGGATGTCGCCGTGGTCGGTGACGAATTCCATCCGATCGGGCGTGTGAAGGATTTTGCGCCCTATATCGCCAAGATCCGTGCGAGCGGCGCCGATGCCGTGATCACAGGCAACTGGGGCAACGACCTGACCCTGCTGGTGAAAGCCGCGCGCGAGCAGGGCCTCGACACGAAGTTCTACACGTTCTACGGCAACAGCCTGGGCGCACCGGCCGCACTCGGCGATGCGGGCGTGAAGCGCGTGATCGCCGTGGCCGACTGGCATCCGAATGCGGGCGGCGCGGCATCGGACGCGTGGTATGCGTCGTTCCGCCAGCGCTTCCCGGCGGCGCAGGACGATTACCCGGTGCTTCGCATGCCGCTGATGATCGACATGCTGGCCGCGGCGATGACCAAAGCGGGCAGCGCGCAGCCGGACAAAGTTGCCAAAGCGCTGGAAGGCATGAAATACGACAACGGCTTCCACGCATCGTCGATGCGTGCCGACGATCACCAGTTGATCCAGCCCCTTTACGTGATGGAGATGGACAGGGCGGGCACGCCGGGCGTCCATTTCGACAACGAAGGCTCGGGCTACGGCTTCAGGACCGTGCTGGCGCTGCCGCCCGAGCGTACCGTTCTACCGACCACCTGCCAGATGAAGCGGCCCTGACGGGCGCCGGATCTGGCTGCCAGGCCGGTCCGGATGATGGTCATGAGCACGCCCCGAAACGGCAGGGTTCGCCGGATGACAGGGCTGTGCTACAATACGCGACTCGTTTTGGTGTAACCCACGGCACGGCCTTTCTTCCGTGACCGCCTGTCGATTCAAAGGAAATCAACATGTCCGTAGCTGAAATCAAGAAATCCGACGTCGTCGCGCAATTCGCACGCGCTGCTAACGACACCGGCTCCCCCGAAGTTCAGGTCGCTCTGCTGACCACGCGCATCAACGAACTGACGGTTCACTTCAAGGCCCACACGAAGGATCACCACAGCCGCCGCGGTCTGCTGCGCATGGTGAGCCGTCGTCGCAAGCTGCTCGACTACCTGAAGGGCAAGGACGCTGATCGTTACCGCGCTCTGATCGAGAAGCTGGGTCTGCGTAAGTAATCCGGCGCATCGGACTTTCTGTCAGCAAGATGCCTGTGTCAGTTCCGCTGATACAGGCATTTTGTTTTTCAACGGTGCGCTTCGTGTGAGGTTTGCCGTTGTATCACCCCGTCCAGCGTGCCGGTTGCGCTGGGGGTAAACGAATCAAAACCGGGCTTCAGGGTAGGGCGCTGTGTCATTCCAGCGGTTCGCGTGCCAGTACTGCATTCACGTGATTCTCTGGAATGGCATAACACTCCTCTACCCGAAAGGTTCCGGCCCTGACGGTGCCGCGCGTTGTTGCGCGGCATGACCAAAAGATCAAGGAGGACAAATGTCTCTGTTTAACAAGGTCGTCAAAGAGTTCAAGTGGGGCCAGCATACGGTTCGCATGGAAACGGGTGAAATCGCCCGCCAGGCGAGCGGTGCCGTGCTGGTCGACGTCGAAGACACCGTCGTGCTGGCCACTGTGGTCGGCGCGAAGACGGCGAAGCCGGGCCAGGACTTCTTCCCGCTGACCGTCGATTACCTCGAAAAGACCTACTCGGCAGGCAAGATCCCCGGTGGCTTCTTCCGCCGCGAAGGCCGTCCGTCGGAAGGCGAAACGCTGATTTCGCGCCTGATCGACCGTCCGCTGCGTCCGCTGTTCCCGGAAGGCTTCTACAACGAAGTGCAAGTCGTCATCCACGTGATGTCGATCAACCCGGAAGTCCCGGCTGACATCCCCGCGCTGATCGGTGCCTCGGCTGCGCTGGCTATCTCGGGTCTGCCGTTCAACGGCCCGGTCGGTGCTGCGCGCGTCGCGTACATCAACAACGAATACGTGCTGAACCCGACCCGCTCGCAGATCAAGGAATCGCGTCTGGATCTCGTCGTTGCCGGTACGGAACGCGCAGTGCTGATGGTGGAATCGGAAGCCGATCAACTGCCGGAAGACGTGATGCTGGGCGCTGTCGTGTTCGGTCACGAGCAGATGCAAACGGCTATCGACGCGATCCATGAACTGGTCCGCGAAGGCGGCAAACCCGAGTGGGATTGGCAAGCAGCGCCGAAGAACGAGGCGCTGATCTCGCGCGTCAACGAAATCGCGGGCAACGACCTGCTGTCGGCGTATCAGACGCGTGACAAGCAGGCTCGCTCGGCCAAGCTGAAGGAAGTCTACGCAGCGACGCAAGCCAAGCTGGAAGAAGAAGCGGCAGCAGCGGGCACGGCAGCAGCCGACAAGGCGTCGGTGGGCAACGTGCTGTTCGACATCGAAGCGAAGATCGTCCGTTCGCAGATCCTGAACGGCGAGCCGCGTATCGACGGCCGCGACACGCGCACGGTGCGCCCGATCGAAATCCGTACGGGCGTCCTGCCGCGTACGCACGGTTCGGCGCTGTTCACGCGTGGTGAAACGCAGGCGCTGGTTGTCGCCACGCTCGGCACCAAGGGCGATGAGCAGATCATCGACGCACTCGAAGGCGAGTACCGCGACCGCTTCATGCTCCACTACAACATGCCTCCGTTCGCCACGGGCGAAACGGGCCGCGTCGGTTCGCCGAAGCGCCGCGAAATTGGCCACGGCCGTCTCGCAAAGCGCGCGCTGGTTGCTTGCCTGCCGAGCGCAGAAGAATTCGGTTACTCGATCCGCGTCGTGTCGGAAATCACGGAATCGAACGGTTCGTCGTCGATGGCATCGGTGTGCGGCGGCTGCCTCGCGCTGATGGACGCCGGCGTGCCGATGAAGGCGCACGTCGCGGGCATCGCGATGGGCCTGATTCTCGAAGGCAACAAGTTTGCCGTGCTGACCGACATCCTCGGCGACGAAGATCACCTCGGCGACATGGACTTCAAGGTGGCGGGCACGGCTGACGGCGTGACGGCACTGCAGATGGACATCAAGATCCAGGGCATCACGAAGGAAATCATGCAGGTCGCGCTCGCGCAAGCGAAGGAAGGCCGCATGCACATCCTCGGCAAGATGACCTCGGCAGTGTCAGGCGTGAACACGGAAATGTCGGCGTACGCGCCGCGCATGATCACCATCAAGATCAATCCGGAAAAAATCCGCGACGTGATCGGCAAGGGCGGTTCGGTGATCCGCGCGCTGACGGAAGAAACGGGCACGACGATCGACATTTCGGACGACGGCGTCGTCACGATCGCTAGCACGAGCAGCGAAGGCATGGCTGAAGCGAAGAAGCGCATCGAGAACATCACGGCGGAAGTCGAAGTCGGCCAGGTGTATGAAGGCACGATTCTCAAGCTGCTGGACTTCGGCGCGATCGTCAACCTGCTGCCGGGCAAGGATGGTCTGCTGCACATCTCCGAAATCGCCAACGAGCGCATCAAGGACATCAACGACTACCTGAAGGAAGGCCAGCAAGTGAAGGTCAAGGTCATCCAGACGGACGAGAAGGGTCGTGTGCGTCTGTCGGCGAAGGCACTGCTGAACGAAGCACCGCAATCGGAACCGACGCCGCAGCAGTAATGCGGTGAAGGCAGAGCGGCCGGTAGCGCAACTGCGCGCCGGCCGTTTTTCATGTAGGGTGCATTGCAGTGCGAACGGGTTGTGCACGACCCGTTTGCAGCGCAATCCAGTCCTGGGGAGAGACGACGATGAACGCAATCGAAATCACCGAATTCGGTGCGCCGGAAGTCTTGAAACTCGCCGAACGGCCGATGCCGGAGCCGAAGGCGGGCGAAGTGCTGATCAAGGTGTCGGCATCGGGCGTGAACCGCCCGGACGTGTTCCAGCGCAAAGGCGGTTATGCACCGCCGCCAGGCGCGTCGGATCTGCCGGGGCTGGAAGTGGCGGGGGAAATCGTCGGCGGAAATATCGACGAGAAGCGCAATCCGTTCGGTCTGAAGATCGGCGATCGCGTCTGTGCGCTGATGGCGGGCGGCGGCTATGCGGAATACGCGGCTGTGCCGCTGCTGCAATGCCTGCCGGTGCCGAAGGGTTTCTCCGATATCGAAGCGGCTGCGCTGCCCGAGACGTTCTTCACGGTGTGGAGCAATGTTTTTGACCGTGCAATGCTCGGCAAAGGCGAGGGCGGCGAGAACGAGACTTTTCTCGTGCAAGGCGGGTCGAGCGGCATCGGCGTGACGGCGATCCAGATTGCGCATGCGCTCGGCTATCGCGTGTTCGCGACGGCCGGCACCGATGAGAAGTGCCGTGCGTGCGAAGCGCTCGGCGCCGCGCGGGCGCTCAACTACAAGACGGAAGATTTCGTCGAAGTGATCAAGTCGCTGACGAACGATCGCGGCGTCGCCGTGATCCTCGACATGGTGGCGGGCAGCTATGTGCCGCGCGAACTGAAGGCACTCGCCGATGGCGGCCGTATCGCGATCATCGCGTTGCTGGGCGGCGCGAAGGCGGAAGTGAACCTGAATGACATTCTGCGTCGCCGGCTCACGATCACGGGGTCGACGCTGCGTCCGCGGCCCGTCGAGTTCAAGGCGAAGATCGCTGCGCAACTGAAAGAGCGTGTGTGGCCGCATCTCGAAGACGGCACGATCAAGCCTGTGATCTACAAGGTATTCCCCGCCGCAGAGGCTGCACAGGCGCACGAACTGATGGAAAGCAGCACGCACGTCGGCAAGATCGTGCTGAATTGGGGCGCGGGTGCTTGACAGCGCTCATTGAATTGAGTTTGACCCAGTCTGTCAGCACACAGTAAAATCGCGTGTTTTGCGCGTTCTGCATGGTTTTTGCATGCGGAGCGGGTACCGGGCGCCGACGAAGCGGACGCGCTCATCACCCGTACCACGATAAAACGAGCGAGACGATGGCGAAACAACGAGCAAAACTGGTAGTCGGTAACTGGAAGATGCATGGCCGGCTGGGTGACAATCGCGTGCTGCTGCAGGCGGTGTCGAGCGGCGCGGAAGATCTTCCGGAAGACGTGCGTGTCGGCGTGTGCGTGCCGTGCCCGTATCTGGCGCAGGCGCAGACGCTGCTTGAAAGCGGCCGTGTCGCGTGGGGCGTGCAGGATGTCTCGGCGTACACGCAGGGCGCCTACACCGGCGAAGTCGCGGCCGAAATGGCTGCTGAGTTTGGCGCGTCGTTTGCGATCGTCGGGCACTCGGAACGTCGCGCGTATCATCGCGAGAGCGCCGAGACCGTTGGTGTCAAAACGCAGCGTGCGCTCGAGGCTGGCTTGACGCCCATCGTGTGCGTCGGTGAGACGCTCGAAGAGCGCGAGGGCGGCAAGACGGAGCACGTCGTCGGTGCGCAGCTCGATGCGGTGCTCGAGAAGTTGTCGGTGGAAGAGGCGGCTCGCCTCGTTGTTGCTTATGAACCCGTGTGGGCCATCGGTACCGGCAAGAGCGCGACGGCGCAGCAGGCGCAGGATGTTCACGCGTTCCTGCGCTCGCGTCTCGCGGCGAAGGGTGGCGATGTTGTCGACGTGCTGGTGCTGTACGGCGGCAGCGTGAAGCCGGAGAACGCGGAAGATCTGTTCAGCCAGCCGGATATCGATGGCGGCCTGATCGGCGGCGCGTCGTTGAAGGACAAGGATTTCCTGGCAATCTGCACGGCAGCTGTCGCGGCAACGGCCGCACGCTGATCGCGACGCAGAGTGCCCGGGCGAGGATGACCCATTGCGTGCAGCATGTCGTGCTGTGCGGTTAAATAAAGACTCAGGTGAGTGTGATGCTGTATTTGAAAACGTTGATCATTGTCGTGCAGTTGCTGTCGGCGCTTGGCGTCATTGGCCTTGTGCTGCTGCAGCATGGCAAGGGTGCTGACATGGGTGCTGCTTTCGGTAGCGGCGCATCGGGCAGTCTCTTCGGCGCGACAGGTTCTGCTAATTTTCTGTCACGTACCACTGCGATACTGGCAGCAGTGTTCTTCGTGACCACGTTGGCGTTGACTTACCTCGGTTCGTATCACTCGAAGCCTTCGGCAGGCGTGCTGGGTAGTGCGCCCGTGACTGCTCCTGTTGCTGCATCGGCCGCGCCTGCCACGTCGGCACCGGCTAATGCATCGGCTGCTGTCGCTGCACCTGCAGCTTCTGCGCCAGGTCAGGACGTGCCGAAATAAATTTTCGGGGAAAACACGTTTGTGCGTTGAACAAACTGTTTAGCCGGGTTACAATTCAAGTCTTGAAGCGATTCGCGGGTTTTACAAGTTGATTTCCCGGATTGCAGACAGTGCCGACGTGGTGAAATTGGTAGACACGCTATCTTGAGGGGGTAGTGGCGAAAGCTGTGCGAGTTCGAGTCTCGCCGTCGGCACCAATGTTATCGAATGCCAGCCGCTTGCTTCAGCTTCGGCTGGCATTTTCACTTCTGGGGTAGTGTTTGCTGTGGGCTTTCAACATCAAGCATCCCGAAGTGTTTCGCGTCAGGGGTTGTTCGAAGCAGTCAACGTCTCCTGACGTCACTCAGAACCAACCGATTGAGGATAGCTTTGAACCTCGCAGCCTATTTCCCCGTACTGATGTTCCTCGTCGTAGGCACCGGTTTAGGCGTAGCACTGGTCAGTATTGGCAAGATCCTCGGTCCGAATCGACCGGACACCGAAAAAAACGCACCGTACGAGTGCGGCTTCGAAGCATTCGAAGATGCGCGCATGAAGTTCGACGTGCGCTACTACCTGGTCGCCATCCTCTTTATCATTTTCGATCTTGAAACGGCATTCCTGTTTCCGTGGGGCGTTGCTCTGCGCGACATCGGCTGGCCGGGTTTCATTTCGATGATGATTTTTCTGCTCGAATTCCTGTTGGGCTTCGCCTATATCTGGAAGAAAGGTGGTCTTGACTGGGAATAACGGGTTAATCGCCAGTGTGTATAGGTGGCGATGGCTCGCTGCCTGTCTGGAGTGGAAAACAAATGAGTATCGAAGGGGTCTTGAAGGAAGGGTTTGTCACCACTACGGCCGACAAGCTGATCAACTGGACGCGTACCGGCTCGCTGTGGCCGATGACGTTCGGTCTCGCGTGTTGTGCGGTCGAGATGATGCATGCGGGCGCCGCCCGTTATGACCTCGACCGTTTCGGCGTGGTGTTCCGTCCCAGTCCGCGTCAGTCGGACGTGATGATCGTCGCCGGCACGCTGTGCAACAAGATGGCACCTGCGCTGCGCAAGGTCTACGACCAGATGGCCGAGCCGCGTTGGGTGATCTCGATGGGTTCGTGTGCGAACGGCGGCGGCTACTATCACTACTCGTATTCGGTGGTGCGTGGCTGTGACCGGATCGTGCCTGTCGATGTGTACGTGCCGGGCTGTCCGCCCACGGCTGAAGCGCTGGTCTACGGCGTGATCCAGCTGCAGGCGAAGATCCGCCGCACCAACACCATCGCCCGTCAATAAGACACAAGCCTTCCCACAATATGGCAAGCAAACTCGAGACCCTCAAAGCGAACCTCGAGGCGGCCTTTGGCGGCCGCCTGACGAGCATCACCGAATCGATCGGTGAGCTGACTATCGTCGTGAAGGCGGAAGATTACCTCGAAGTGGTCACGCGTCTGCGCGACGATTTGACGCTGCGCTTCGAGCAGCTGATCGACCTGTGCGGCGTCGACTACCAGACCTACGGTGAAGGCGCTTACGAAGGTCCGCGTTTTGCCGCCGTCCTGCATCTGCTGTCCGTGACGAACAACTGGCGCCTGCGCGTGCGCGTGTTCGCACCGGACGACGATGTGCCGCTGGTTCCCTCCGTCGTCGATATCTGGAGTTCGGCCAACTGGTACGAGCGCGAAGCGTTCGACCTGTTCGGCATCGTCTTCGAAGGTCACCCGGACCTGCGCCGTATCCTGACCGATTACGGTTTCATTGGTCATCCGTTCCGCAAGGATTTCCCTGTCTCCGGTTATGTCGAGATGCGTTACGACCCGGAAGAGAAGCGCGTCGTCTATCAGCCGGTGACGATCGAGCCGCGGGAAATCACGCCGCGCGTGATCCGCGAGGATCGCTATGGCGGCCTGAAACACTAAGAGAACGCCATGGCAGAGATCAAGAACTACACGCTCAACTTCGGCCCGCAGCACCCGGCAGCGCACGGCGTGCTGCGCCTCGTGCTCGAACTCGACGGCGAAGTGATCCAGCGCGCCGATCCGCACATCGGCCTCCTGCACCGCGCGACGGAAAAGCTCGCGGAAAGCAAAACCTTCATTCAATCCGTGCCGTACATGGACCGTCTCGACTACGTGTCGATGATGGTCAACGAGCACGGCTACGTGATGGCGATCGAAAAGCTGCTCGGCATCGATGTGCCGATCCGCGCGAAGTACATCCGCGTGCTGTTCGACGAAGTCACGCGCGTGCTGAACCACCTGATGTGGATCGGCGCACACGCGCTGGACGTTGGCGCGATGGCCGTGTTCCTGTACGCGTTCCGCGAACGTGAAGACCTGATGGACGTGTACGAAGCGGTGTCCGGCGCACGGATGCACGCAGCGTACTACCGTCCGGGCGGCGTCTATCGCGATCTGCCGGATGCGATGCCGCAATACAAGGCGTCGAAGATCCGCAACGCGAAGGCCCTGTCGAAGATGAACGAGACGCGTCAGGGTTCGCTGCTCGACTTCATCGAAGACTTCTTCAACCGTTTCCCGAAGTGCGTCGACGAGTACGAAACGCTGCTCACCGACAACCGCATCTGGAAGCAGCGTCTGGTCGGCATCGGCGTGGTGAGTCCGGAGCGCGCGCTGCAGCTCGGCATGACGGGCGCAATGCTGCGCGGCTCGGGTATCGAGTGGGATCTGCGCAAGAAGCAGCCGTACGAAGTGTATGACCAGATGGACTTCGACATCCCCGTTGGCGTGAATGGCGATTGCTATGACCGCTATCTGGTGCGTGTCGAAGAAATGCGTCAATCCACGCGCATCGCGAAACAGTGCATTGACTGGTTGCGCAAGAATCCTGGCCCTGTGATGACGGACAATCACAAGGTTGCGCCGCCGTCGCGCGTGGGCATGAAGTCGAACATGGAAGAGCTGATTCACCACTTCAAGCTCTTCACGGAAGGCTTCCACGTGCCAGAAGGCGAAGCGTACGCAGCCGTCGAGCATCCGAAGGGCGAGTTCGGCATCTATCTGGTGTCGGACGGCGCGAACAAGCCGTACCGCCTCAAGATTCGCGCGCCGGGCTATGCGCATCTGTCCGCGCTCGACGAAATGGCGCGCGGGCACATGATCGCCGACGCCGTGACGATCATCGGCACGCAGGACATCGTGTTCGGTGAAGTCGATCGCTAGCGCGGTCGTCGTAAGCGGTTTTCATCAAGGCGCGCGCTCTCGCAGCCGATAAAGCAATAGAAGCGGAGCGCACGTCAAGCAAAGGAACGCCGGGTCTGTCGCAACATGCCGCAATACGCAGTGCGCGACGGGTTTTCGTTCGGTAGGAATTGAAAGAGTCGTGTCTGAAAATGATCTCAGCTGAAGGCCAGAAAGAAATCGATCGCGCGATCGCAAAGTATCCCGCCGATCAGAAACAGTCCGCCGTGATGTCGGCGTTGGCGGTCGGTCAGGAAGAACTTGGCGGGCTGTCGCCCGAGCTCATGCAGGTCGTCGCCGACTATCTCGGTATGCCGGCTGTCGCCGTGCAGGAGGGCGCGACCTTCTACACGATGTACGAGCTCAAGCCGGTCGGCAAATACAAGATCACGCTCTGTACGAACCTGCCGTGCCAGCTCGGCCCCGATGGCGGTTCGGACAGCGCCGCCGACTATCTGAAGCAGAAGCTCGGTATCGACTTCGGCGAAACCACTGCGGACGGCAAATTCACCCTGAAAGAGGGCGAATGCATGGGTTCGTGCGGTGATGCGCCCGTGATGCTCGTGAACAACCATCGTATGTGCAGCTTCATGAGCCGCGAGAAGATCGACCAGCTCCTCGAGGAACTTTCGAAATGACGTCCCTACACGATCGTCACATCAAGCCGCTGATTCTCGCCGGTCTGAACGGCGACAACTGGCATCTTCAGGACTACGTCGAGCGCGGCGGCTACAAACAGCTGCGCCGTATTCTCGAAGAAAAGATTCCGCCCGAGCAGGAGATCGCCGACGTGAAGGCATCGGGTCTGCGTGGCCGTGGCGGTGCGGGCTTCCCGACCGGCCTCAAGTGGAGCTTCATGCCGCGTCAGTTCCCGGGGCAAAAGTACCTCGTCTGCAATTCGGACGAAGGCGAACCGGGCACATTCAAAGACCGCGACATCCTGCGCTGGAATCCGCATGCGCTGATCGAAGGCATGATCATCGGCGCGTACGCGATGAACATCACGGTCGGCTACAACTACATCCACGGTGAAATCTTCGAGGTCTATCGACGCTTCGAAGCGGCGCTGGACGAAGCACGCGCGGCGGGCTTCCTCGGCGACAACATCATGGGTTCGGGCTTCTCGTTCCAGCTGCACGCGCACCATGGTTATGGCGCGTACATCTGCGGCGAGGAAACCGCGCTGCTCGAATCGCTGGAAGGCAAGAAGGGCCAGCCGCGCTTCAAGCCGCCTTTCCCGGCGAGCTTCGGCGTGTACGGCAAGCCGACCACGATCAACAACACGGAAACGTTCGCGGCCGTGCCGTTCCTGCTGGCCGTCGGCCCACAGAATTACCTCGAAATGGGTAAGCCGAACAACGGTGGCACGAAGATCTTCTCGGTGTCGGGTGACGTCGAGCGTCCGGGCAACTATGAGATTCCGCTCGGCACGCCGTTCTCGACGCTGCTCGATCTCGCAGGCGGCATGCGCGGCGGCAAGAAGATCAAGGCGGTGATTCCGGGTGGTTCGTCGGCACCGGTTATTCCGGGCGAGATGATGATGCAGACCGACATGGACTACGACTCGATCGCCAAGCAGGGCTCGATGCTCGGCTCGGGCGCCGTGATCGTGATGGACGAGACACGCTGCATGGTGCGCTCGCTGCTGCGTCTGTCGTACTTCTATTACGAAGAGTCGTGCGGTCAGTGCACGCCGTGCCGTGAAGGGACGGGCTGGCTGTATCGCGTGGTGCATCGTATTGAGCATGGCCAGGGCCGCAAGGAAGATCTGGATCTGCTGAACTCGGTCGCCGAGAACATCATGGGCCGCACGATCTGCGCGCTCGGCGATGCAGCAGCGATGCCCGTGCGCGGCATGCTCAAGCACTACTGGGACGAATTCGAATATCACGTCGCCAACAAGCGTTGCGTCGTCGGCGGTCATGCCGGCGCGGCGGCGGCCCCGGAAACGGTCGCTGCATAAAGCGGGAATCAAACGCGGGCGCCGCCGCCAAGCGCATAGCGCAGCGGCGAGCGGGCGAACGATTGAGCGGTAACAGGTTAAGGAAGATTGACCATCATGGTTGAACTTGAAATAGACGGCAATAAAGTAGAAGTGGCCGAAGGCAGCATGATCATTCAGGCTGCGCACAAGGTCGACACCTACATTCCTCACTTCTGCTATCACAAGAAGCTGTCGATTGCGGCCAACTGCCGGATGTGTCTCGTCGATGTCGAGAAGATGCCGAAGGCTGTGCCTGCATGCGCGACGCCGGTGTCGGCGGGCATGATCGTGCGCACGAAGTCGGAAAAAGCGGTGAAGGGCCAGCAATCGGTGATGGAATTCCTGCTGATCAACCACCCGCTCGATTGTCCGATCTGCGACCAGGGCGGCGAATGTCAGTTGCAGGATCTGGCCGTCGGTTACGGCAAGTCGTCGTCGCGTTATACCGAAGAGAAGCGCGTGGGGTTCCACAAGAACGTCGGCCCGCTGATCTCGATGGAAGAAATGTCGCGCTGCATTCACTGCACGCGGTGTGTCCGCTTCGGTGAAGAAGTCGCCGGCGTGATGGAACTCGGCATGCTGGGCCGCGGCGAGCATTCGGAAATCACGTCGTTCGTCGGCAAGACGGTCGACTCGGAACTGTCGGGCAACATGATCGACCTGTGCCCGGTCGGCGCGCTGACCAGCAAGCCGTTCCGTTACAGCGCCCGTACGTGGGAACTGTCGCGCCGCAAGTCGGTGAGCCCGCACGATTCCGTCGGCGCGAACCTCGTGGTGCAAGTGAAGAACAACCGCGTGATGCGTGTTCTGCCGTTCGAAAACGAATCCATCAACGAATGCTGGATTTCGGACAAGGACCGCTTCTCGTACGAAGGCCTGAACAGCCCCGACCGTCTGACGCGCCCGATGCTCAAGCAGAACGGCCAGTGGATGGAAACGGACTGGCAGACGGCGCTCGAATATGTCGTCAAGGGTCTGAAGGGCATCTCGGCTGACCACGGCGCGAACGCGATTGCGGCACTCGGCAGCGCGCATAGCACGGTCGAAGAACTGTTCCTGCTCAAACAACTGGCACAAGCCGTCGGCACGCCGAACGTCGATTTCCGTCTGCGTCAGACGGACTTCACGGCAGCCGCGAACGGCACGCCGTGGCTCGGCACCTCGATCGCCAACCTGTCGATGCTCGACAGCGCGCTGGTGATCGGTTCGTCGCTGCGCCGCGACCATCCGCTGTTTGCTGCGCGTCTGCGCCAGGCCGCGAAGGGTGGTGCACAGATCACGCTGCTGCAGGCCACGCGCGACGACGCGCTGATCCCGCAAGCAGCGCGCATCGCGGCTGCGCCGTCGGCATGGCTGAACGAGCTGGCGGGTATCGCTGCCGCCGTGTCGGAAGCGAAGGGCGTGGCGCTGCCGGAAGCCTTCGCGGGCGCAACGGCATCGGATGCAGCGAAGCAGACGGCCAAGGCACTCGGCGCAGGCGAAACGCGCGTCGTGCTGCTCGGCAACGGCGCAGTCCAGCACCCGCAATTCGCAGCGATTCACGCAGCGGCGCAATGGATCGCTGACGCGACGGGCGCATCGCTCGGCTTCCTGACGGAAGCAGCGAATACGGTTGGCGCACATCTCGTCGGCGCATTGCCGGGCGAGGGCGGTCTGAACGCGCGTGAAGCATTCGAGCAGCCGCGCAAGGGCTACGTGCTGCTGAACCTCGAGCCTGAATTCGATACGGCCAATCCGGCTCAGGCGCTCGCTGCGCTGAAGCAGGCGGAAATGGTTGTGGTGATGTCGCCGTTCCAGACGGGCGCCGAATACGCGGACGTCATACTGCCGATCGCCCCGTACACGGAAACGGCCGGCACGTTCGTCAACGCGGAAGGCACGGTGCAGATGTTCAACGGCGTGGTGCGTCCGCTTGGCGATACGCGTCCCGCATGGAAGGTGCTGCGCGTGCTGGGCAACCTGCTCGGCGCGTCGGGCTTCGACTACGATACGGCGGAGCAGGTGCGTGTTGCTGCACTCGGCGACGGCGACCTCACGCCGCGTCTGTCGAACAAGACGTCGGCCAGCATCGCTCGCGGCAATGGCGCGCAGGCGGCGGAAGGCACGTTCGAGCGTATCGCCGACGTACCGATCTACCACGCCGACCAACTGGTGCGTCGTGCGGAGTCGCTGCATCTGACGGCCGCTGCGCGTGCTGCCAACTCGGTAGGCCTGCCCGCCGCGCTGTTCGACAAGCTGGGTTTGAAAGAAGGCGACGCCGTGCGCGTTCGTCAGGGCGATCGCTCGGTGCAGATTCCGGCCGTGCGTGATGCGAATCTTGCGGAGACGGTCGTCCGCGTGTCGGCAGCTACGTCTGCCGGTGCAGCGCTGGGCAGCCTGTTCGGTGAACTGGTGGTGGAGAAGGCGTAAATGACCTTGTTCGAATCGATCAACGCAGGCGGCAGCGAACTTCTCGGTGTGGCATGGCCCACGGTGTGGGCGCTGGTGCGCATCCTGGTGGTGGCCGTCGCGATCCTGCTGTGCGTGGCGTACCTGATCCTGTGGGAACGTAAGCTGATCGGCTGGATGCACGTCCGTCTCGGCCCGAACCGCGTCGGTCCCGCCGGTCTGCTGCAGCCTATCGCCGACGTCTTGAAACTGCTGCTGAAGGAAGTCATCCAGCCGTCGCAGGCAAGCCGTTGGGTGTATCTGATCGCGCCCGTGATGGTGGTGGTCCCCGCGTTCGCGGTCTGGGCGGTGATTCCGTTCCAGGCAGGCGCTGTGCTCGGCGACATCAACGCGGGCCTGTTGTATGCAATCTCGATCTCGTCGGTCGGTGTGTACGGCGTGATTCTGGCCGGCTGGGCGTCGAACTCGAAGTACGCGTTCCTTGGCGCGATGCGCGCCGCGGCACAGATGGTGTCGTACGAAGTGTCGATGGGCTTCGCACTCGTGGTCGTGATGATGACGGCAGGCACGATGAACCTGTCGGACATCGTCGGCTCGCAGATGCGCGGCATCTTCGCGAGCCACGGCATCACGTTCCTGTCGTGGAACTGGCTGCCGCTGCTGCCGGCGTTCGTCGTCTACTTCGTGTCGGGCATCGCCGAAACCAACCGTCACCCGTTCGACGTGGTGGAAGGTGAGTCGGAAATCGTCGCAGGTCACATGATCGATTACTCGGGTATGGCGCTCGCGCTGTTCTTCCTCGCCGAGTACATCAACATGATCGTGATCTCGGCGCTGGCATCGATCCTGTTCCTGGGCGGCTGGAGTGCTCCGTTCGAGTTCCTGTCGTTCATCCCGGGCATCTTCTGGCTGGTCCTGAAGGTCTTCTTCCTGCTGTCGGTTTTCATCTGGGTGCGTGCGACGTTCCCGCGTTACCGCTATGACCAGATCATGCGTCTGGGCTGGAAGATCTTCCTGCCGGTGACCGTGATCTGGGTGATCGTGGTCGGCCTGTGGATCATGTCGCCGTTGAATATCTGGAATTAAGGGGCGGACGAACCATGACCGCAATCCAAAACTTCTTCAAGACCTTCTTTCTGACCGAACTGCTCAAGGGTTTGGCGCTGACGGGACGCTATACGTTCCAGCGCAAGATCACCGTGCAGTTCCCGGAAGAGAAGACGCCGATTTCCCCGCGCTTCCGTGGCCTGCATGCACTGCGCCGCTACGAGAACGGTGAAGAACGCTGTATCGCGTGCAAGCTGTGCGAAGCGGTGTGCCCGGCGCTCGCCATCACGATCGAATCGGAAACGCGCGCGGACAACACGCGCCGTACGACGCGCTACGACATCGATCTGACCAAGTGCATCTTCTGCGGTTTCTGCGAAGAGAGCTGCCCGGTCGATTCGATCGTCGAAACGCACATCCTCGAGTATCACGGCGAGAAGCGCGGCGACCTGTACTTCACGAAGGACATGCTGCTGGCAGTCGGCGACCGCTACGAAGCGGAGATCGCCGCCAACAAGGCAGCGGACGCACCCTATCGTTGACAGGTTGACCCTGTAGTTCGAAGTCGCACGTATCTGCCAGGCATAAGAAACGTGCGACGCTGCCAGACCGCTCTGGCGCTGCGTCGAGCAAAGCAACACAATGCTGCAGGCGACGCGCGCCAAAGCACCAAGCCTGACGATGGCCTAACGATGAATCGGTAATCATGGACTTCACGACCGTACTGTTCTACATCTTCGCGCTACTCCTGACGGTGTCAGGGCTGAAGGTGATCACTTCGCGCAACCCGGTGTCGGCCGCGTTGTTCCTCGTGCTCGCGTTCTTCAACGCGGCCGCGATCTGGATGCTGCTGCAGGCAGAGTTCCTCGCGATCCTGCTGGTGCTGGTGTACGTCGGCGCGGTGATGGTGCTGTTCCTGTTCGTCGTGATGATGCTGGACATCAATCTCGACGTGCTGCACCGTGACTTCAAGCGCTTCGTGCCGATGGCCACGGTCGTCGGCGCGATCATCGTGATCGAGACGGCACTGATCCTGTGGCACGGCTACGGCGCGACGGTTCAACCCGTGCGCGACACGACGGCCGCCGTTGCAGGCGCAGCCGACTGGTCGAACACGCGCCTGATCGGCAAGATCATTTACACCGACTACATCTTCGCATTCGAAGTGGCGGGCCTCGTGCTGCTCGTCGCGATCATCGCGGCGATTGCGCTGACCGTGCGTCAAGGCAAGGACAGCAAGCGCCAGCGCGTGTCGGATCAGGTCAAGGTGCGTGCACAAGACCGCGTGCGCGTGGTCAAGATGGCCGCAGAGAAGGAACGTCCGGCTGAACCTGAAACCGTTGCTGGCGACACGGGCGCCGGCAAGAACAGCTGACGTGAGGAGGAAAAAATCATGTTGACTCTTGCCCATTACCTCGTGCTTGGCGCGATCCTTTTCGCGATCAGCATCGTTGGCATTTTCCTGAACCGTCGCAACGTCATCATTATCCTGATGGCAATTGAACTGATGCTGCTGGCGGTCAACACGAACTTCGTCGCGTTCTCGCATTATCTCGGCGATGTGCATGGCCAGATCTTCGTCTTCTTCGTGCTGACTGTTGCGGCAGCAGAAGCGGCGATCGGTCTTGCAATTCTGGTGACCCTGTTCCGTAGCCTCGACACGATCAATGTCGAGGATCTCGATCAGCTCAAAGGTTAATTTCAGGCACAGGCGTATATGTCAACCACACTCAATGAAAACCTGCTGCTGGCGGTAGCACTCGCACCGCTGGCCGGCTCGCTGATTGCGGGGCTGTTCGGCAACACGGTAGGGCGCAAGGGCGCCCATACGGTCACGATCCTCGGCGTCGCGATTTCCTTCGTGCTTTCGTGCATCGTCTTCCTCGACGTGCTCAACGGCGCGAGCTTCAACGCGACCGTGTACGAATGGATGACGGTCGGCAAGGTGAAGTTCGAAGTGGGCTTCCTCGTCGATACGCTCACGGCGATGATGATGTGCGTGGTGACCTTCGTGTCGCTGATGGTGCACGTCTACACGATCGGCTATATGGCCGACGAAGAAACGGGTTACCAGCGTTTCTTCTCGTACATCTCGCTGTTCACGTTCTCGATGCTGATGCTCGTGATGAGCAACAACTTCCTGCAGCTGTTCTTCGGCTGGGAAGCGGTGGGCCTCGTCTCGTACCTGCTGATCGGCTTCTACTTCAAGCGTGAAAGCGCGATCTACGCGAACATGAAGGCGTTCATCGTCAATCGCGTGGGCGACTTCGGCTTCATCCTCGGCATCGGCCTGATCCTCGCGTACGGCGGCTCGATGAACTACGGCGACGTGTTCGCGAAGCGCCACGAACTGGCCGCGCTGAGCTTCCCGGGCACCGACTGGGGTCTGCTGACGGTCGCATGTATTTGCCTCTTCATCGGCGCGATGGGTAAGTCGGCGCAGTTCCCGCTGCACGTGTGGCTGCCTGATTCGATGGAAGGCCCGACGCCGATTTCCGCACTGATCCACGCGGCAACCATGGTGACGGCCGGTATCTTCATGGTGACGCGTATGTCGCCGCTGTTCGAACTGTCGGACTCGGCGCTGTCGTTCATCACGGTGATCGGCGCGATCACGGCGCTGTTCATGGGTTTCCTCGGCATCGTGCAGAACGACATCAAGCGTGTTGTCGCTTACTCGACGCTGTCGCAGCTTGGCTACATGACGGTCGCGCTCGGCGTGTCGGCATACCCGGTAGCCGTGTTCCACCTGATGACGCACGCGTTCTTCAAGGCGCTGCTGTTCCTCGGCGCGGGTTCGGTGATCATCGGCATGCACCACGATCAGGACATGCGCAACATGGGCGGCCTGCGCAAGTACATGCCCATCACGTGGATCACGTCGCTGGTGGGTTCGCTGGCGCTGATCGGCACGCCGTTCTTCTCGGGCTTCTACTCGAAAGACTCGATCATCGACGCGGTGAAGCTGTCGCATCTGCCGGGTTCGGGCTTCGCGTACTTCGCGGTGGTGGCGAGCGTGTTCGTCCCGGCGCTGTACTCGTTCCGCATGTACTTCATGGTGTTCCACGGCGAAGAGCGCTTCCGCGGTCCGAAGCATCCGGAATCGCCGATGGGCATCGAAGCGGCTGCGCACGCACATGACGACCACGGCCATGGCCACGGTCATGATGATCACGGCCACGCTCACGAGCCGCATGAGACGCCGTGGGTGGTGTGGGTGCCGCTGGTGCTGCTCGCCATTCCGTCGATCGTGATCGGCGCGATCGCGATCGGCCCGATGCTGTACGGTGATTTCTTCCAGCACGGCGTGGCGTTCGACAAGGTGATCTTCATCGGCGAATACCATCCGGCGCTGCACGAGATGGCCGAAGACTTCCAGGGCTGGGCCGCGATGGGTCTGCACGCTAACTCGGGTCTGCCTGTGTGGCTGGCGCTGGCTGGCGTCGTGGTGTCGTGGTTCCTGTACCTGAAGCGTCCGGATCTCCCGGCCGTCATCAAGCGTGGTTTCGGCCCGATCTACACGCTGCTGGATAACAAGTACTACATGGACAAGATCAACGAAATCGTCTTCGCGCGCGGCGCCGTGGCCATCGGCCGTGGCCTGTGGAAGGAAGGCGACGTCGTGGTCATCGACGGTATCGTCAATGGAAGCGCACGCTTCGTTGGCTGGTTTGCGAGCGTGATCCGTTTCCTGCAATCGGGTTACATCTACCACTACGCATTCGCCATGATCATCGGCATGCTGGGGCTCCTGACCTTGTTTGTAACGCTCGGCGGCAAATAAAAAAACAGGCTGGAGAGACATCTCATGCACACGACGTTTCCGATTCTGAGTATCGCGATCTGGCTGCCGATCGTTTTCGGCCTGGTGGTTCTGGCCATCGGTTCAGATCGCAATCCTGGTCCGGCGCGGTGGGTCGCGCTGATCGGGTCGGTGTTGAGTTTCATCGTGACGATTCCGCTGATGACGGATTTCGACACGAGTACGGCAGCATTGCAGTTCGAAGAAAAGGCTAACTGGATCGAGCGCTTCAACATCACGTACCACCTCGGTATCGACGGTATTTCGATGTGGTTCGTCGTGTTGACGGCGCTTATTACGGTGATCGTCGTGATCGCCGCATGGGAAGTAATCACGAAGAACGTTGCGCAGTATCTGGCGGCGTTCCTCATCCTGTCGGGCATTATGGTCGGCGTGTTCTCGTCGGCCGACGGCATGTTGTTCTATGTGTTTTTTGAAGCAACGCTGATTCCGATGTACATCATCATCGGCGTATGGGGCGGGCCGAACCGCGTGTATGCGGCGTTCAAGTTCTTCCTCTACACGCTGATGGGCTCGCTGCTGATGCTGATCGGCCTGCTGTATCTGTACACGCAGACGGGCACGTTCGATCTCGCTGCATGGCACGCCGCCAAGCTGTCGATGACGCCGCAGGTGTTGCTGTTCATCGCGTTCTTTCTCGCGTTCGCCGTCAAGGTGCCGATGTGGCCGGTCCACACGTGGCTGCCGGACGCGCACGTGGAAGCGCCGACGGGCGGCTCGGTGGTGCTGGCTGCGATCATGCTGAAGCTCGGTGCATATGGCTTTCTGCGTTTCTCGCTGCCTATCGCGCCGGATGCGAGCCATTTCCTCGCGCCCGTCGTGATCACGCTGTCGCTGATCGCGGTGGTCTACATCGGTCTCGTCGCGATGGTGCAGGCGGACATGAAGAAGCTGGTCGCGTATTCGTCGATCGCGCACATGGGTTTCGTGACGCTCGGCTTCTTCATCTTCAACCAGCTGGGCACCGAAGGCGCGATCGTGCAGATGATCTCGCACGGTTTCGTGTCGGGCGCGATGTTCCTTTGCATCGGTGTGCTGTATGACCGTATGCACTCGCGTCAGATCGCCGATTACGGCGGCGTCGTCAACACGATGCCGAAGTTCGCGGCGCTCGTGATGCTGTTCTCGATGGCGAACTGCGGCCTGCCGGGCACGTCCGGTTTCGTCGGCGAGTTCATGGTGATTCTGGCCGCTGTCCAGTACAACTTCTGGATTGCGTTCGGTGCGGCCGTCACGCTGATTCTCGGCGCGGCCTATACGTTGTGGATGTACAAGCGCGTGTACTTCGGCGCGGTCGTGAACGACCATGTGAAGAGCCTCGTCGACATCAACCGTCGCGAGTTCTTCATGCTGGCCGTGCTCGCGCTGTTGACGCTGTACATGGGGCTGTATCCGAAGCCCTTTACCGAAGTAATGCACGTGTCGGTGGAAAACCTCCTGTCCCACGTTGCGCAGTCGAAGCTGCCGCTGTCGCAGTAATGCGAAGCGTAGGAATTTAAAGATCATGCAAAACGCACCTATGACCGCCTTGTTGCCCGACGCGCTAGTGATGGCCGCTATCGTCGTTGCGTGGCTCAACGACACGTTTGCCGGACCCGAGAGCCGCCGCACGACGTATTTCATCGCGCTGATCTCGACGGTGGTGGCCGGCGTCTGGTACCTCATCGACGCTTTCGCGCCGGGCGCCGGGCCGCAATACTACTTCTCGCGCATGTACGTGGTGGATCCGTTCGCCAACGTGATGAAGGCGGTGGTGTCGCTGGGTTACGCGGTGTCGATCGTCTACTCGCGCAAGTATCTGGAAGACCGCGGGCTGTTCGAAGGCAACTTCTTCCTGCTCGGCATGTTCTCGCTGCTCGGCCAGCTGGTGATGATCTCGGGCAACAACTTCCTGACGCTGTATCTCGGTCTGGAACTGATGTCGCTGTCGCTGTACGCCGTGATTGCGCTGCGCCGCGAAAACGCGCCGTCGAACGAAGCCGCGATGAAGTACTACGTGCTGGGCGCGCTGGCATCGGGCTTCCTGCTGTACGGCATCTCGATGCTCTACGGCGCGACGGGTTCGCTCGAACTGAACGAAGTGCTGAAAGCGGTGGCATCGGGCCATATCAACGATGTCGTGCTGCTGTTCGGCGTGATCTTTATCGTTGCGGGTATCGCGTTCAAGATGGGCGCCGTGCCGTTCCACATGTGGGTGCCCGACGTGTATCAGGGCGCGCCGACGGCGATGTCGCTGATCGTTGGTGGTGGTCCGAAGGTTGCCGCGTTCGCGTGGGGCCGGCGCTTCCTGGTGATGGGCCTGCTGCCGCTGGCAGTGGACTGGCAGGAGATGCTGGTCATTCTGGCGGCGCTGTCGCTGATCGTCGGCAATATCACGGGTATCGTCCAGCGCAACGTCAAGCGGATGCTCGCCTACTCGGCCATCTCGAATATGGGCTTCGTGCTGCTCGGCATGCTGGCCGGCGTGGGGGACGGCAAGACGGGTTCGGCGGCGAGCGCCTACGGCTCGGCGATGTTCTACAGCATCGTCTATCTGGTGACGACGCTCGGTTCGTTCGGCGTGGTGATGCTGCTTGCACGCCGCGACTTCGAAGCCGAAACGCTCGACGACTTCAAGGGCCTCAACCAGCGCAGCCCGGTGTTCGCGTTCGTGATGATGGTGATGATGTTCTCGCTCGCCGGCATCCCGCCCGCAGTCGGTTTCTACGCGAAGCTGGCCGTGCTCGAAGCGACGATGAACGCGGGTCTCACGTGGCTGGCCGTGCTGGCCGTGATCACGTCGCTGTTCGGCGCGTTCTACTACCTGCGTATCGTCAAGCTGATGTACTTCGATGATCCCGTCGATACGACGCCGATCGCCGGCGACTCCTGCAAGCGCGCGCTGCTGGCGCTCAACGGCGTGGCCGTGGTGGTGCTCGGTATCGTGCCGGGTCCGCTGATGTCGCTCTGCCTGAACGCTATTTCGCATACGCTGCCGTTCCCGCTGTAATGTCGGCAGCGGGGTGGTTTATCGTGCTGTTGGCGCTCGTCGGCGCCAACCTGCCGTTCCTGAATCAACGTGTGTTCGGATTCATGCCGCTCAAGGGCACGAAGAAGAGCGCGTGGATCAGGATCGGCGAACTGATCGTGCTGTATTTCATTGTCGGTGCGCTCGGCTTCATGCTTGAAGCACGCGCCGGCAACCGCTTCGAGCAGGGCTGGCAGTTCTACGCGATCACCTTCAGCCTGTTCATCGTGTTCGCCTTCCCGGGCTTCACGTTCCAATATCTCGTCAAACGGCGCTGACGGTTCCGGCCGTCGCGCTTCCTGCTGCAAAGAGGCCGCACATGGCAGACCTGCCCGATCACGACGCTGCGCTGAAAGAAACCTGCATCACGAGCGAAGTCGCCTATCAAGGGCCGTTCATGACGGTCAAGTTCGACACCGTGCGTCTGCCCGACGGCAAGCAGGCCACGCGCGAATATGTGCAGCATCCCGGCGCGGTGATGGTGATTCCCCTGTTCGACGACGGCCGCGTGCTGATGGAAAGCCAGTACCGTTACGCGATGGGCAAGGTGATGTATGAATATCCGGCTGGCAAGCTCGATCCGAACGAAGATCCGCTCGATTGCGCGAAGCGCGAGCTGCTCGAAGAAACGGGATACACGGCGCGCGAGTACATCTACCTGACGCGCGTGCATCCGATCATTTCGTATTCGACGGAATTCATCGACATCTACGTCGCGCGCGGTCTGACGGCAGGTGAGCGCAAGCTCGACGATGGCGAGTTTCTCGAGACGTTTATCGCGAAGCTGTCGGACGTATCGGAGTGGGTGCGCACGGGGCAGTTGAGCGATGTGAAGACGATCATCGGTACGTTCTGGCTCGAGAAGCTGCTGTCGGGTGCGTGGCCGGAGAATGCGCCCGAAGCGGGCTGACGCGGTCAAAGCCTTGCGTCTCACCAGAAACGGCAGCTTCGCGCTGCCGTTTTTTATTGCGAACGTTGCCCGGCGGGCCGTAAATCGAGCGTCGGCGCGTCCTGCGGCAACGCGCTAGAATGGCTGGTTGCCGTTCGTTGCCATGCTGGCCTGGCCAGCAAAAAAGCAGAATGATTTTTACGAACGACCGTTCACAAATTTCCATTTTGCGCTACACTCATACGCAAGCCCTGATTCCACATGAAGGTCCTCGATCTACAGTGTCCGCACGATCACCGGTTTGAAGGCTGGTTTGCCTCCGCCGATGAATTCGAATCGCAGTTGTCCCGCAAGCTGGTCGCATGTCCGGTTTGCGGCGCGACGGAAGTGAGCCGGTTGCCATCGGCGCCGCGCCTGAATCTGTCGGGCGCGACGAGCGCGTCGAAGGAGAAGGCGGCGGACGTTGGCGAGTTGCAGGCGCAAGTGATGCGCGCACTGCGCGAGGTACTGGAAAAGACCGAGAACGTGGGCGACCGCTTCGCCGAGGAAGCGCGGCGCATTCACTACAACGAAGCGCCCGCTCGCAGCATCCGTGGCGTCACGACGCCGGAAGATGCACGCGCCCTTGTCGAAGAAGGCATCGATGTGATGCCGTTGCCTGTGCCCGCCGCACTGAAAGAGCCGCTGCAATAGCCATCGCTTGCAGTGCTCCTGGCGGCGCAAGGCCGCGGCCAGGAGCACTGCGCATGGATCTGAATTATTCCCCCGCTGACGACGCGTTCCGCGCCGACATCCGCGCCTGGCTCGAAGCGAATCTGCCTCACGAGCTGCGCGACAAAGTCCTCAATCACAAGCGTCTGAACCGCGACGATTTCGCGAGCTGGCACAAGCTGCTCGGCAAGCGCGGCTGGTCAGCGCCTGCGTGGCCTGAGCAGTACGGCGGCCCGAACTGGAACGCGACGCAGCGTCATATCTGGGACGAGGAGTGTGCGCGTCTCGGTGCGCCGACAGTGCTGCCGTTCGGCGTATCGATGGTCGCGCCCGTGCTGATGAAGTACGGCAGTGAAGCGCAAAAGCGCCACTACTTGCCGCGTATTCTCGATGGCACCGACTGGTGGTGTCAGGGGTATTCGGAGCCGGGTTCGGGTTCCGATCTTGCGTCGCTGCGTACGCGCGCCGAACGCGTCGGCGATCACTATGTCGTGAACGGCCAGAAAACCTGGACCACGCTCGGCCAGCACGCCGACATGATGTTCTGCCTCGTGCGCACGGATAGCGGCGCGAAGAAGCAGGAGGGCATCTCGTTCCTGCTAATCGACATGAAGACGCCGGGCATCACCGTGCGTCCTATCATCACGCTCGACGAAGACCACGAAGTCAACGAAGTGTTCTTCGAAGACGTCAAAGTCCCCGTCGACAATCTCGTCGGCGACGAGAACCGCGGCTGGACCTACGCGAAGTATCTGCTCGGCCACGAGCGCACGGGCATTGCGCGCGTCGGTCAGTCGAAGCGCGAACTCGCATTCCTGAAGCGCATCGCGCTGAATCAGAAAAAGAACGGCAAGCCGCTGCTGCTCGATCCGTTGTTCGCCGCGAAGGTCGCGAGCCTTGAAATCGAACTGATGGCGCTCGAAGTAACGGTGCATCGCGTGGTCGCGAATGAAGCGGGCGGACGCGGGCCGGGACCGGAAGCCTCGATGCTGAAAATCAAGGGCACAGAAGTGCAGCAAGGTTTGACCGAGTTGATGTTCGAAGCCGTCGGTCCGCTCGCCGCGCCGTTCGATCTGCCGTTCCTCGAAGGTGAACGCGCGCACAGCATCGCGGGCGACGACGATGCCGCGCCGCTGGCCGCGTACTACTTCAACTACCGCAAGACGTCGATCTACGGCGGCTCGAACGAAATTCAAAAGAACATCATCGCGCAGATGATTCTCGGACTGTGAGGAGCGGCGCATGAACTTCAATTTCACCGACGAACAGCAGCAATTCGCCGACGCGCTGCGCCGCTATCTCGACAAGCACTACGGCTTCGAAGCACGTCAGGCCATCGTCAAGACGGAAGCGGGCGTATCGGGCGAGCATTGGTCGGCGCTGGCCGAACTGGGGCTGACGGCCTTGCCTGTGCCCGAAGCGCAGGGCGGCTTCGACGGCAGCGCGATCGACATGCTGGTCGTGATGCAGGAACTGGGACGTGCGCTCGTCGTCGAGCCGTATTGGGCGACGGCGGTCGGCATCGAGGCGCTGAAGCTGTCCGGCACGGGCGAGGGCGACGATGCCGCGTTGCTCGAACGCGCGGCGCAAGGCGAGATCAAACTTGCTGTCGCGTTTCATGAACCCGATGCACGCTACGACCTGTTTTCGGTCGCAACGACGGCAGCGCGCGCGGGCGATGGTTTTGCGTTGAGCGGCACGAAATCGGTCGTGCAACATGGTGCGCAGGCTGACTACTGGATCGTGCCGGCGCGGCTCGACGGCGAGATCGCCCTGTTCATCGTCGCGCGCGATGCAGCGAACACGCAGATCACCGATTACCGCACGATCGACGGCCAGCGCGCCGCGACGCTCGTGTTCAACGCGACACCAGCGCGCAAGCTGAATGGCAGGCATGCGGGCGCCGCCGCGCTGGAACACATCGCGGACTACGCCACAGTCTTGCTGTGCTCCGAAGCCATCGGCGCACTCGACGCACTCAATGCCGCGACGGTCGAATACACGAAGACGCGCCAGCAGTTCGGCGTACCGATTGCACGCTTCCAGGCGCTGCAGCATCGCATGGTCGAGATGCTGATTCACACCGAACAGGCGCGCTCGGCCACCTATCTCGCCGCCGTGCATTACAGCAGCGACGATCTCGACGAGCGGCGTCGCGCGGTATCGGCGGCCAAGGTGCGCGTGGGACAGGCAGCGCGCTTCGTCGGCCAGCAGGCGGTGCAACTGCACGGCGGCATGGGCGTGACGAACGAAGTCGCGGCGGCGCATCTGTTCAAGCGTCTCGCCATCATCGAAACCACGCTCGGCGATGTCGATCATCATCTGGCGCGCTTTGCCGCGCTGCCGGGCTTCATCATGACTGACGCCTGAACGCGCGGGCACACAAACGAGGTAAACATGGGCTTGAGCTACGAAGACATGGAAGTCGGCAAGTCGTACGAAGTCGGCTCGCACACGTTCACGCGCGATGAAATCGTGCGCTTCGCGGAGCAGTTCGATCCGCAGCCGTTTCACGTCAGCGATGCGGGCGCGGCGGCGTCGCCATACGGCACGCTGATCGCGAGCGGCTGGCACACGTGCTCGGTGATGATGGGCATGCTGGTGCGCAACGCGCTGGCAGGTTCGACGTCGATGGGGTCGCCGGGCATCGACGATTTACGCTGGCTGAAGCCGGTGCGCGTCGGCGACACGATCCGCATGATGAATAGCGTGCTCGACAAGCGCGTGTCGGCGAGCAAGCCGGATCGCGGCATCGTGTCGACGGAATGGCAGGGCTTCAATCAGGATGGCGAACTCGTGATCACGGTGCGATCGAAGGCGATTTTCGGGCTGCGTAATCCTGGAGCGTCAGCATGACGCCGGAGCTGACGCTCGCTTCAGCGGACGACGTGCGCGCGCTGGTCGGTCAGCCGGAGCGCGTGAGCGATTGGGTCGAAGTGGATCAGGCGCGTGTCGACCGGTTTGCCGTCGCAACGGGCGATCATCAATGGAGTCACGTCGATCCTGAGCGTGCGAAGCGCGAGTCGCCGTTCGGCGGGCCGATTGCGCATGGTTTTCTGACGCTGTCGCTGATGCCTGCGTTGCTGGTCGATACGTTTCGTTTCGAGCAGCGCATGGGCGTCAACTATGGGCTTAACCGGGTGCGCTTCACGGCGCCTGTGACCGTGGGATCGCATTTGCGCGCGAGCTTCGTGGTCGAGAGCGTGACGGACGTCGAGGCAGGCGGTGTGCAGATCGCGTGGAACGTGACGCTCGAACGGCAGGGGAGCGAGCGTCCCGTGTGTGTCGCTGAGTTCATTACGCGGCACTATTTCTAGTGGTTGGCGCGGCGCCCGGTGTTGTGCGTCTGACGCAGTCGGCGCGCCGAACCGGAAAACCGACATCACTCCCCATACCTGGCAAGTTCAATCCTGGCGATGGCATTGCGATGCACTTCATCGGGACCATCGGCGAACCGCAGCCATCGCGCGGTGGTATAGGCATAGGCCAGAGGAAAATCCTCGCTCATCCCTGCTGCACCATGCGCCTGGATTGCCCAGTCGATCACCTGACAGGCCATATTGGGTGCAACAACCTTGATCATCGCGATCTCACCGCGAGCGCCTTTATTGCCGACGGTATCCATCATGTAGGCCGTCTTCAGCGTGAGTAGTCGCGCCTGCTCGATCAGACACCGCGCCTCGGCAATCCGCTCCTGCGTCACACCTTGCGCAGCAATCGGCTTGCCGAATGCCACCCGCTGCAGCGCCCGCCGCGCCATCAATTCGAGGGCGCGTTCAGCGAGCCCGATCAGCCGCATGCAATGATGAATGCGGCCAGGCCCGAGCCGTCCTTGCGCGATCTCGAAGCCACGTCCTTCGCCTAGCAGCAGGTTGGCAGCCGGCACGCGCACGTTGTCGAGCGTAATCTCCATATGGCCATGCGGCGCGTCATCGTAGCCAAACACCGTCAACGGACGATGCACGGTGATCCCCGTCGCATCGGCCGGCACGAGTATCATCGATTGCTGCGCGTGACGCGGCGCGTCCGGGTCTGTCTTGCCCATCACGATGAACAGCTTGCAGCGTGGATCGCCCGCACCCGATGACCACCACTTGTGCCCGTTGATCACATAGGTGTCGCCGTCGCGCACGATGCTGGTCTGGATGTTCGTCGCATCCGATGACGCCACCTCAGGCTCCGTCATCAGAAAGGCCGAGCGGATCTGTCCTTGCAGCAGCGGCTCCAGCCACTCGCGCCGGTTTTCTTCGCTGCCGTAGCGCTCGATCGTTTCCATGTTGCCCGTGTCGGGCGCGTTGCAGTTGAACACTTCGGGCGACCACGGCACGCGACCCATGATCTCGCATAGCGGCGCATATTCGAGGTTCGTCAGTCCCGCGCCGCGCTCGGAGTCGGGCAGGAACAGATTCCACAGGCCAGCGTCGCGCGCCTGCTGCTTCAGCGTTTCGATCAGTTCCGTCGGCACCCATGCGTTGCCCGCCTGGCGATTGCGCGCAACCTCGGCGGCATAGACCGGTTCGTTCGGATAGATGTGCTCGTCGAAGAACGTGAGCAGTTTGTCGCGCAACGCCTGGACCTTCGGTGTGTAGTCGAAATTCATTTTGCCCTCATGGATGACGTTGAATCCGGTCTACAGAGTGAGTCGATGCGGCGCCGACAGTTCATCGACGCAGTCGAATCAGCGCACTTTCTGCGCGTAGCGCCACGCGAGTTCGGCCATCGGTTTCGCGCGCCGCCCCGCGTCGGCCGCCTGTTCGCTCGCCGCCGTGCCATCGACCACACGCTTCATGATCCCTTGCAAGATCGCCGCGATGCGGAACATGTTGTACGCGAGATAGAAGTTCCAGTCGCCGGCAATCGTCAACCCCGTGCGCTCGCAATAACGTTGCACATAGCGTGCCTCGTCGGGAATGCCGAGCGCTGTCCAGTCGAGTCCCGCGATGCCGCGAAACTGCGTCGGATCGACGTGCCACGCCATGCAGTGATAGGCGAAGTCGGCGAGGGGATCGCCTAGCGTCGACAGTTCCCAGTCGAGCACGGCGAGCACGCGCGGTTCGTGAGGATCGAAGATGAGATTGTCGAGCCGGAAATCGCCATGCACGACCGACGCGTGCGTGCCCGTTTCCGCAGGCATATGCTGCGGCAGCCATTCGATCAGGCGATGCATCGCGTCGATCGGTTCCGTCTCCGAGGCCAGATACTGCTTGCTCCATCGGCCGATCTGACGTACGAAGTAGTTGCCGGGCTTCCCGTAGTCCGCAAGACCCGTTGCGTCGACATCGACCGTATGCAGCGCGGCCATCACGCGATTCATCTCGTCATAGATCGCGCCGCGCTGCGCCGGTGTCATGCCGGGCAGCGACGGATCCCACAACACACGGCCCTCGACGAACGCCATCACGTAGAAGGCACGGCCAATCACGCTTTCGTCCTCGCACAGCGCCAACATCCTTGCGACAGGCACATCCGTGTCGCGCAACGCGTGCATCACCCGATACTCGCGCTCGATCGCATGCGCGGACGGCAACAGTTTCGCGGCAGGCCCGGGTTTCGCGCGCATCACATAGGCGCGCGTCGGCGTGATCAGCTTGAAGGTGGGATTCGACTGGCCGCCCGCGAACTGTTCGAGCGTCAAGGGTCTCGTAAAGCCTTCGACATGTTGCGATAGCCACACGGACAGCGCGTCGATATCGATACGCTGCCGCTCGCTCACGGGCCGCGTGCCTTCGAATGCGGAGTAGTCGGTCGGTGTCGCGTCTTGCGGCATGTCTCCTCCGTTTGAAATCCGTCTGCTAGCTGCGCCTTATTAAAGTGAATTGCGGGTGCCGCATGCAGCATGTTTATCTGTAGTTCGGCTTGCGCTTTTCGAGGAACGCCGTGATGCCTTCCAGCCCGTCGCGATGATGCAGCGACGCGACGAAGCTGTCTCGCTCGGCAACGAGATGCTCGGGCAGTGACTGCGCGCCTGCCGCCGCGATCAGCCCTTTGATGCGCGCCTTCGAATTCGGCGAAATCTTGCCGAGATCGTCGGCCCACGCAACAGCTGCATCACGCGCGGCACCCGCCTTCGTGAGCCGGTTTACGACGCCGAGTTCATGCAGACGCTCCGCGCCGATCGGCTTGCCTTCGATCAGCACTTCCGTCGCAAGCTGGCGCGGCAACGCGCGGGCGAGAAACCACGAACCGCCGCCATCGGGCGTGAGACCGACGCGCGCGTACGACATGACGAACTTCGCGTCATCGGCGGCGACGATCAGGTCGCAGGCCAATGCGAGCGAAAAACCCGCGCCCGCCGCCGCGCCTTCGACAGCCGCGATCACCGGTTTCGTCGACGCCTGCAGCGCGGCAATCCACTCACCGAGCAGATCGATGCTTTGCGCCTGCACGGAAGGATCTTTCGCACGGTTTTCGAGCAGGCGGTTCAGGTTGCCGCCCGCACAAAAGAAGTTGTCCGCGCCCGTGATAACCACGGCACCAATCGACGTATCGCGTTCGGCCGTGTTCATCGCTTCGATGCCGGCTGCGTACATGTCCGGGTGCATCGCATTGCGCGCACCGGGGTTGGAAAGCGTCAGCACGAGCGTCGATTCGCTTTCGGCTGGGCGGGGGGCGAGCAGTTCGGCGGCCATTTATGCGGTCTCCTTTGCGTTGTCCTGATCTGCGATATCGGATTGTGTGAGCGACATGCCGAGTTGTGCACGGCGCGCGAGCCACGGCGACGGGCGATAGCGCGGATCGCCGAGCACGCCGAACATGTTGCGCAGGATCGTCAGGATGGTTGGCGCGCCGAGCGCGTCGCCGAGCGCGAGCGGCCCGCGCGGATAGCCGAGGCCGAGCGTCACGGCGAGGTCGATGTCCTGCGGCGAGGCAATCTGGCGCTGCGCGATGTCACAGCCGATGTTGACGATGGTCGCCACCACGCGCTGCGCGACGAAGCCCGTCGAATCGCGGATCACGGTAACGGGCACGCCGTCGTGCGCGAAGAGGGCGTGTGCCGTGTCGCGCGCGGCGCGCGTGGTCGCGGGCGTGGTCATCAGCGTGCGGCGCTTTGCGTCGGCGAGCGGGAACAACGTATCGATGGCGACCACACGGCTCGCGTCGAGGTTTTCATCGACGGCGGCTGTCGTTGCGTCGAAACCGAGCGGCGTCACGACGATCAGCGAATCGGCGGCTGGCGTCGTGCCTTCGTCGATGGCAACGTTGGCCTTGGCGATCAGCGCGAGTACGGCCTCGCGCGCAGCGGGCACGCGTGCGCTGATCCAGACGCGCTGCGGCAATTGCGTCGGCGCGGGCGCTTCGACGGGCGCCTGCTGCTTGCCATCGACATACGTATAGAAGCCTTCGCCCACCTTGCGTCCGATCAGTCCACCCGCGAGGCGCGTGCCCGTAATCGGTGACGGCGTGAAGCGCGGCTCTTCGTAGAACTGGTGATAGATCGATTCCATCACGGGATGCGAAACGTCGAGCGCGGTCAGATCGAGCAGTTCGAACGGCCCAAGACGGAAGCCCGCCTGTTCGCGCATGATGCGGTCGATCTCGACGAAGCTCGCGACGCCTTCATCTGCAACGCGCAGACCTTCCGTGTTCATGCCGCGGCCCGCGTGATTGACGATGAAGCCGGGCATGTCTTTCGCGCGCACGGGTGTGTGCCCCATGCGGCGCGCGAGATCCATCAACGCATTGCCTGCCGCGTGATCGCTGCGCAGACCGTCGATGACTTCGACGACCTTCATCAGCGGCACCGGGTTGAAGAAGTGATAGCCGAGTACGCGTGAAGGATCGGCGCATGCGGCCGCAATCGCCGTGATCGACAGCGACGACGTGTTCGACGCGAGAATGCAGTGCTCGCCAACTACGCCTTCGAGTTCCTTGAACAGCGCGCGCTTCACATCGAGCTTCTCGACGATCGCTTCGATGACGAGATCGCAATCCTTGAGATCGCCGATGGCGTTCGCGCCCGTCACGTTGGCGAGCGCGGCCAGCGAGCGCGAATTGTCGAGCTTGCCTTTGCTGACCAGTTTCGAGAACGTATCGGACAGGTAATCGCGTGCCGCGCCGACAGCCTCAGGGCTCGTGTCGAAACGCCTGACCTTGAGGCCCGCGAGCGCGGCGATCTGCGCGATGCCGCGACCCATCGCGCCCGCGCCGACGATGCCGACGGTCTCGATGGTGTACTGGCGAGAGGTGTTCGATGACATGATGTGACTCACTCCATGATTATTCTAAAATAGTACGTGCGTTTCTATTTGCCGTGTTCGCGCGCCTTGGCATGAACCGCGAAGACCGGGACGAATCGCAAGCGTATTTCGACATCAATCCGCAGGGAGATAACGGATGATCAAGCTGCACGGTTTTGCGCTGTCCAACTATTACAACAAAGTGAAGTTTGCGCTGCTCGAATTCGGCATTCCGTTCGAGGAAGTGCCGGTGGCGTTCAGCCAGGATGAAGCGATGCTCCAGCACTCGCCGCTCGGCAAGGTGCCGTATATCGTGACCGAGCGGGGCAGTTTGTGCGAGTCGCAGGCGATCATCGAATATCTGGCGGCGGCGTTTCCCGAGAAGGCGATTTTTTCGCCCGATCCGTGGGAAGCGGCGAAGCAGCGCGAGCTGATCACGTTCATCGACGTGCATCTCGAACTGACGGCGCGCAATCTGTACAAGCAGGCGTTTTTCGGCGGCACGGTCACGGACGCCACGAAAGGACGCACCGAGAAACTGCTGATTCATCATATCCGTGGCTTCAGAAGGCTGGCGCAGTTCACGCCGTATCTGCGCGGCGAGCAGTTCAGCATTGCGGATATTGCGGGCTTCGCGAGCCTGCCGCTCGTCGGCATGACGACGCAGGCCATTTATGGCCGCGATTTCCTGCTCGATGTCGGCATCGACTGGAAGCCGTACGTGAAGGCGATTAATGCGCGTCCCGCCGCGCAGCGCGTGACGGACGACCGCAAGGCGTACGTGGAAGCGCAAAAGAAGCAGTGAGCGCGCGGCCTGTGCGTGGGACGGATGCGACACGGCACAGGCGCCGTCTTGCGTCGCGCGCGATGACGAAGAACCTGGGTTCATTCGCAACATCGCGCGCATCGTCTTAGAGACGCGCCAGCCGTTCGAGCGCGGTGGCGAGCGTGTCTTCTTTCTTCGCGAAGCAGAAGCGCACGACGCCCGATTCGTGCGACTCGTGATAGAACGCCGAAACGGGAATGGCGGCCACGCCGATCTCGCTGGTCAGCCATTGCGCGAACTCGGCCTCGGGCATGTCGCTGATGGCCGAATAGTCGACGCACTGGAAATACGTGCCCGTACACGGCAACAGCTTGAAACGCGATTGCGCGAGACCTGCGCGGAAGAAGTCGCGCTTCTTCTGATAGAAGGCGGGCAGGTTCACATACGGTGCCGGGTCCTGCATGTAGTGCGCGAGGCCGAGTTGCATCGGCGTGTTGACCGTGAACACGTTGAACTGGTGGACCTTGCGGAACTCGGCCGTCAGCGCGGCGGGCGCGGCCACATAGCCGACCTTCCAGCCCGTCACGTGATAGGTCTTGCCGAAGCTCGACACCACGAAGCTGCGCTGCGCGAGTTCCGGATAGCGCGCGACGCTTTCGTGCGGCGCGCCGTCGTAGACCATGTGCTCGTAGACTTCATCGGACAGAATCAGCACGTTGGTGCCGCGCACGATGTCTTCGAGCTTCTTCATGTCGTCCGCGCGCCAGACGGTGCCCGTCGGGTTGTGCGGCGTGTTGATCAGGATCATGCGCGTCTTCGGCGTGATCGCGGCGGCGAGCTTGTCGAACGGGATCGCGTAGTCGGGTGCGTCGAGCGTGACGAACACGGGCTTGCCGCCCGCCAGTTCGATCGACGGCAGATAGCTGTCGTAGGTCGGCTCGACCACGATCACTTCATCGCCCGGATGGACGGCGCACAGGATGGCTGTGAGCAGCGCTTGCGTCGCGCCTGCCGTCACCGTGATTTCGGTGGTGGCATCGTAGCGGCGGCCATACAGGTTCGAGATTTTCTCGGAGATCGCCTGGCGCAACGGCGCGACACCGGCCATCGGCGGATACTGGTTGTGGCCTTCGCGCATTGCGTTCGACACGGCATCGACGATACGCGGATCGCAGTCGAAATCCGGAAAACCCTGGCCGAGATTGACGGCGTTCTTTTCGACGGCGAGCGCGCTCATCACGGTGAAGATCGTCGTGCCGACGTTGGGCAAGCGGGACGGGAACGAAGGAGTCGTGGTGGTCATGGTCGTGGTCGTCGGATCGTGCGGTGCGTTCATAAGGTAGTGCCGGGGCGGTCGCCGTCGTGGATGCCGTGCTCGTCAGGCGTGAAGCTCGATTGTAGGGAAAATCGGCGCGGCGGTTGGCCGGGCGGTGTTTTGGATACGTCGCGTGCGTGCGTCAGGCCGCGGCAGGTTCCACGGAGGCCAGCGCACATTCGGCGACGAACGGCGCGGGCTGCGCGATCCGGAAACCGAAATCGCGCGCGATCCGTTTGGCCATTTTCAGCACCGCGCGATCTTTCGACACCAGCCAGTCCGCCTGCATCGCATACGCGAGCTCGAGAAACTTCTGATCATCGCGATCTTTGCATTTGGGCACCGGAGGCGGGTGTTCGGTGGGCGCTGGCGGCTCAACCAGCGTCGAGAGCCGCGCGAGCCGGGCCAGCGCGGCGGCTTTGTCGATGGCGCGCTTTTCGAACTGCGGATAATCGAGCACGTACGTCAGTTCGGCGAGGCAGCGTGCGTCGATCAACGCGCGCAGCGCGCCGCTTTCGAGCGCGGCGAGAATGGGGCGCGTGTGCGGATCGTCGAACACGAGAATGTCGATCCACACGTTCGAATCGAGCACGACAGCGGGCGTTGGCGTCGCGGCCGGGCCGGCAACGGAGGCGGGTGTGTTCTGTTCAGGCAAGGCAGGGGTTTCGGGCATTCGTTACAATCTGGCTTTCGTCTTTGACCGCCAGGCACGGCGTGCCTGAAAGCCTCTATGATAATCGTTCTGTCGCCGGCCAAATCGCTCGACTACGAGACGCCGCCGCACGTCAAGAAGCACACGATCCCCGATTTCGTCGATGACGCCGCCGAGCTGATCGGCGATCTGCGCCGTCTGTCCCCGCATGACATCGCCTCGCTGATGGACATTTCCGATCAGCTTGCGCATCTGAATTTCCAGCGTTACGCCGAGTGGTCGCCTAAATTCGACACGTCGAATGCGAAACAGGCCGTGCTCGCCTTCAATGGCGACGTGTACGAAGGCTTCGACGCGAAGTCGCTGTCCGCTTCCGATCTCGACTACGCGCAGCAGCACGTGCGGGTGCTGTCGGGCCTGTACGGGCTGCTGCGTCCGCTCGATCTGCTGCAACCGTATCGCCTCGAAATGGGCACGCGCTTCGAGAACAGCCGCGGCAAGGATCTGTACGCGTTCTGGGGCGAGCGCATCACGCACGCGCTCAATCATCAGCTGGAAAAGAAGAACGGCGAATCGCGCGTGCTGATCAACTGCGCGTCGACCGAGTACTTCAAGTCGGTCAAGCCGAAGAAGCTCGCCGCCCCCGTGATTACGCCCGTGTTCGAGGACTGGAAGGGCGGCCGCTACAAGATCATCAGCTTTCATGCGAAGCGCGCGCGTGGCCTGATGGCGCGCTATCTGGTGGAGAACCGTTTCGAAGCGCCGGAACAGTTGAAGGGCTTCGACGTCGAAGGCTATGCATTCGATGCCGACGCATCCAACGATTCCACCTACGTCTTTCGCCGGCGCATCGCGGACTGACGCCGCGCCGAACCAGCAGGAACCTCATCATGACGCTATCCATTACCAGCAATTTCGACGCGGGCGCGATCGAAGTCCTGTCGTGCACGCAAGCCGACAACATTCGCTTGCGCGTGCGTCCCGACAGCCATGCCGATTTTGCGCAGTGGTTCTATTTCCGCCTGTCGGGCGCGCGCGGCGAGCGCTGCGTGATGACCTTCGAGAACGCCGCCGATTGTGCGTTCGCCGACGGCTGGCGCAACTATCAGGCATGTGCGAGCTATGACCGCGTGAACTGGTTTCGCGTGCCGACTTCGTACGATGGCCGCGTGCTGACCATCGATCACACGCCCGATTTCGACCGTATCTACTACGCGTACTTCGAGCCATACGGCGAAGAGCGCCATTCGGAATTTCTCGGCGCGGTTCAGCAGATGCCGCAAGCGGCGCTGACGGAACTGGGCAAGACGGTCGAAGGCCGGCCGATGTCGCTGCTCACGCTGGGCGCGCCGACCTTGCTCGACGACGGCTCGTTGAAGCCGAAGAAGAAAATCTGGATCATCGCGCGCCAGCATCCGGGTGAGACGATGGCTGAATGGTTCGTCGAAGGGCTGGTGCAGCGGCTCGCAGGGTGGGGCGACTGGTCGGGAGACCCCGTCGCGCGCAAGCTCTTCGATTACGCCGATTTCTTCATCGTGCCGAACATGAATCCGGACGGCAGCGTGCACGGCAATCTGCGCACGAATGCGGCGGGCGCGAACCTGAATCGCGAAGGGTTGGAGCCGGATGCCGCGCGCAGTCCTGAAGTGCTGCTGGTGCGCGACGCTATTCACGCGACGGGCTGCGATCTGTTCTTCGACATTCACGGCGACGAAGCGTTGCCGTATGTGTTCGTGGCCGGCTCGGAGATGCTGCCGAGCTTCACCGAGCGTCAGCGCGAAGAGCAGACCACGTTCATCGAGAACTTCAAGCGCGCGAGTCCCGACTTCCAGGACAAGTTTGGTTATGAGGCGAGCAAGTATCGGCAGGACGCGCTCAAGCTTGCTTCGAAGTACATCGGCAATGAGTTTGGCTGTCTGTCGCTGACGCTCGAGATGCCGTTCAAGGACAACGCCAATCTGCCTGACGAACGTGTGGGCTGGAATGGCGAGCGCAGCGCGTCACTCGGCGCGTCGATGTTGCAGGCGATTCTCTGGCACATGGAAACGTTCGCCTGACGCACTACGTTGCTGAATAGCAAAGGTATGTAAAAAGCGAGGCCACGCGGAATGCGTGGCCTCGCTTTTTGTTGCTTGCGTGGTTTGCGGGCATGACTGCCCGCATGGTCCGATTACGCGTTGGTCAACACGCGCAGATGCAGCTTCAATGCGTTTTGGCCGCGGACTTCTTCGTGCTCGACTTGGTGGCGCTGCTCTTGGTCGTCACCGCCTTGCCCGAGTTCTTCTTCGAGCCTTTGCCGCTCGCGCCGTGCTTGCCCTTCACGCTATTCGATCCCGACGACGCCGCACTGCGCGCGCGCAACGGTGCCACCGGGTCGTTCCAGCTGAACGCGAGCATCTGCGCGCCGACGTAGCCACAGCGGAATTTCAGTTGCGATGGATCGCCGCCGCCTTGCGGCATGCCGAGGCCCTCGACGGTCACGATGCTGTCGACCTTGACCTTCTGCTTGCCTTCGTCGAACGAATCGTTCCACGGCGTGACGGCTGCGTGTGCGCTATCGAAAGAACTGGGTGGAAACTCGACGTGATCGAAAGCCGTCGATGTGCTGGCAACGAAGTCGCCATGCGCAGCGCAATCCGCGACGAGCGGATCGGCGTGCATATCGTTGATGAACTTGCTGACGAGGTCGTTGTGCTGCCCGAGTTGATCGGCGAAAGCAGGCAGCGAGCATGCGAGCGCTGCGCTCGCCACCCACACCGCTAACCGGCCGACCAACCGCGGCAATCGGCGCGGTGCGTTGGTGCGATCCATCTATCTCTGTTCAATGCTGTGAAGACTTCAGGCACATAAGATGCCCGTCCGCATGCAGGAGTTCAATCCTGGCACAAATATTTTCCTATGTCGTGGTGGCGAGGCTCAACAGGCGATAGATCGGCGGATCGTGCAGGGTATGCAAGCGCATGCGGTGACGGCTGGGCCGTCTCGCTGTCCTTGCAATGCGAAGCTGGAGAGAGTCAGGTGCGTGGGCCGCCGAGGCGATACCGGCGCACGTCGTAAGTCGTGACCCACGCGGGGCGATAGACGGCGATCAACGCAGTCGACATGCCCGTGAACCACGATTCACCCGACGCAAGCAGGAACACGCTGAACACATAGCCGGCCGGGATGACGGACATGGATCCGTTCGCGAGCGCGATATGCGTTGCCAACGCAACGGCCGACGCCACCGTAACGGCGATGGCAGGCGACACGAAGCCCTGACCGAAGATGAACATGAAGAGATTGCGCGGCAGCCATGCGACGCTCGCGCGTTGCAGAAGTGTCGATACACCGACGGGCACTGCACCGAATACGAGGAAGGTAAGCGCGATGCCTTGCCATGGTGCGTCGAACACGACGGCAGCAAGGCCCGTCACGATAGCCATTGCGATGAGGGCGAGTCCCCAGTCGAACAGCGTGACGACGAGCGTGGCGCCGAGCAGGTGAATGACGGTGCCGTCTTCGAGCCACGCGTTGGTTGCCCACAGCACCGAAACCGCGACGATGATGGCGAGCCACACGTGCTGGAGCACGGGTTCCTGCAGGCGCCGGAACGGGTTCTTCCAGAACGCGAGCGCGAGCAAAGCCACAGCGGCGATCCAGCCACCGACAGCGACCCACAATGGAAGCGGTGTGTAGAGGAAACCCATAGCTTCATATTACTCGTTGAACAGCGAAACGTGTGAGCGGATTCCGTGCCAGTGATGATTTATGTCGATTGGCGGTGATTCCTTTCGACCTTTACATCGCGCCATCGTCGCGCTCCGGGCGCTTGCGCCGTGTGTTGTAAGGCGTTGTCGCTTCGGCCGCCATCGGCAGTTGAGCAGTCGTGTCGCTGGCGGGCAACGGATAGCGGAAAGACCGCGGTTTGTGTTGACGCAGAGGCACGACATTCGGCGCTACGCGAGCAGGGCGTTGGATGCGATTGTGTCCGCTGCGCAGCACTTCGAGTTGAGCCGTGAGCCAGCCGTTGTAGATCGCGACGGCGGCGGCGCGATTGGGCGCGCCCAATTGCTGGAAGATTGTCGCCAGATGGATTTTCACGGTGCCCTCGCTGATGCCAAGCGCGCGAGCAATCATTTTATTCGTATTGCCCATATGGACGCAGCGCATGATCTGCTCCTGTCGCGGCGAGAGGCCGCCGGCGAGGCGCGGACGCCGGGGCGGCGCGACCCGTTCGAGCGAGTGAGCTTCGTTCAGCGGACGCACAAGCTTGCCCGATGGCTTGGGCGCTTCGAACGCAAGCGCGCCGGCGGGAATGTAGTGAACGCCCAGCAGGACCATTTCGAGCGCACGCACGATCACGCGTGGATCGGTCGAGCGTGGGATCACGCCGAGCACGCCTTTCTCGACGAACGCGCGAACCTGGGCAGGCGAGATGTCGTCGACCAGCACGGCGACGGGCAGGCCGGGATGATTGGCGAGCAGGATGCGCGCCTCCGCGGGCGACATCCATTCCTCCCAGTCGATCAGCAGCAGATCCGGCTGCAGGCGGCGCAGCGTTCGCTCGACCTGCGGCCAGTCCTGCGCTTCACCGAACCGGGCCTGCCGGTCCACTTGCCGTAACAGCGCCTTGAGTCCTTCCCTGCGTTCGGCGTCTGAGTTGAATACTAAAAAACGCATGCATTGCCTCCTGAGCGATCGGTCGTAGCGGCGCGATGCACGCAACGAAATCGTCGTTGCGCGGCGATGCACCATCGTGACGATAATGACAAATTCCGAGTCGCATGGCGGCCTGTCCAAGTGGCATAGGACGAGTGCCATAAAAAAAGCCCCGCACGCGGCGGGGCTTGATCTAAGGCATAGAAAATTCTGAAGTTATCAGTGGAAATGCGGTTGAGCAGGCTCGGCATCTTCCGGCATTTCTGCGTGAACGATCTCACCTAGCGGATCGGCGTAAAGCGGGACGCCGCAATCGTCGCAATACTCAGGTTCGAAACGGCCGGCGTGACGGCGGATATCCGTGATGCCCGTTTCCTTTAGCAACGCCACGATGTCTTCGAGCGGGCCTTCTGCCGACATGGCTTCCTGCGGTTCTTCGTCGATGCTCGGGTCGCCGTTCTCGCGTCCGTACAGCGGCCACACGACGCCGTAGATCACATCGTTGCTGCCGCGGCGTGTGAAGCCGATGCGATATTCGTCGATGCGCCGTTCGCCGAAACCCGCGACCACCGCGCGCAGTTCGTCGGGCGTCGCGCCGATCGTGTCGAACAGATAGCGGACTGCCGTGCGCACGGTGTGCGGGCGCACGCGTTCGTCGGCGTCGCGGCAGGCCGAGTAGTAGGCGTCCGGCAGCAGGCATTCGAACTCGCAGCCGGGCAGCACGACGGCCAGGTTGGCGCCACCTTGCGTAGCCCATTGCTCGAGGCACTGGCTGCGCTCGATGCGGGTGCCGTGTTCTTCTTCCTGCCAGCGGAACACGGGCGCGCCGACGGGCGCGGCCACGACGGCCAGCAGGAAACGCGGGTCGGCCAGAATAGGTGACGTTTCCGGCAACTCGCCAAAGTTGATTTTTGCGTTGCCGCCGCCGACAGCCGCCTGCGCAAGCTGCTGCGCAAGGCGCCACGTTTCGACGTGATGACGCGGCAACTGGTCGATGCTATACATAAAGGGCGCCATCGCGACGCGGGTATCGGCAGCCAGCACGTGAGCCTGCAGATGCGCGCGCAGGGCGTCGGCCGCGTCGCCCTTGAGCGCGCCCGATGGAATGACGTAGCGCGTCCAGGCGAGTACGGGCGCGGCGATCAGCAGCGCTTCGTACTGCACGCCCTCGTGATCGACGATCAGCGACTCGCTATGCGTTTCGGCCATGTCGGCGAGCGCGCCATAGGCGTCGGGATGATTCTGCTGCAGATGGTCGAGCGCGGCGTCGAGCGTCGTCTGGTTGCCGTTGCGGACTATTTTCGCGAGCAGAGCGTCGAGCTTGGCTTCCCAGAAACGGTCTTCGGTGCGGCTGCCCGACGCAAACAGCGCGAGCGACAGACCGACCAGCTTGTCGGCATCGGGAGGGAGACGTTTGGCGATTCGCGAGCGCATAAATCCGGAGGTTGTGTGCAGAGAACCACATATTCTAGACGTTTCTTCGTCGACATATTATCGACACGCGCTGCTGGCAGCGAATCGCCCGCATTGTGGGCGTTCCGGGCCTTGCGCGGTCTGGGTACGGTCGTTGGCCGGCGAGGCGTGGCGCGCCGCGCGTGGCTTTCGCCTGAGCTTTCCTATACTCGTTCTACAGACGTTTCGAGGTCCGCGCGGCAGTCGTTCCGGCGGGAGTGGGTTCGTGTCGGGGGTGACGCATGGTGAAGTCGGATCAACTGATCGAGCGGCTGGCGGCCGTGTTCGCGTTGCTGCTGCTGGTGGGCGGCTCGCTGCTGGTGCTGGCGCCGTTCACGACCGCGCTGCTGTGGGGCGCGATTCTCAGCTATAGCTCGTGGGGCTTGTACTGCAAGCTATCGACGACGCTTGGCGGGCGACGCAAGTGGGCGGCCACGCTGATCGTTTTGATCATTCTGGTGGTCGTGCTTGGGCCGTTCGTCTATGCGGGGTTTGCGTTGGGCGCCCACACCAAGGAGCTCACCCAGTTCGTTCAGCATCTGATGGACGCAGGCTTGCCCGATCTCCCGGATTGGGTGGCGCGGATACCGCTCGTGGGTTCGAGCATCGAATCTTTCTGGGAGCGCGTGACCAGTAGCAATTCCGAGATGGTCGCGCAATTGCGCGTGCTGGCCGCGCCGGCCGGCAAGTGGATTCTCGCTGCTGCGCTTGCTATCACGCATGGGTTGGGACTGCTCGCGCTCAGTATCATCCTGACGTTCTTTTTCTATACGGGCGGTGAGGGCGCGGCTGCGTGGCTCAACGCGGGCATGCGGCGCATCGCCGGAGAGCGCGCCGACTATCTGCTGAATCTGGCGGGCAGCACGGTGAAGGGCGTGGTGTACGGCATCCTCGGGACGGCGCTGGTGCAAGGCGTGCTGGCGGGCTTCGGCTGCTGGATCGCGGGCGTGCCGACGCCGGCATTGCTCGGGCTGGCGACGTTCTTTCTGTCAGTGATTCCTGGTGGTCCTGTCGTGGTGTGGTTGCCGGCTGCCATCTGGCTGTATCACGGAGGCGCGACGGGATGGGCGATTTTTCTGGTGGTATGGGGCGTTGTCGTCGTGGGGATGTCGGATAACGTCGTCAAGCCTATCCTGATCGGCAAGAGCAGTGACATGCCCTTGATCCTCGTGATGCTCGGCATTCTTGGCGGCGCGTTCGCGTTTGGTTTCCTTGGCGTGTTCATCGGTCCGACGCTGCTGGCCGTGGCGTACACCGTGCTGCACGACTGGACGATCGGCTCGCCCGACGCGCGTGAGCTAGCGGCGCGAGCTGGCGGAAAACCGTTGGACCCGGTCGCGACTGTGCCAGTCGAGAAAGCGCGCGAGGATTGATGGGCTGTGCCTGCGTAAAAAAACTTGCGTCACACCCTTGTCACGGGGCGCGGGATGGCCTAAGATTCGCGTCCTCGTTCGGTAGCGCAGTGGTTGGGCGC
>NZ_QBUY01000070.1:32635-46400 GCF_003121405.1 Paraburkholderia sp. C35 | reverse complement strand
TTGAATATCCACGGCAGAAACTGGGTTGTTCAGACATTCCTAAGCAAAGAAAGCGGGCTAACACCGCTAATGCTAGTTGTTGCCTGCGGGCCCCCGACCGGTCCTATCCCTCACACGGCATCTCCCTTCTTGATGCCCGCTGCCAGCGCTCTTTACGAGCGCCTCACCCACTCCAATCACCCGTAGTGCATCCAGCGGCAGCGACCCGTCACTGCAGCCCAGGTGGCAAACGGTGTGTCGGTTGTCGCGCCTTACACGTCGGCGATCCTACGAGACACACCGCCTTTGCTTTTCAGTCCGGAGTGATGCGTATAAGGCGCGAAAGCCTACACACCGTTTGCCACCTGGGCGGCCTGGGCCGAACTGGTAAGGCTTGCTGTGATGCGGGAGTTTGAAGCGGGTGATGCGCTCTTAAAGAGTGCTGGCAGCGGGCATCAAGAGAAGCGATGCCGCATGAAGGATAGGACCGGCTGGGGGCCCGCAGGCAACTACAAGAACTGGCGGTGTTAGCGGCTTTCTTTTGCCTACTTTTCTTTGCCGCGGCAAAGAAAAGTAGGTGCTGCCCCGCACAGGGGCGACGCATGAAGCACCACTAACAAATCGCGGATGCCATAAAAAGGCAAAGGCAAAGGCAAAGGCAAAAACAAGCCAACCTCACCCGCCCTTGGCATACAAAGTCGAATCCGAAAAATGCTCAGCCTCGAGCACCCGACCAACCAATATCAAAGCAGTACGCTCAATATCCGTCGCTTGAACCTTACCGACAATATCATCCAAAGTCCCAATAACCCGTTCCTCATCGGGCCAACTAGCCCGATACACCACAGCGACAGGACAATCGCCCCCATAGTGCGGCACCAGCACCGCAACAATACTGGCAAGATGCCTAACCCCAAGATGAATCGCCATCGAAGCCCGATGCCGCGCAAGATCGTCTAATTCTTCGCCCACAGGCATGGAAGTCTTCCGCGCATAGCGCGTCAGGATCACCGTCTGCGACACATCAGGCAACGTCAACTCGACACCCAGCGCCGCCGCACACGCAGCAGTCGCCGTGACGCCAGGCACAATCTCATACGGAATATCCAGCGCCCGCAACCGCCGGATCTGCTCGCCAATCGCGCCATACAACGACGGATCGCCCGAATGCACACGCGCCACGTCCTGCCCTTTGGCATGCGCGTCAGCAAGCAACCCGACAATCGCATCGAGATCGAGCTCCGCCGTATTCACCACCGTCTCGGCAATGTTGCCGCTCAACACGGCTTCCGGCACCAGCGACCCGGCATACAGAATCACCGGACACGTCCGCACCAATCGCTGCCCTTTCACCGTGATCAGTTCAGGATCGCCCGGCCCCGCGCCGATAAAAAACACCGTCATTTCACACCACTCCAATCTTCTTCGTTCAACGCGCGCAGCAGTTGCGCAGGACTGTCGAATTCGCGGTCCACATCCGGCAACGTCGGTCGCTGCATCATCACAACAGGCACGTTCAACTCCCGCGCGACATCGAGTTTCGCTTGCGTCGCAGCACCGCCGCTATTCTTCGTCACCAGCACGTCGATATGATTCAACGCGAACAGCGCCCGCTCGCCGTCGATATCGAACGGTCCGCGTGCGTCGATAATGCGTGCGCGCTCGTTGCCCGGATGCGCATCGAGACATCGCACGATCCAGTATTGGTGCACAGGTATCTCGTCCAGATGCGCAAGCGGCTCGCGGCCCGACGTGAACAGCACGCGTTTGAATGGCCTGATCGCGTCGATCAACCCGTCCCATCCGTCGACCATGCGCCAGTCGTCGCCAGACTGCGACGTCCAGCCCGCGCGGCGCAGCGCCCAACAGGGAACGCCAGCCTCGTGGCATGCGGCCGCTGCGTTCGCACTCATCTGCGCGGCATACGGGTGCGTCGCATCGATGACCAGCGTAATGCGTTCGCTGTCGATAAACCGCGCCAGCCCTTCAACACCACCAAACCCGCCGACGCGCACCTCACACGCGAGGCCCTCCGGCACGCGGCCGAGTCCCGCGAGGCTATATACATCGCGTGCTTCGAGTTGCCGCGCAATCTGCAACGCGTCGCCCGTGCCGCCCAGCAACAGCACGCGCCTCATCGCGCGGCTCCCATGATGTTGCCCTGCCGGTCGATCGCAAACATCTCGACTTCGACCGAGGCCGGCACGATCTCGCGCGCCACGTCGCGCGCATGCGCGCAGACGATGTCGCCGAGCGGCACGCCTTGTTTCAGCGCCATCGCAAGCGCTTCCTGGCTCGTGTTCGCGCCGACGATGGCCGCCTGCAATGCGGCGTCGCTCGCGGCGTGACCTTCGGCCCACGCGGCAAGCTGCGGCAAGTCGATGCTCGAATGGCGGCTATGCAGATCGAGATGCCCGGCTGCGAGCTTGCTCAGCTTGCCGAAGCCGCCGCACATGCTCAGCTTGTCGACCGGCGCGCGCTTCAGATGCTTGAGCACCGCGCCCGCGAAGTCGCCCATTTCGATCAACGCGATATCGGGCAACTGGTAGTAAGCGCGCATGGCGTCTTCGCTCGCGTTGCCCGTGCACGCGGCGATATGCATGTAGCCGTTCGCACGCGCCACGTCGATGCCCTGATGAATCGACGCGATATACGCTGAACACGAAAACGGCCGCACGATGCCCGTCGTGCCCAGTATCGACAGCCCGCCGACAATGCCCAAACGCGGGTTCATCGTCTTCTGCGCCAGCGCTTCGCCATTCTCGACGCCTATCGTCACGTCGAAGCCGCCTGCGTAGCCATGTTCGGCGGCCAGTTCGGTCAGATGCGCGGTCATCATCTGACGCGGCACCGGGTTGATGGCCGGTTCGCCGACAGCCAGCGTCAGGCCCGCGCGCGTCACCGTGCCGACGCCCGGCCCCGCGTGAAAGCGCACGCCGGGCGCGTCGGCAAGACGCACGCACGCGAACACCACCGCGCCGTGCGTGACGTCGGGATCGTCGCCGGCGTCTTTCACGGTGCCGGCTTCTGCCGCGTGCGCCTCGCCCGCGAGCAGGCGGCAAAACTCGAGCTTCATCGGCACATGCTGGCCTTTGGGCAAGACGATGTCCGCGACGTCGCTGGCAACACCCGTCAGCAGCAGACGCGCCGCCGCCAGCGACGTCGCCGTCGCGCAGCTTCCCGTCGTGTAGCCGCTACGCAGCGGCGCGGGTTGTTCGGGCGTTTCGTCGCGCATTACGGTTTACGGGTAAGTTGTTCGGGCGTTTCGTCGCGCATTACGGTTTGCGGGTGTCGAGTAACGTGATCGGCAGCGCGGATCGCCAGGTTTCGAAGCCGCCGAGGGCCTGCGCCTCCGCCAGCGCGATACGCGTCAGCGTGCCGCCGTGCTGCGCGCGCCAGGCAAGCAGCGCCGCTTCGCCTTCGAGCGTGACGGCATTGGCAATCAGCCGCCCGCCTGATTTCAACGCGTGCCAGCACGCGTCCAGTACACCGTGCGCCGTGACGCCGCCGCCGATGAACACGGCATCGGGCGCGGGCAGGCCTTGCAACGCATCGGGCGCCTTGCCTGCAATCAGTTGCAGTCCCGGCACGCCGAGCGCATCGCGATTGTGTTCGATGAAACGCTGGCGCTCGCTGTTGGCCTCGATCGCGATGGCGCGGCACGTGGCGTGCGCGCGCATCCATTCGATACCGATCGAGCCGCTGCCCGCGCCGACGTCCCATAGCAGTTCGCCGGGTGCAGGCGCAAGCCGGCTCAATGTCAGCGCGCGCACGTCGCGTTTCGTCAGTTGACCGTCGTGGCGATAGGCGTCATCGGGCAAGCCGGGCGTCAACGCGAGACGCGGCGCGTTCGCTGCGTCATCGCGCCGGCAGTCGAGTGCGATCACATTCAGTTGCGCCGTCTCGCCGATCGACCAGTCGTGCGCACGGGCATCGATCACGCGTTCGGACGCGTTGCCCAGATGCTCCATCACGATCATGCGCGTCGCGCCGAAGCCGCGTTCGCGCAGCCACGCGGCGACGCTGGCGGGCGTCGTGCCGTCCGTGCTCAGCACGAACACGCGCGCGCCGTCGTGCAACTGCATCTGCAACGCAGCAAGCGGGCGGCCGACCAGCGACACCGTCGCGACGTCCTGCAAGGCCCAGCCGAGCCGCGCTGCCGCCAGCGACACCGACGAAGGCGCGGGCAACACGCGCAATTCATCGGCGGACAGGTGACGTGCGAGCGTCGCGCCGACGCCGTAGAACATCGGGTCGCCGCTCGCCAGCACGCACACGGGCGTGTCGCGGCGCGCCAGCACAGGCGCGATGTCGAATGGCTGCGGCCACGGCTCGCGCGCGGCGGACAGGCATACGGGCAGCATCGCCAGATGGCGCTCGCCGCCGTAGATCACCGACGCGTCGATCAGCGCGCGCCGCGCCGCTTTCCCCAGACCGGCAAAACCGTCATCACCCATTCCCACCACGGTCAGCCACGCCGACATGCCTCGATCCTCATCTGCTTGCGGTTGTACCGAAAACGCTGCAACGGGCCGTGTTTAAAGGCCGCGGCATCGTTGCGCTGTTCGAAAAAAGGCATAATACCCGTTCGCCGGTGCCTTTCGGGGCCTAAGAGGGAACACACATCACTGCGATGACCGTGACTGCCCCCGCAACTGTATGCAGCGAGTCCACGCCAATTTGTGCCACTGGTGATACCGGGAAGGCTGGCCGTGGATGACGACCTGCAGAGTCAGAAGACCTGCCGGCTCATTGTTCGTGCCAGCCAACATCGGGCGGGGTGTACCGATGCCGAGCCGCTCTCCTTCGAGATGCCCGGGCCGTCGCGCGACGCTTACCCGGTAATGTCTTGAGCCACGCTTTCCATTCGTACGACGCTTCCACCTTGCGCCCTTCGGCCTGTCCGGGGTTGCTGCGCATCGTGCCCGCGCTCGACGGTGGAATCTGCCGCGTGAAGCTGGCGGGCGGCCTGCTCAGTGCGCCGCAGGCCATCGCCATCGCCGATGCCATCGACCAGCACGCATCCGGCATCGTCGATATTACGAATCGCGCGAATCTGCAGTTACGGGGTGTGAAGCAGGGTCATGAAGATGCGCTGATCGCCGCGCTGCTCGGTGCCGGCCTCGGTCCTCAGGAAACCTCGCATACCTCTGCCGACGATGTACGCAACGTGCTGGTCAGCCCCGCCATGGGCCGCGACGCTCATGCCCTCTGCGATACGGGCGTGCTCGCCGAAGGTCTGCTTTCACTGCTGCAAAGTGATACACGTTTTGCAGCGCTATCGCCGAAATTCTCGCTGATGCTCGATGGCGGCGAGCGTCTGATGATGCTCGATCATCCACACGACATCTGGTTTTCCGCAATCGGGCAGGAAGCGCACGAAGATGGCCTGTCCGCGTTCGGCCTCGCAGGATGCCCGCCTGTCACCGCGAGCCACGAAAACGCACTGGCAGCCGTCGCAGCGCGTGATGTCGTCGCGTTCACGCAAGCGCTGCTGCACGCGTTTCTCGATCTTGCCGCACCGGAACACAACCGCATGCGCGATCTGTTCGCCACGCATCGTGCGCAAGACGTCGTCGCACAAGCCGAACGCAACAGCGGCGTGCGTCTGCTGCGCGGAGATTCGATCTCCCAATGGCGCCGTACAACTGCCGATGCATCGCGCAGACTCGGTGCACATCGTCAGAACGACGGACAGCGTTTCCATGTCGGCGCACAGCCTGCGTTGGGACGCGTCAACAGCGCCACCTTGCGCGGCCTCGCTCAACTTGCGCACGACAACGAAGGCGCGACGCTGCGCATGACACCCTGGCAAAGCGTGCTGCTCACCGACATCGTCACTGCCAACATCGACGGCACCTTACAGACACTCGAAGCCCTCGGCCTCGCGACCACGCGTAACGATCCGCTAACCCGCGTGATCGCGTGCACCGGCTCGACGGGTTGCGCGAAAAGCCACGCAGACACCAAAGCCGACGCGCTGACACTAGCCGCACACGTGCCTGCACACACGCAGGCGCATCTGAGCGGCTGCTCACGCTCATGCGCCGCCGCGCACCGCGCGCCCTTTACGCTGCTCGCCGTAGCCGAAGGCCGCTACGACCTCTACCAGACACACGACCCGCGCGATCCGACCGGCTTTGGCCGCTGCATCGCGCGTGGCCTGACAATCGACGAAGCCGCGCACAAGCTGCAAGCCTGCGCCGCTTCCTCAACCGATGAGCCATTCGATGCTTGACTACATCCGCGACGGACAGGAAATCTATCGCCAGTCGTTCGCGACGATACGCGCGGAAGCCGATCTCTCCCACATTCCCGCCGACCTCGAAAAGCTCGCCGTGCGCGTGATCCACGCGTGCGGGATGGTCGACATCGTCGGCGAGCTGCGCTTTTCCGACGGCGCTGGCCGCGCGGGACGTGAGGCGCTCGCCGCAGGTGCGCCCATCCTCTGCGACGCGCGCATGGTTGCCGAAGGCATCACGCGCGCGCGGCTGCCTGCAAAGAACGACGTGATCTGCACACTCGGCGATCCGTCCGTCCCCGCCCTCGCGCGCGAGATGAACAACACGCGCTCGGCGGCGGCACTCGAACTGTGGCGTCCGCATCTGCAAGGCAGCGTGGTGGTGATCGGCAATGCGCCGACGTCGCTATTTCATCTGCTCGACATGCTCGACGGCGGCGCGCCGCGCCCCGCGCTGATTCTCGGCTTCCCGGTCGGCTTTATCGGCGCGGCGGAATCGAAGGCGATGCTCGCCGCCGACAGCCGCGGCGTGCCCTTCGTCGCCGTGCAAGGCCGGCGCGGCGGCAGCGCGATGGCGGCGGCCGCCGTGAATGCGCTGGCATCGGAGGAAGAATAATGAGCGGCCAGCCGAACAGCACGCGCGGACGTCTCTTTGGGCTCGGCGTCGGCCCCGGCGACCCGGAACTCATCACGCTGAAAGCGCTGCGGCTGCTGAAGTCCGCGCATGTGGTGGCGTATTTCGTCGCGAAGGGCAAGAAAGGCAACGCGTTCTCGATCATCGAATCGCATCTGGGCAGCGAGCAGGAACAGTTGCCGCTCGTCTATCCCGTGACGACGGAAGCGCTCGAACCGCCGCTGTCGTATGAGGCGATCATCGCCGATTTCTACGACACGGCCGCCGAGGTAGTCGCAAATCATCTCGACGCCGGCCGCGACGTCGCTGTGATCTGCGAAGGCGATCCGTTCTTCTACGGTTCGTATATGTACCTGCACGACCGGCTCGCGAACCGGCTCGACCCGCGCTTCGAAGCCGAAGTCGTGCCCGGCGTGTGCTCGATGCTCGGCGGTGTCGCCGTGCTCGGCCAGCCGCTCGTGTATCGCAACCAGACGCTGTCGGTGCTGTCGGGCGTGCTGCCCGAAGACGAACTCAAGCGGCGTCTCGCGGACGCCGACGCTGCCGTCGTGATGAAACTCGGCCGCAATTTCGATAAGGTGCGCCGCGTGCTTCACGAACTCGGCCTCGCCGACCGCGCGCTCTACGTCGAACGCGCGACGATGGCGAATCAGCGCATCGTGCCGCTCGCCGAAGTCGATCCGATGGCGTCGCCCTATTTCTCGCTGCTCGTCGTGCCGGGGGAAAAATGGCAAGGATGAGCACGCCGCCCGCCATCGTGATACTCGGCGTCGGCGCGCTGGCTACTGCACGGCGTATCCAGCCCTGCTACGAAGGCGCCAGGGTTCACGGGCTGCAAGGCCGCGTCAACGATGCAGACGTCGCCTACACGGAACTCAACGCGCACTTGCGCGAGCTGTATTCGAGCGGTACGCCGATCGTCGCGTTGTGCGCGGCGGGCATCGTGATCCGCTGCCTCGCGCCGCTGCTCGCGAACAAGGGCGTCGAGCCGCCTGTGCTGGCCGTCGCCGAAGACGGCAGTGCCGTCGTGCCGCTGCGCGGCGGGCTGTCGGGCGTCAACACGATGGCGCGCGAGATCGCCGCCGCGCTCGACGTGCCGCCCGCGATCACGACCAGCGGCGAGTTGCGCTTCGGCGCGTGCGTGCTGAATCCGCCCGACGGCTACACGCTCGCGAGCATCGATCAGGGCAAGCGCTTCGTGTCCGATCTGCTCGCGGGCGAAGCCACGCGTAGCGAAGGCGACGCGCCGTGGCTCGACGACGTGCAACTGCCGCGCGCCGAAGATGCACGGCGCGCGATCCGCGTGACCCCGCTGGCCTGGAGCGGCGCGACTGACGAACTGGTGATTCATCCCCGCAGCGTCGTGGTCGCGGTCGATGCAAAGACGGCGGGCGACGGCTTGTACGAACGTAGCCTGGCCGCGGCGCAGGAGCACGGGCTGGCTGCGCAATCGCTCGCGGTGCTGCTCGCACCGCTTTCGCTGGCGAGCGATCCTGCGCTTCGGCATGCCGCCGACGCGCTACAGGTCACCTTGCGCTTCACCGCCGACGACGCCCAGCCCGCCAGGTCCGCCGGCATGCTGAGCCGAAGCTTGCGCGTGCCTCACAAGACGCTCGGCGCGGAACAAGCGCACATCGCCTTCGCCGTCGCCCATGCGCCGCTCGCTCCCGCAACCGTCGGCAGCGCGCGCGGCAGGCTGAGCGTGATCGGCCTCGGCCCCGGCGACGCGTCGCTGATGGCGCCCGCGGCACGCGCCGCGCTGACGCAGGCCACCGACATCCTCGGCTACGAAACCTACGTGAAGATGGCCGGTCCGTTCCGGGCCGCTCAGCGCGTGCACGGCACCGACAATCGCGAGGAGATGCAGCGCGCCCGCCATGCGTTCGAACTGGCGAGTGAGGGGCGGCATGTGGCGATGGTGTCGTCGGGCGATCCGGGTGTGTTCGCGATGGCCGCCGCCGTGCTCGAAGCGCTCGACGATGCCCGCAACGAACCGCATAGCGCCGCGTGGGCCGCCGTCGAACTGGAGATCGTGCCCGGCGTCTCGGCCGCGCTGGCGACGGCCGCGCAGGCGGGCGCGCCGCTCGGCCACGATTTCTGCATGGTGTCGCTATCGGACAATCTGAAACCGTGGTCGATCATCGAAACGCGGTTGCGGCACGCCGCCGAAGCCGATCTCGTGATGGCTTTCTATAACCCGATTTCGCGCGCGCGGCCGTGGCAACTCGACAAGGCGCGCGATATAGTCCGCGAATTCCGTGCGCCCGCAACTGTCGTGGTGCTCGGCCGCGATATTGGCCGGCCGGGTGCGACCTTGAAAACCACCACGCTTTCAGAACTGAAATCCGCCGAGGTCGATATGCGCACGATGGTGATCGTCGGCTCGTCGACCACACGCGCGTTCCGCCTTGATAGCAGCGGTAAGGAATGGGTTTACACGCCACGCTGGTATGAATAGCCGCGGATTTTAACGTTTGCAGCGCTTTAATTCGCGCGCATTATCGATAATAAATAAAGCGGGTAAATCGCCGACGGCCATTGAGCTGAAAAAATTTATTAAAGTTTTTTCAGCGCACGACGTATACAGCGGTTAACAAGGGCCACCGCTAAATTCGAACAACATGCAAACCAGTGAAGACACCGTCGACGTAGGCGCAAGCGCGCCCGCCGCTACGCGCCAGCTTTCACCCGACGCGGTGCCCGTGGGCACCCCGCTCGAGTTTCCGATTGTCGATGACGATGGCACGCTGCTGTTCGAGCGCGGCGCGGTCGTGATCGGCGCGGACGAGCATCGCTTTCTGTTCCAGAACTTCAAGCCGCAGCGCGGCGATCTCGGCGGCGAAGCCGAAGGCGACGGCACGATTGCCGCACAAGCCGCCCCTAAAACGGGCGACACCGACGCGCTCACGCTCAAGGAGATGCATCTGACGATCGGCGCGCTGATCGGCGTGCGCTCGCAGGTCGGCATGGGCGCGCCGATGCACCCGTCGCGCATCATCGGCTTTGCGCCGAACGAATCGCTGTTCGTCACGCCGCCGCTGGTCGACGGCAAGCCGATGCCGCTGTCGATCGGCGAGAACGTCGAGATCGTCGCGATTGCGAGCCAGGCGGTGTTCCGCTTCGTGTGCACCGTCGATTCCGTCTGCCAGGTGCCATTCCACTATCTCGTGCTGTCGAAGCCGGGCGTGGTGCGCCGGCTGCGCGAGCGCAAATCGGTGCGCGTGCGCGCGAGCCTGCCGCTGCGTTTCAGCGTCGAAGCGGAAGGCACGGCCTACGAAAGTCTCGGCCTCGTACAGAGCGTGAGCGCGATGGGCATGTCGTTCTCCGCGCCGTGGACGGTGGGTGACGTCGGCAAGCGTATTCGCGTCGCGTTCACGCTGCGCTCGAAAGACATGGATACGTCGATCGAAACCACTGCGACGATCCGCAATGTGCAGCCCGGCTCCAAACCCGGCGATCCCGCCACGCATGGCATCGAGTTCGACAGGCTCGATCAGGTCGAGCAGATGGCGCTGAAGGTGTATGTGTTCGACCGTATCGACGATGTGATCTTCTGGACGAGCGGACCGAAGTAAGCTTTTTACTTTTACACCCGCTATAAAAAAACGGCCCGGTCATCTGTATGACCGGGCCGTTTGCGTTGTGGGCCGCCGAATCACAGCGACACACACAGGTTGCTATTGCTGCGCTTGCGGCGGCAGTTGCCACTGCGTGCGCTGTGGCGGCTGCTGAAGCTGCTGCAAGCTAAGCTGCGGCGTTTGCGGCCGCTGCTGCACTTGCGGCTGCGGCTGCTGCGTCATCGGCTGTGCACGCGGCGTCTGCATCACGACGGGCGTCGCGGGTGCGACGGGCGCATTCGACACCGACTGTCCGCTCACGCGAATTTCCACGCGACGGTTCGGTGCCAGACACGCGATCACGGCAGCCGACTTGCGGCCCGGACAGGTCGCAACGGGCGCAGTCGAGCCCGCACCGCGCACGTCGAAGCGTGCCGGGTTCAGCCCACGCTCCTTCAGTGCGTCCGCGACAGCCTGCGCGCGCTTGCGCGACAGTTCACGGTTGTGTGCAACCGAACCGAAGCGGTCCGTGTAACCGATCACCGTGACCACGTCGATCGATTGCGCGCGCTTCAGGTCGGTTGCGAGGGCATCGACTGCCGTCACGCCATCCGGCTTCAACCTCGCGCTATCGAAGTCGAACAGCGCGTCAGCCGACAGCGAAATCGGCTTTGCGCTCACGACAGGCTGCACATCGAGCGGCGGAGGCGGCGGCGGTGCACAGCGATCCTGCTCCTGATTCACCTGCACGCTCAGCTTCTGCGCGCGTTCGATCGCCTCCCAGCCGTGTACCCAGCGCGTGCCCTGGGTTTCTTCCTGCTCTTTCCAGATTTCATCGGTGAGAGCAAGCAGCCGCCCTGCCGGTTCGCTTTTGCATTGCGATGCCGACACCCGTGCGTTGGTCGCTTCGATCGCGCGAATCGCCTGCACCCAGTTGTCGCGCGTTGGCCAGACTTTCGCCGAGTACAACGGCTGCCATGGCGTGCTCTGGTCGATCAGGTAACGCGCGTCGCTCAACGCGCGCTGTGCTGCATTGTTGTAGACCTTCGAAACGAGCACGTGACTGTCCTGACGCTCAGCGATTTCGAGGAAACCTTCCGCCACGCCACGACGATAAGGATCCGCGATTTTCTGGGCGGCGGGCAGCAACGCCTCGGCCTGGCTTTTGATGCTGTCCGCGAACGCAGGCGCGACGCATGCAGCGGCCAGCGTTACGGCAAGCGTCACGCGTGCCGTTCCGCGTAATGTTGGTTTTGTCATAGAGTTCTCCGCGTCCGCCGCGCTTATCGCGCGGCGGACGCCTCAGGGCATCAGAAGCCGATCGTCACGCCTGCCGACGCACCCGTGCTGGCGCTGCCGCCTGTCGAGCGCGACACGTGAGCGTTGACGAGCACGCGATCGTTGACCCAGTAGCTCGCGCCGACGGCGAGCGCTGCCGCCCCGCCATACGTGCCGGCTGCCGCCGACATCTGGAAGTTGCCTTCCGCGCGAGCATTCGGGATCAGCGACGTTGCCGCCATCGCCGCCGCACCCAGCGAGTTCATCTTGTCGTTCATCTTGCTGAACTGGCTGTCGGTGTACGAGTTCGCTTGCTGCACGGCCTGATTCACCGTATTGCTGCTTGCGTTCGTAATCGCGTCGTTCAACTGGCCGACGTTGACGGCATCGGTGTTGGCCGTGCCCGCTGCGACGTTCGTGATACGACGCTGCTGGCTTGCCGAACCGACGGACACGGTGTTGTCTTCCGACGCCACCGAGCCTGCACCGAGCGCGACCGAGTTGTTGCCGGTAGCCGTCGAGTTCGCGCCGATTGCGACGGCGTTGCTGCCCGTTGCGCTCGATGCGTAACCCGTTGCAACCGATTGCAGACCGTTCGCAACCGCGAGCGCACCCATTGCCGTAGCGTGCGTGCCGCCTGCCTGCGCCGCTTCCGTGTTGCGGTCGCCATCGCCAACGAACAGCGTATCGACACCCGTACCTGCGTTGGTGATGTTGTTGACCTTCGACACCAGATCCGCGTACTGCGAGTAGTTCACCGCATCGTTGTCCTGCGTTCCCGCAGCAACGTTGTGGATCGCCACCGGTGCAGCATTGGCGCTTCCGTCACCCAGCGTGATGCTGCTGTAGTTGGTCACGGTGTTGCCGCTCGCATCCTTCGTCGTGTCGTACGTCACGGCCGTCTTCGTCGAACCATCGCCGTTGATGATGCCTGCCGCCTTCAACTGCGCGACGTTGACCGCATCCAGATCGTTCGTGCCCGCTGCGACGCCCGTCAGAACGCGCGCCCCCGCCGTGCCCGTGAAGTCGACCACCGAACCGTCCGTCTTCGATGCAACGAGAATGTTCTTGCTCGTTGCGTCCTGCGTCACCAGACCAATACCGCCTTCGTTGATCTGCGTCTGCAGGTTCGTGATGTCGGTCGAGTTTGCATACGTGCGAGCGTCGAGGTTCGTGATCGCGCCTGCAATGTTCGTCACCGTCGAGCCACCCACGATAAACGTCGGATTGCTGATCGTGCCGTTGGCGTTGACCGTCGAGCCGCCACCAATGGCGTTAGCCGTCGATGCCGCCACGTTGTACAGCTGCGTACCGTTCACCGCGTCGAGGCTCGATGCGTTGACGTTGCCTGCTGCCACGCCCGTGAGCTTGCGCGCACCCTTCGTACCCGTGAAGTCGACGATCGAACCGTCCGTCTTCGATGCAACGAGGATGTTCTTACTCGTTGCATCCTGCGTCACCAGACCGATACCGCCGTCGTTGATCTGCGTCTGCAGGTTCGTGATGTCGGTCGTGTTCGCGTACACACGGTTGTCGAGGTTCGTGATCGCGCCCGCGATGTTCGTCACCGTCGAGCCGCCGATGTTGAACGTCGGGTTGCTGATCGTGCCGTTGGCGTTGACTGTCGAACCGCCACCGATCACGTTAGCCGTCGATGCCGCCACGTTGTACAGCTGCGTACCGTTCACCGCGTCGAGGCTCGATGCGTTCACCTGGCCTGCGGCCACGCCCGTCAGAACACGCGCACCCTTCGTACCCGTGAAGTCGACGATCGAACCGTCCGTCTTGGAAGCAACGAGGATGTTCTTGCTCGTTGCGTCCTGCGTCACCAGACCGATACCGCCGTCGTTGATCTGCGTCTGCAGGTTCGTGATGTCGGTCGTGTTCGCAAACACGCGGTTGTCGAGGTTCGTGATCGCGCCGGCAACGTTCGTCACCGTCGAACCGCCAACGTTGAACGTCGGATTGCTGATCGTGCCGTTGGTGTTCACCGTCGAACCGCCACCGATCACGTTAGCCGTCGATGCCGCCACGTTGTACAGCTGCGCGCCGTTCACCGCGTCGAGGCTCGATGCT
>NZ_QBUY01000070.1:0-32537 GCF_003121405.1 Paraburkholderia sp. C35 | reverse complement strand
ACCGCCACCGATCACGTTAGCCGTCGATGCCGCCACGTTGTACAGCTGCGCGCCGTTCACCGCGTCGAGGCTCGATGCGTTCACCTGGCCTGCGGCTACGCCCGTCAGAACACGTGCACCCTTCGTACCCGTGAAATCGACGATCGAACCGTCCGTCTTGGATGCAACGAGAATGTTCTTGCTCGTTGCATCCTGCGTCACCAGACCGATACCGCCATTGTTGATCTGCGTCTGCAGGTTCGTGATATCGGTCGTGTTCGCCGTCACGCGGTTGTCGAGGTTCGTGATCGCACTAGCAACGTTCGTCACCGTCGAGCCACCCACGTTGAACGTCGGGTTGCTGATCGTACCGTCGGTCTTCACCGTCGAGCCGCCACCGATCACGTTAGCCGTCGATGCCGCCACGTTGTACAGCTGCGCGCCGTTCACCGCGTCGAGGCTCGATGCGTTCACCGCGCCTGCTGCCAGGTTGGTGATCTTCGTGCCCTTTGCGCCCTTCAGCGAGATCGAGTCCTTCGTGGACGAATCGTAGTCCACTGCGAGCGCGTCACCACCCGAAGCGATACGCGTATCCAGCGAGGTCAGCGCTGCCGCTACGTTGACGTACGTGCTGCCCGCCAGCGTATAGGCCGGAGCGACGATTGCGCCCGTGGTCGGGTTGACGGATGCGCCGCCGCCAAGTGCCGTCGTCACGCCTGTGAGCTGCGAAACGTTGACCGCGTCGGTGGGTTGCAGACCTGCGGCAACGTTGATGATGCGACGTTGCAGCTTGCTGCTGCCCACCGAGACGACGTTCGTCAGACCACCGTCATTACTTGCGTAACCCAGCGCAACGCTGTTCGTGCCCGAGGCCATGACGTTCTTGCCGATTGCCACAGTACCCTGCTCGACTGCCTGAGCATTATTGCCAATGGCGAGCGCGTCGTTGGCCGTTGCACCGGCGGCATTGTTGCCGATCACGATCGCGTTGATACCTGTAGCGCCGGCATTCGAACCCATCGCCACGGCGTTGGTGCCGTAGGCCTGTACGTTCTGCCCGATACCCACCGCCGCTTCGGACGCGACGCGAGCGTTGCCGCCCACTGCCACTGCGTTGTTCGCGTCGGCAGCCGTGGCCAGACCGATGGCGATCGCATCCGTACCGGTGGCCTCGATGGAATTACCCTTATCCGTCGGACCCGAGACGATCAGCTGGTCAGGTGTCAACGACGATGTCGCACCCAGCAGACCCGACGAGCGCACCGCCGACGTCAGCAAGGTGGACTGGGAACGCGACGAACTCAGGTTCAGATTGCTGATCGCCGTCTGAATATCCGAATTCACCTGGCCCACGGTTGCGGCATCGGTATCGTTGATACCGTCAGCAACGTTGACGATGCGACGCATCTGTGATGCCGCCAGACCGCCCACTGCAAACGTGTTCGCACCCGACGCGACGGAACCATACCCGATGGCCACCGAATTCGAATACGTTGCACGCGCAGCGGCTCCGATCGCCAGCGCACCCGCGTTGCTCGCAAACGCACCACCGCCGATTGCAACTGCATCCGTACCGGAAGCCTGCGCGGTCGTAGCATCGGTTGCACCGAACCGGATGTACTTGATGCCCTCCTGCAGATTGCCCATGCCGCTGTAGATGTTGCTCAGCGCATCACCCACATTCGAGTACGTCTGATTCGACAGAACGTATGCCGGCTTCACGATGGAACCGTCTGCCGCCACCGATGCACCCGCACCCAGCGCCGCCGTCACGCCCGAAAGCTGCGAGACGTTGACGGCATCGTTGGCTTGCTGGCCCGCCGCCACGTTCACGATCTGACGTTGCAAGGTAGAAGAACCCACCGACACCGTGTTCGCGCGATCAGCCATCGAGTTCGCACCCAGCGCCACTGCGTTGCTTGCGCTCGCCGTCGCTGCCGGACCCGCTGCTACGCTATCCGTGCCATTTGCCGATGCAGCCGCCAGGGAGGAATTCACCTGGAAGTACTTCATGTTCGCGCCGCCGTTCGCGATGTTGTTGACGATGTTGTTAAGGTAATTGACGTTATTGCTAACGTTATTGACCTTTGCATCCTCTGCCATCAACTGGCTCACGTTCACCGCGTCCGTTGCGGCCGAACCGGCTGCCACGTTCGTGAGGCGACGATTCAGGCTCGCATTGCCCACCGACACTTCGCCCGATGCCGTCGCACCCGACAGCGTGCCATTGCCCGGATTGAATGCCGTCGCCGACAGGTTCGCCGTGGTCGTTGCATTCGAACCCAATGCTACCGAGTTCGACGCCGTTGCCATTGCGGCACCGCCGATCGCCACCGCGTTCGCACCCGATGCCGTCGAATCAGCCAGGGTCGAGTTGGCATGGAAATACTTGATGCCACCACCGTGGACAATATTCGTCACCTGGTTGTTGATGTTCGTCACACGGCCATCGAGGTTCGTGATCGCGCCAGCCACGTTGTTATACGTGGTGCCGCCAGCGATGTACGTCGGTGCACTCATGTTGCCCGTCGTCGGGTCGTAGCTTGCGCCGCCACCCAGTGCCGCCGCCGTCGCTGTGCCATCCGCGTTGACCTTTGCGTCTTCCGATTGCAACTGGCTCACGTTCACTGCGTCCGTCGCCGCCGAACCGGCTGCCACGTTGGTGAGGCGACGATTCAGGCTCGCATTGCCCACCGACACTTCACCCGATGCCGTCGCACCCGACAGCGTGCCATTGCCTGGATTGAATGCCGTCGTCGACAGGTTCGCCGTCGTCGTTGCGTTCGAACCCAATGCTACCGAGTTCGAGGCCGTCGCCATCGCAGCACCGCCGATCGCCACCGCGTTCGCACCCGATGCCGTCGAATCAGCCAGGGTCGAGTTGGCATGGAAGTACTTGATGCCACCACCATTGACGATATTCGTCACCTGGTTGTTGATGCTCGTGATGCTGCCGCTGATGTTATTGACGGTGTTGCTCAGGTTAACAACGTTGTTCGAGACACCGTTGACCTTTGCGTCTTCGGCCATCAACTGGCTCAGGTTCACCGCATCCGTTGCCGCATAGCCTGCGGCAACGTTCGTGATGCGACGTTCCTTGCCTGCGGCGCCAACCGATACTTCACCGCCTGCTGCCGTCGAAGCCGATATCGACGTGCCGCCAACCGGCGCGAAGCCCGCCGTGCCCAGCGTCGCCGAATTCGCTACCGAGTTCGAGCCCAGCGCGACCGAGTTCGCCGTCGCTGCGCTCGCGGCACCGCCGATCGCCACCGACTCCGTACCCGCTACCACCGAGTCCGCCTGCGTCGAGTTCGCGTGGAAGTACTTGGTACTGGAACCACCGGCCGACATATTGTTGACCTGCGCCTGCAGCCCATAAATCTGCGAGCCGTTCACCGCATCCTGGCTAGAGGCGGAGATCGTGCCCGCGGCCAGGTTAGTGATCTTGTTGTTGTTCATTGTGACGGTATTCAGAATGCTGATACCGGCATTACCCTTCAATTCTAGGAGACCACTCCCATAGCCCGTAACACGTGCAGTGGCGTACGGCGTACCATTCCCCCCGGTATTTGGATCCCCAGCGTTGGTTAGCGAGAACCTCATATCGTTCGAGGTGGTACACGCTATATCATTGCCGCTGTTGCTAATGCCCAACGACTTACCGGACACGGGACCACATACTTCTACGCCACCATAGCTGTACGGGCTGGACTGTGCGAACGCACTGCCGGAGAAGACGCTGAAGCCCGCTCCCGCCGCGACAACGGCAGTTGCCAGTGCCGCCTTTCCGCCTGCTTTCTTGCCGCGCGCACGAGCCGTTTCCTGCGCCGCTACATAGGTACCAGTCGATTCATTCCAGACTGACCGATAAGTCTTATTCATTCGTTATCCTATATATATGAATCAGTTGCGTTTTCAATCAACCCCACATTCCGCACTTTGCTATCTGATCGATCTGGCCTTATTGACAGCGCACATAACCGCCCGCTTCGGCACTATTCAGACACTCGCAATCGAGCCACGCCATACAATCTTGATAAACACGCGGGACGATCAAATAGCAACCACACCTGGCTCACGCAAGATATGGAAGTATTCGAAGATGTCGAATAGGACGAGTCCGATTGCGAAACTACACCTCAATATTTCGAAACTTTCCTACGTCACAGCATCTGAATTCGATGCAAGACGCCACCATCGCGGTGCTTTAGAAATCGAAACAATTTGTTCAGACTGAAAATAGTCTGATTGGAGGATAGAAAGACGAGGACACCACGGTGAACACGGAATGCGGATGAAAACCGAGGTGGCAAAGAGGCAGGGGAAAACTATGGACGCAGCACGCCGGAGAGGCGTCGGTAATTTATCTTCTACTTATCGATCAATGTTTCACAGGGAAAATAAGCGCCGCCCCACTCGATCGCGAGTTGTCGCAACAGGCCGAATCGGTTCTTCCCTTGTTCGAAATCGTCCAGCACGACGTGATCGACCGCCGCAGGGCGCCCAGTCGAAGCACGCGTACGTCCGTCGGAAAGAATCCACAACCAGCGTTGCTGCTCAGGTCTGCGCCGCGCGGCAAGACCTAGTAGTCGGGAAGCTGTCTCCACACCATGCGTCAGCGGTGAGCCACCACCACCACCGATGGGCGTAACCCAGCGCTCATTCCATCCGCGCGGCACAGCGGGACCAACACGCACGTCCGAACGTTCGCCACCAAAACAGACGAGCGCCACTTCATGACGCTCGATCCGCGCGCGGTCGAACAGCGCAACCAGCATGCCTTTGGCGAGCGCAAGCCTTTTCCCGGCCAGCATCGATCCCGAGCAATCGAGCACGAAACAATGCAGCACGCCACCGCGGGCCTCTTCATGCACAAATCGCAGATGTTCAGGCAGCAAAGGCGTATTGCGCTTCGCCATGAGCGTGCACGGCCATGCGATGCGGCGCGCGCCGGACGAACCGTCACGCGCCGCATTGCCCGCGCCTTGTCGCCACCGAAAACCGCTGCGCATCAAGCGAGCGGCTGCGCCCTTCCGATGGCTCAGCGTTTTTTTGAGTCGAGAGGAATGACGCCCTTGATGCCCGCGACACGCGACATACCAACAGGCTCAGGTGGGAGATAACCGTAATCGCTTTCAGCCGAAGCAGTTGCGCTATCGGTTGAAGCAGGGTCTTGAGGAGACTGCGGCGATTGCCGCGCATCGTGAGGAGCGTGAGCCGCGCTTTCATCATGTCGGCGCCGATGCAACAACACCGATTCCGCGACACGATCAACATGCTCGACACTCACCGCACCGGCTTGTTCAAGCGCGGCAAGCGCACGGGCCGCGCGCAGCATCACCAGATCGGCGCGCAAGCCGTCCACACCGGCAGCAATGCACAACTCGCTGACCCGAGCATGCACGGAATCGTCGAACGACAAATGCGCCAATGCCGCACGAGCGTCGCGAATCTGCGCGACGTGTGCATCCTGGCGCGCCGCATGAGAAGCACGAAACGCAGCGGCATCCAGATCGAAAGCCAGCCGCGCTTTCACGATCGCCTGACGCGTTTGTGGCTCGAAACAGTTCTCCAGTTGGACCATCAGGCCAAAGCGATCCGTCAGTTGAGGACGCAACTCGCCCTCTTCCGGATTCATCGTGCCGATCAGCACGAAACTCGCATCGTGCGTGTGAGAAACGCCATCGCGCTCAACCGTATTCACGCCGCTCGCAGCGACATCGAGCAGTGCATCCACGAGTGCATCGGGCAGCAGATTCACTTCATCGACATACAGCACGCCGCGATGCGCCTTCGCCAGCAATCCCGGCGAAAACCGCACCGACGCATCGCGCAACGCCGATTCGATATCGAGCGTACCGATCAGGCGATCCTCGCTTGCGCCCAAAGGCAGCGTCACGAACTGCCCTTCGGGCAACAGTTCAGCAAGCGCACGCGCTGCCGTCGATTTAGCCGTCCCGCGCGGCCCGCTAACCAGCACGCCGCCGATGCCAGGATCGACAGCCGCCAACAACAGCGCCTGCTGCAACGGCGCCTGACCGATCAACGCAGAAAACGGAAATACGGCACGCGGCGCGTGAGCCTGGCTCATGATCGTGATCCTTCGATATGCTGTTCGCTATCCAGCAGATGCTGCTCGACCTGCGCGCGATAGTCGCCGGGTTGCTGCCAGAGCCCGCGCTGCATCGCTTCGAGCAACCGCTCGCAGACACCATGCAACGCATGCGGATTGTGCTTGCGCATGAACTCGCGCGTATCGGCGTCGTTCAGATACGCGTCGGTGACGAGCGCATATTGATGATCGGCGACCACGCGCGCGGTCGCATCGTAGCCGTACAGATAGTCGACCGTCGCCGCGATTTCTGCCGCGCCCTTGTAACCGTGCCGCTTCACACCATCGAGCCACTTCGGATTCACGACACGCGAACGGATCACACGCGCAATCTCTTCATGCAGCGTGCGCACGCGAGGCGTATCGGGGTTGCTGTGATCGGCGTGATACACATGCGGCTGCGCGCCCGCGAGATGCCGCACGGCTGCCGTCATGCCGCCCTGAAACTGGTAGTAGTCGTTCGAATCGAGCACGTCGTGCTCGCGATTGTCCTGGTTCTGCAATACGACATCCATCGCGGCGAGACGCGTGCCGAATGCGTGCCGCGCTTCTTCGCCCGCGCTTTTCTGCGTGTACGCATAACCGCCCCACGACAGATACGCATTCGCGAGATCGGCGTCGGTGTCCCATTGACGCGTGTCGATCATCTGCTGCAAGCCCGCGCCATACGAACCTGGACGCGCGCTGAACACACGAAAGCCCGCCCGTCTGCGCGCTTCATCGGGTGCGACGCCGCGCGCGATCCACGCGTCGCGCTCCCGCAGCACACGGGCGCGAATCGGATTGACGTCTTCAGGCTCGTCGAGTTCGGCGACGGCCTGCACGGCGGCATCGAACAGATGCATCACGTTTGCGAACGCATCGCGAAAGAATCCCGACACACGCAAAGTCACGTCGATACGCGGACGGTCGAACGCCGCAATCGGCATGATCTCGAAGTCCGTCACGCGATGACTGCCGGGCGCCCACTTCGGCCGCACGCCCAGCAGTGCCAACGCTTGCGCGATATCGTCGCCGCCGGTGCGCATCGTTGCCGTGCCCCACACAGAAAGGCCGATCGCGCGAGGATAATCGCCATGCTCCTGCAGATGCCGCTCGATCAGCGTCTGCGCGGACTTCAAGCCGAGCGACCACGCCGCCTGCGTCGGAATGGCACGCGTATCGACGGAATAGAAGTTGCGGCCAGTCGGCAACACGTCAGGGCGTCCGCGTGACGGCGATCCGCTCGGACCCGGCGGCACGAAACGTCCTTCGAGTCCGCGCTTCAGATGCATCAGTTCATGCGGACCGCACGCGTCGAGACGCGGCAAAACATCGTCGCGCAGACGTTCGACCACACGCGATGCTTGCGGCAGTTCGTGCGCAACGTCAATCGCACTCGCCGACAGCATGCCGCACATGTCATCGAGCAACGATGCCGCGAGCAATTCAAGTCGCTCGCGCGTATCGCCGTTGTGACGCCACGGCGCATCGCTGACCTGTTGCAGGATGGAAGGGCGCGGACCATTCCACTCGGCAGACCAGTCCGCCGAAAGCGGATCGAACAGATGATCGACCTGAAGATCGCGCGCCAACGCATCGATCAGGCCCGCCTTCGCGCCCTGACCATCGCCAATCGGAAACCGTCCGAGCGCCAGCAGCGTATCGCGCCGCTGCACGCCTTCCGGCGACTGCCCGAACGTGTGCAAGCCATCGCGGATCTGCGCTTCTTTCAACTCGCACAGCCATGCATCGACGCGCGTCAGCAGTTCATCTTCTGCATCGAGATTCGAAGGCGCTGCGAGGCTCAACTCTTCATGCAACCGATGCGTGACAATCGTGTCGAGAATCGTCTTGCGCAACAGTTTCGCGCGACGCGGATCGACCATCAACGCGTCGTAGTATTCGTCAACCTGCCGTTCGAGATCCTGCAACGGCCCGTAGTTTTCTGCGCGCGTGAGCGGCGGCATCAGATGATCGACGATCACGGCCTGCGTGCGGCGTTTGGCCTGACTGCCCTCGCCCGGATCATTGACGATGAACGGATACAGATGCGGCAACGGCCCGAGAATCGCGTCGGGCCAGCACACATCGCTCAACGCCACGCTCTTGCCCGGCAGCCATTCCAGGTTGCCGTGCTTGCCGACATGCACGACGGCATCGATATTGAAGTGATGGCGCAGCCAGAAATAGAACGCGAGATACGCATGCGGCGGCACGAGTTCCGCGTCGTGATAGCTCGCGTAATCGTTCTGTTCTCGCGAGCGCGGCGGCTGGATGCCGATAAACACTTGCCCGCAGCGCCAGCCCGCGATCATGAAGCGCCCGCGGCGCACAGTCGGATCATGCTCAGGCGCGCCCCACTTCGCGTTGAGCGCATCACGCATCGGCTGCGGCAAGCGCGCGAAGTGCGCCATGTAATCGCTCAATGCGAGGCTTTGCAGCGCAGGCCGCAGGTCACGCACCACGGGATCATTGGTCACACCTTGCGTCAGCGTGTCCATCAACGCGTCGCCATTCGCGGGAACGTCTTCGACGCGATAGCCTTCGTCGCGCAGCATCGTGAGAATGTTCACGACGGACGCAGGTGTATCGAGTCCGACGCCATTGCCGATGCGCCCTTCGCTCATCGGATAGTTCGCGAGGATCAGCGCGAGCTTCTTGTCAGTGTTCGGCTTGATGCGCAGCCGGCACCAGCGCTCGCTCAACTCTGCAAGAAAAGCAATGCGCTCGTGATCCGGCTGGTAACGCACCACATCCACTTCCGTATGCGGACAGCGATACGCAAGCCCCTTGAAACTGATCGCGCGCGTGATGATGCGGCCATCCACTTCAGGCAGCGCGACATGCATCGCGATGTCGCGTGAATTGAGGCCGTGATTGTCCTTGAGCCAGTCTTCGCGATTGCCGCCGCTCAGGATCACCTGCATCACGGGCGCGTCGCCTGCCAGCGCGAGCGGTTCGAGATCGTCGATTGCGGACGCCGCGAACGCCGTCGTATTCAGCACCAGCGCGATGTTGTGCTGCGCGGCAAGTTGCTGCACGACATCGCGGCTGATCGCGTCTTTCAACGAAGTGATGGCGACGGGCAGCGGATTCATCCCACGCGCTTCGAGCGCGTCGATCAGTGCGTCGAACACCGCCGTGTTGGCGGCCTGCAAATGCGCCTTGTAAAACAGGATCGCAACAACAGGCGCGCCCGGTTTCCAGCGCGCCTGCCAGTCATCTATCGTCGCGAGATCGCGCGCGGGGTGATACAGCGCGGCAGCGGGCAACGGGCTGGGCGGCGCCGGCTCCTTGCCCCAGCCAAGCGCGCGCCACGCGATACAGCGCATGAACGACTCGGCGTTATGCGCGCCGCCTTCGCGCAGATAGCGCCACAACTGATGACACAGATCTGCGTCGGCGGTGCTGCGCGCGAGCAGATTCGGGTCTTCCTGCAGATCGCCGGAAAACATCGCGAGCGTCTGGCCTTTGCGCTGCGCGAGCTCGACGACCTGTTCGATCCCATACGGCCAGTACGCCTCGCCGCCCAGATGATCGACGACCACGACGCGCGCGTGCTGCAACACGTCGTCAATATAGAAGTCCACCGATGCAGGCTGCCGCAGATACGTGACATTCGCGAGCCGCACGCTCGGAAAGCCTTCGCCCAACCGCGGCACGACGCTCGCGAGCAGCGACAGCGTCGTGTCGGCGGAACTGAGGATCACGATGTCGGCGGGCTTCTGATCGATACGGATCACGCCCTGCGTATCGTCGACAAAACCGCCCGGGACCGTGCGCAGCAGATGCATGGGGAGACCTTCAGGCCTGTTGCGGCAGTGCGTTCAAGGCTTCGTCGAGCGCCCGCTGCAAAACGGGCTGATCGAGGTCTTCGCCGATCAGCACGAAGCGGCTCAGCGACGCTGCATCGATTTCGCCCGCCTGCCAGCGCCGGTCGAAATAACTGTCGAAGCGCCGGCCCACGCCCTGGATCACGAGCCGCATTGCCGCGCCGGGCAACGCCGCAAAACCCTTCACGCGGTAAATGGTGTGACCTTCCACCACGCGCTGCAACGCCGCGATCATTGCTTCACGCGACGTCGCACGCGCCGTGACGACGACCGAATCGAATTCATCGTGGTGATGATCGGCGTGTTCGGGATCATCGGCGGAGCCGTGATGATCGTGACGCAGGTGAATCGTTTCTTCCGACGCCGATTCCAGCCCCAGCAGCGCATGCAGATCGAGCTGCCCTCGATGCGCGCGCACCACCTTCACTTGCGGCGGAATTTCCTCGCGGATCACGGTTTCGACGCCAGCCTGCTGCGCTTCGTCGAGCAGATCGGTCTTGTTCAGGATCACGAGATCGGCAGCCGAAAGCTGGTCTTCGAACAGTTCGTGCAGCGGCGATTCGTGATCGAGATTCGGATCGGCCTTGCGCAGTTGATCGACAGCGACAGGATCTTCGGCAAACTGCCCGCTCGCGACGGCGGGACCGTCGCCCACCGTCACGACGGCATCGACGGTAAAGCTGTTCTTGATCGACGGCCAGTTGAAGGCCCGTACCAGCGGCTTCGGCAGCGCGAGACCCGACGTTTCGATCAGCACGTGGTCAATCTGCTCGCGCCGCTCGACCAATTGCTCCATCACAGGGAAGAACTCTTCCTGCACCGTGCAGCACAGACAGCCATTCGCGAGCTCATACAACTGCCCTTCCGTTTCGTTGCCGTTTTCATCGCAACCGATGCCGCAACCCTTGAGAATCTCGCCGTCGATACCCAGTTCGCCGAACTCGGTGACGATCACCGCAATGCGCAAGCCGCCCGCGTGTTCGAGGATGTGACGCATCAACGTCGTTTTGCCGCTGCCGAGAAAGCCCGTGACGATCGTGACAGGAATCTTGCGCATCTGTGTCTGCATGGTGGCTCCGTTGCCCAAAGTGCGGTCGGGTGATCTGGACATTCACATGCCGAACGCGGCACGCGATGCCATAAATGATGCACGGGGACGAAAACGGCGCCGCACGCGCCTCGCGTGCCTGGATCATCCAGGCAGGAAAGCACGATGCAACGCATAAGGAATCGTGAACGCACGGCCGCATCCCCGCAGCAGTGCGTCGTTTTCTCGGGCCGGTATCCGGGCTGGTGAAAGCGCCGCCTCTCCTTCCCGCACGAGCGTTTTCGCGCAGTGGATTGTCTGCATGGGCCGCTATTGGACGCACATGCAGCGAGGCCGGCTCTGCATCGTCTATGCGATGCGTTCACCTACCGTTGCGGGGAGCAGCATAGTTTGGGCGCGGCATTCATGCGCGCGGCCCGCTATTTCCCGTTTAACTGCGCGCGCAGAAAGCGCGCGCGAGCACCTGAGTGCGTGCGAGTTTAGGCCCGCGGGCAGGCAGCGTCAAGGCAAGACGGCGGCATGAGAGGCGTCTCAGGCCGTTGTCTGCTCGCGCGGGTTCGCAAAAGGAGGGAAACCGCCGGCTGCCGTGCAGCGACAGCCTCGCGGTGTGGTGATTCAGTGGGTCGCAGGTTGCGACGTGATTTCGACGGCAGTTGCCGAGACGAACACCGCATGGATCGAGTCACCGACGTGCAGATTCTTCAGATCGAAATCCGGCGTGACCTGGATGACCTGCGTCTGGTAAGCGCCGCGCAGCGTCAGCAGGCGTTTGTTCTGATCGATTTTCTGCACGGTCGACAGCGTTTCGACCTGATGCGCCGTCTCGCGATTCCCGTCCCCGCGCAAGGTGACCTGCGAATCGACCCGCTCACGAATACCCTTGCCCACCGGATCAACCTTGTCGGCCTGAACGAGCAGCGCGTTCTTGTACAGCACGTCGACCTGGTCACCGACGCGCAGCTTGTCGAACCCCGTCACCTTGCTGCTGACCTGCATCGTGACCTCGACGCCCGCTTCGCCCTGCAGCGTCAGCATGCGTGCGCCCGCGTCGAGCGCGACGATACGCGCCTTCAGACGCACGGGCGTCGCGGACTGCACGAGTGCATCTGCCGTGCTGGCGAGCGAATCCGCTGCCTCCGCGGAGCCGGCCACCAGCACAGCCGCGAGCAAAGCCGACGCGATCAGTGTCGTTTTCATATTGATTTTCTCCCTAAAAGTGAGTCTGCCTGTGTGCAGACAGGTGTAGTCGAAGCGGCATTCCGTTCCGTTTCATCCGGATTTTTTCCGCGCTCCGATTAGTTAGTTATCCAATATTTCATACTGGAAAAATGACTGGTATAACAGTTCCAGTCACTATAGCGAAGCCCCTTTCACTTCTGCCACTCTTGCCGTTCAAAAACAGTTTTTGAATTTATCGAAACGCGCCGGCATCTCACGTCCGGCGGGCACCCCGGAAAACCCCGTGGCGCGGCGGCGGGACGCGTGTGCTATCGTATCGGCGCATCGGGTGCCGCACGGACGTCGAACGTCTGCGCGGTTAAACGGGAAACAGGGAAGTGCCACCGCTTCGCAGCGCCGCCGCATCAGCACAAGCGAAACGAAAGCACTCAGCCTGTGCTGTCCCCGCAACGGTCACGCGGCGAGCGGAACGCAACACCTCCGCGCAGTGCGTTCAGGGCCACTGCCTGCAATCCGCAGGCGGGAAGGCGAACGCGATGAGCCGCCAGCCCGGATACCGGCCCGATGCAAGGGGGCGAGACCATCATCGCCATTCGCTGGAACCGCGGGAAACGGACACCAGCGCCCACGCGCGACGCAAGCTCATCTATCCGCAGCCGCCGCGCGTCACACGCAACATTGCATGACCAATCACACACAAGCGACCGCCCGTGCAGCGGCGCTTCCCCCGTCATGAGCCGCGCCTGGCTGATCGGCGCAGGCCCCGGCGACGTCGAGCTGCTGACGCTCAAGGCCGCGCGCACGCTCGCACTGGCCGATGTCGTGCTGGTCGACGATCTCGTCAATCCCGAAGTGCTGCAGTTCGCGCGCGGCGACGCGCAGATCGTGCACGTCGGCAAACGCGGCGGGCAGGCATCGACGCCGCAACCCGACATCGTCGCGATGATGCTCGAACACCTGCGCGCAGGCCGCAGCGTCGCGCGCCTCAAGGGCGGCGATCCGTTCGTGTTCGGCCGCGGCGGCGAAGAACAGCAGGCCTTGCAGGAAGCGGGCATCCACGTCGAAATCATCAGCGGAATCACGGCGGGCATCGCCGCACCCGCTGCCGTCGGCATTCCCGTCACGCATCGCGATCACGCGCAGGGCGTGGTCTTCGTCACGGGCCACGGCGCGGGCGAGCATGAAGCGGACTGGCGCGCACTCGCCGCCACACGCATGACGCTCGTGATCTACATGGGCATGCGGCGCCTGAGCGACATCGTCGATGCGCTGCTGCGCGCCGGCATGTCAGCCGACACGCCATGCGCGGCGATCCAGTCGGCGACGCGTCCCGAGCAGCGGCATGTGCTCGCAGGCTTGCAGGACCTCGCGCGAAGCGTGGCGGACGCAGGGCTCGGCTCGCCGTCCATCGTGGTGATCGGCGGCGTCGCCTCGCTGGCTGCGCCCGTCGATACGATGCTCGACCAGCCCGCGCCATGACGCCGCTGGTCGCAGGCATCGGATGCCGGCGCGGCGCGTCGGCCCAGCAGATCGAGGCCGCTGTGCGCGACGCGCTCGGCACGGCGCTGTCTTTCCACGCGCTCACGCTGATCGCATCGATCGATACAAAAGCCGATGAACCCGGCCTCGTCGCGTTCTGCGCCGCGCATTCGCTGCCGCTGCAAACCTTCACGCGCGACGCTATCGCCGCACTGGATGTCCCGCTCGATGCATCGCCGCATGCGCGCGCCCATCTCGGCATCGACGGCGTCTGCGAGCCGTGCGCCCTGCTCGCGGCGCGAGGCGGCGCATTGCTCGTGCCGAAGCACGTGCGCGACGGCGTGACCGTCGCCATCGCGTGCGCTGCCGCACACCCTCATTCAAACGACACACCGAGAATCAAGGAACATCGATGAAAACCGATCCCGAATCGCATGCACGCATGACGCAGCGCCGCCGCGAAGGCCACGAGAAAAAGCAGGCGCAGGCCAACGTCGAGAAGGGACTGCTGATCGTCAACACGGGCACGGGCAAGGGCAAAACGACGGCGGCATTCGGCATGGCCGTGCGCGTGCTGGGCCATGGGATGAAGCTGGGCGTGGTGCAATTCATCAAGGGCGCGTTGCATACTTCCGAGCGCGACTTTCTCGGCGCGGTGGCGAATTGCGATTTCGTCACGATGGGTGATGGCTACACGTGGAACACGCAGGACCGCGAAGCCGACATGGCGACGGCACGCAAGGGCTGGAACGAGGCACGCCGCATGATCGAAAGCGGCGAGTACCAGATGGTGATTCTCGACGAACTGAATACCGTGCTGAAGTACGAATATCTGCCGCTCGAGGAAGTGCTGGAAGTCGTGAACGCGCGGCCCGAGATGCTGCACGTCGTCATCACGGGCCGCCACGCACCTGACGCGCTGGTCGATGCCGCCGATCTCGTCACCGAGATGCGCCTCGTCAAGCATCCGTATCGCGAGCAGCACGTAAAAGCCCAGCGCGGCGTGGAGTTCTGAGCGATGCCCGCGTGCCCCGCTCTCTTCATCAGCGCGCCGGCGTCGGGTCAGGGCAAGACGACGGTGACGGCCGCGCTCGCGCGGCATCATCGACGCATGGGGCGCGAGGTGCGCGTGTTCAAGACGGGACCGGATTTTCTGGACCCGATGATTCTGGCGCGCGCGAGCGGCGCGCCCGTGTTGTCGCTGGATCTGTGGATGGTCGGCGAGCGCGCGTGCCGCACGTTGCTCGCGCAGGCCGCGCGCGAAGCGGATCTGATCCTGATCGAAGGCGTGATGGGTCTGTTCGACGGCACGCCGAGCAGCGCGGATCTCGCCGCGACATTCAATGTGCCCGTCGCTGCCGTGATTTCAGCCAAGGCGATGGCGCAGACATTCGGTGCCATCGCGTTCGGTCTCGCGCGCTTTCGTGCAGACGTGCCGTTTCATGGCGTGTTCGCCAATCGCGTCGGTTCGGCGCGTCACGCGCAGATGCTCGAAGAAGCCTTGCCGCATGATCTGACAATGCTCGGCCATCTGTCGGGTAACGATGCAATCGAGTTGCCCGATCGTCATCTCGGCCTGTTGCAGGCCGCAGAGATCGACGATCTCGACGCGCGTCTCGATCGCGCGGCCGATGCGCTCGCATCGACAGCGTTGGCGCAGTTGACGCCTGCCGTGATGTTCGAAGACGCCGCGAGCGCCGAGCCGTTGCTGCCTCTCCTGAACGGCATGCACATTGCCATCGCGCGCGACGCCGCCTTCTCGTTCATCTATCCGGCTAATCTGCAGTTGCTCGAAGCGCTCGGCGCGCGCGTCACGCATTTCTCGCCGCTCGCCGACGAAACCGTTCCCGACGATGCCGACGCGCTGTATCTGCCCGGCGGTTATCCGGAGCTGCATGCACAGACGCTCGCGGCCAGCACGCGCGCGGCGGCATCGATTCGCGCCCATGCTGGTGCGCACAAGACCATCGTCGCCGAATGCGGCGGCATGCTGTATCTGCTCGACAGTGTCACCGATACGCAAGGTCTCACCACGCCGATGCTGGGCCTGCTGCCCGGCAACGCGACCATGCAACAGCGCTTCACGGCACTCGGCATGCAGCAGATCGAACACAGCGCGCACGGCATACTCACGGGCCACACGTTTCACTACTCGCGCGTGAGCACGCCACTCGCTGCCGTCGCGCAAGCCACGCGCGCCCAGTCCGACGCACCCGGCGAAGCCGTCTATTGCCAGGGATCGATCGTCGCCACTTACATGCACGGCTACTGGCCGTCCAATCCAGCCTTCGCGGCTGCACTCTTCCATGGCCGAGCCTTTTAACGACGCCGAGCGCGCCGCCGTCTACCGCGCGATCTACGAACGGCGCGACATGCGCCATTTCGTCCCCACGCCCGTCGATCCCGCCGTGCTCGCACGTCTGATCGACGCCGCGCATCATGCGCCGAGCGTCGGCTATATGCAGCCCTGGCGCATCGGCCGCATCACCGATCCCGCGCTGCGCATGCAGTTGCATGACGTTGTCGAGCGCGAGCGTCTGCTGACGGCAGATGCACTCGGCAAGCGCCGCGAGGAGTTCATGAAGCTCAAGGTGGAAGGCATGCTCGAATGCGGCGAGCTGCTGGTGATGGCGCTGATGGATGGCCGCGAGAAACACGTGTTCGGGCGCCGCACGCTGCCCGAGATGGATCTCGCATCAGTGGCCTGCGCGATCCAGAACATGTGGCTCGCGGCGCGCGCGGAAGGGCTGGGAATGGGATGGGTGTCGCTGTTCGACGCCGACGAGGTGCGTGCGATGCTGGGCATGCCGGCCGGCGCGCGGCCCGTCGCACTGCTCTGCCTTGGGCATGTCGAGCGCTTCTATTCCGGACCGATGCTCGAAGCGGAAGGCTGGGCGACGCGTAGGCCGCTGAGCACGTGCGTGTTCGAAAATACCTGGCCCGACGTGCCGCAGGAGAGCGACACGGAACTGGCCGCCCAGACGCCGTCAAAGGCGCTCTGAACGCGCAGCGCCGCGTGGCTCAGGCGTCGCCCTTTTCGATGCGTTCGAGCCGGTAGCCGTAGCCGTAAATCGGCATCAGGCGATAGCCGTTTTCGGGCCGCAGGCCGAGTTTCGAGCGCAGCATCGACACGTGCGTGTCCATCGTGCGCGACGGAATACCGGCTGCCTGCTTCCAGATTGCATCGAGGATATGCGAGCGCGACAGCGGCCGGCTCAGATGCTTGAACAGCAGCAGCGCCAGTTCGAATTCCTTGTGCGTCAACGTCACGGCGCTGCCGCGCACATGAACCCGTTTCGCGCCAGGCTCGAACTCGTATTCGCCGAACACTTCCTTTTCCATCGCCGACTCGCGCTGAAGCGCGCCGCGCAGCAGTACACCCACGCGCGCGAGCAGTGCCGCAGCACTCACCGGCTTGACGAGATATTCGTCGGCGTCGATGTCCTGATGGACTGCGTCGCTCACGCGGGTCATGAACAGCACGGGCAAACGCTCCGTAAGATGATGACGAACCCAGCGCAGCACGTCGTCACCCGACAAACCCGGTGTATGACGGTCCAGCACGAGCAGATCGAATGGCTGGCTGCGCAATTGCCTGACGAGTGCGGCGCCGTCTTCGAACGGATGACACGTGTGCCCCGCCGCCGACAAGGTTCTGCACACGAAGTCGGCTTGCGCCTGAGTCTCCTCCAGAACTGCAATTCTCATAAAACCCCGCAACGCTAATTCGTTGTTTCCGTCCGACCGGGAAATCCTCGATCAAGGATGACGACTCACGAATAGGAAATTTCAAATCCACATTCGCGTGCGCTTCATTCCCTGTATCGAATGCCGGCAAATTGCTTCAGATTGCCAGACAACCCCTCGATAGCCCGATATTGCTTTAATGCCCGTCTACCTGATTCCCGCAATGGAACACGCGGAATTAAACAGGCGCACAAACCACTTCTTTTGACCGCATTGGTACAAGCGGAATTCTTTTCTTGCTTTTTACTGCCCGCACGAGTCAAACGGTTGTTTTGACCGATACGCCCGGAAAACGTGACGCTGCGCGCGTTCTGCCTGCGCGGAACACTTTTTTTGCGGCTGGGAATAACTGGTTTTCAGCTGGGACCTGACGACGGAATTACACTGCCGCTATGTGCCAACACTGCGCCACCAACACCCGTTTAGTGTGTGCGATTCCACACATTAGAATAAAAGTTCGTGCCAGTGTCGCGATAGATTTAACAATTCGAACGTCGCCGCTGACGTATTCGATTTAAATCGGGGTGAAGATTATTAGAACGAATTGAATCAGTCAATTAAACTTGCCATTTTTATGTGGCACGCCAGTCATTTCCTTAAATTACGCCGATGATACCGATAACCGTCTTATCGGTGCCATATGCGCAATGCGTCGTCATTGCGACATTAGGACATTCGTTTCAATTGGGTTAGCGGCTTTTTCCGCACTGCACTTTAGGGACGCCCGTAGGGGACGCCTGTAGGGGCGCCTGTAGAGACGCCCGAGGGGGACGCGCGCAGGGAACGCCCGGCCTTCCCGCAACTAGACGACTTCGCGACTTGTATCGTCGACTGCAGGTTGCGCGCAGATCACCTCCACGCCCGCGGCCGCCAGCACCTTCGACAAGCCCGCCACCGGCATGGCATCCGTAACCAGTGCGTCGATACCGTCGGCATCGCACACATGCACCAGCGCGCTATGGCCCAGCTTGGTGTGATCCGCGGCCACGATGCGGCGCTCGGCCTGCGCGAATGCGGTTTGTGCGAGCGAGGCGTCGGCGGGCTGGGCATCCATGAAGCGGCCCTTTGCATCGATCGCCGTCACCGAGACGATGGCGAAGCGCACATGAAACTGCCGGAAAAACGCCAGCGCACTGTCACCGACAGCGGATGCATCGTCCGCACGCAACTCGCCGCCCGCCATCAGCACACGATTACCGTTGCGCGGCGCAAGCAGTCGCGCGACCTCGGCCGAATTGGTCACCACCGTGAGCCGCGCGTGCGACTCAAGCGCCTGCGCGATGTGCACGCAGGTCGTGCCACCATCGAGCATCAGCGACTCGCCGTCACAGACCAGCTGCGCGATGCGTGCGGCAATGGCGCGCTTGGCTTCGCGCTGCTCGACCATGCGCCGCCGGAACGGCGCCTCGTCCCGTTGCGCGGGCAACATGATGCCGCCATGCACCTTGACCAGCAGCCCTTCAGCGACGAGCGGCTTGAGATCGCGGCGGATCGTTTCGTCTGACACCTCGAAGGTCGTGGCCAGATCGGTGATCGTGCACGTCTGCTGCGCGCGGACGAGCCGCAGGATCTCGTTCTGTCGGTGGGTGGCGAACATCGTGGACGGGGTGTGGAAATTGGCGCCAGTCTAGCAAACCTGTCCGCGCACTTCCAATCAGGATCCAACCAAATCCACATGGAGCAACACTTCGCAAGAAACGGATAGTTGTCCGACAGCGTTGCATTTCGGGGAGTTTTGCGGCAAAGTACGCATCGAGGCATTTCCACATATTTCCAACCAATCCCACACTTTTCCGCGAGTTTCGCTCCATGTCCACTCACCTTCCGCCGCAGGCGCGCGTCGTTATCATCGGCGGCGGCATCATCGGGTGCTCGGTTGCGTATCACCTGACGAAGCTTGGCTGGACCGATGTGGTGCTGCTCGAACAGGGCCAGCTTTCGTGCGGCACGACCTGGCATGCAGCCGGACTGGTCGGCCAGTTGCGCGCGCAGGAAAGCATGACGAAGCTGATCCGCTACTCGACCGCGCTCTATGCCGAACTCGAGGCCGACACGGGGATGGCGACGGGCTGGAAGCAATGTGGCTCGCTGTCGGTTGCGCGCACGGCGGAACGGATGACACAGTTGAAGCGCACAGCCGCAGTGGCACGCGCGTACGGCGTGACGTGCGACGTGATCGGCGCGAAGGAAGCAGGTGAACTGTGGCCACCCATGCGCACCGACGACCTGCACGGCGCCGTCTGGCTCCCCGGCGACGGCAAGGCCAATCCAACCGATCTCACCCAGGCGCTGGCACGCGGCGCACGCCAGCGCGGCGCGCGCATCGTCGAGAACACGTGTGTCACAGCCATCACTACGCGGCCCGCTGCCAAAGGCCGCGAAGCGAGCGGCGTGGCATGGCGCAACAAGGAAGGCCAGGAAGGCACGATCGCGGCGGAGATCGTCGTCAATTGCGCGGGGCAATGGGCGAAAAGCGTCGGACGCCTGTGCGGCGTGACGGTGCCGCTGCATTCGGCCGAGCACTACTACATCGTCACCGAGAAGATTGCCGGCGTGCATCCCGACCTGCCCGTGATGCGCGACCCGGACGGCTACATCTACTTCAAGGAAGAAGTGGGCGGCCTCGTGATGGGCGGCTTCGATCCCGACGCGAAACCGTGGGGCATGAACGGCATTCCCGAGAACTTCGAATTCCAGTTGCTGCCCGACGACTGGGATCAATTCCAGATCCTGATGGAGAACGCCCTCGAACGCGTGCCCGCGCTCGAAACTGCGCAGGTGCGCCAGTTCTATAACGGCCCCGAATCGTTCACACCCGACAACAACTTCATCCTTGGCGAAGCGCCCGAACTGCGTAACTTCTATGTCGGCGCGGGTTTCAATTCGATGGGCATCGCGTCGGCGGGCGGCGCGGGCATGGCGCTCGCCGAATGGATCGTCGCCGGCGAGCCGACCATGGATCTATGGCCCGTCGATATTCGCCGCTTCGCGCGCTTCAACGGCAACGACACGTGGCTGCATGATCGCGTGAAGGAAACGCTCGGCCTGCACTACGCAATGCCCTGGCCGAACCGCGAACTCGATAGCGCGCGGCCCTTCCGCCGCTCGCCGCTCTACACGCTGCTGCGCGATGAAGGCGCGTGCTTCGGCAGCAAGATGGGCTGGGAGCGGGCGAATTTCTTCGCGCCGTCGCCGGAGCAGGCATGCATCGACTATGCGTTCGGACAACAGAACTGGTTGCCGTGGAGCGCAGAAGAACATCGCGCATGCCGCGAAGGCGTCGCGCTGTTCGATATGACGTCGTTCTCGAAGTTTCTCGTCAAGGGACGCGACGCCGAACGCGTGCTGCAACATATCGTCGCGAACGATGTGGCCGTGCCACCGGGCACCGCCGTCTATACGGGCATGCTCAACGAGCGCGGCGGCTACGAATCGGACTTCACGCTCACACGTCTGACTGACGATCAATATCTGCTCGTCACGGGTTCGGCACAAACCACGCGCGACTTCGACATGATCGACAAGCGCATTCCTCACGACAGCCATTGCATGCTGGTCGACGTGACGGGCCAGTATGCCGTGCTCGCCGTGATGGGACCGCTCGCACGCGATCTGCTGGCGAGCGTGTCGAAGGCCGACTGGCGCAACGAAGCGTTCGCATTCGGGCAGAGCTGCGAAGTGGATATCGGCTATGCAACCGTGCGCGCGACGCGCATCACCTATGTCGGCGAACTAGGTTGGGAACTGTACGTGCCCGTCGAATTCGCGGTCGGCGTGTACGAGACGCTGCATGCGGCGGGCAAGCGTTTTGGCCTCAAAAACGCGGGCTATTACGCGCTCGAGTCGTTGCGGATCGAGAAAGGTTATCGCGCGTGGGGACGCGAACTGTCGCCGGATACCAATCCATTCGAAGCGGGTCTTGCGTTCGCATGCAAGACCGGCAAGGACGAGCCGTTCACTGGCCGAGATGCGCTCATCAAGCTACGCGATGTACCGCTGCAGCGGCGCCTCGCCGTCTTCACCGCCGACGGCGCGAGCGACCGGATGTTGTGGGGCGGCGAAGCGATACTCCGCGATGGCAAGGCAGTCGGCTTTGTGTCGTCGGCGGCATTCGGGCATACGCTTGGATGCCCTGTCGCGATGGGCTACGTGAAGCGCGATGACGGCGCTGCACTCGACGAAGCATGGCTCACGAGCGGCCATTATCAGATCGATGTCGCCGGCGATCTGCTGCCCGCGACGCTGCATCTCAAAGCCCCTTACGATCCCGCTTCGACACGCATCAAACGCTGAAGCTAACGCGCCATGATTAGCCGCAATGTCTCGTTGCGGCTGATCTCGCGCGGCGTGACGCCGAGCAGTCGCTTCATCCAGTGCGCCATATGGCTCTGATGCGCGAAGCCCACTTCGAGCGCGACCTGGCTCGCGCTCAGTTGCCCTTGCATGAGCAGCGCTCTTGCGCGCTCCACGCGCCGCTGCACCACATGCCGATGCACGGGCATACCCATCGTCTCGCGGAACAGCACCTTGAAATGCGGCACGCTGAGTTCGACGAGTGCGGCAAGCTCCGTCAACGTCAGACGTGCGTCGAGATGCGCCTCGATGTAGTCGATCACGCGCGCAGCCGCGCGTGGCGACAGCGTGCGCCGCCTGTTGCTGGTCGCGACATCAGCGCCCGCGAGCCGCACGATCATGGCGGTGCACAGGCTCTCGGCATAGAGCGCATCGGACGCTTCGTCGGCTTCGAGTTCGGCGCGCATCGCCCATGCCAGATGCTGGAAGCGCGCGTCGCGTAGCTGGAATTGCGGGCGAATCTGCGCATTGGCCGCACGCTGGCCGAGCTGATCGAAAGTCGTGCGCACGAAGTCTTCCGCGAACCAGATGCGCAGCACCGTGCAGCTGGCATCGTCCGACCATTCGCCGTCGAGGCCGGCGGGCACCACGTCGGCGTCACCGTGCGCCTGAATGCGTGCCGCACGTTGCCCGTTGCATCGGCAAACCGCCCGCACGGGCGCGCCGACATGCACGCCCACGCGATGATCCTTGATCGCAGGAATGCGATGCGTGCCCGCCGCAATGCCGAGCAGTTCCGCCCCGAAGCCCGACCAGCCGAGCGATGCGCTCGACAGCAGGCTTTGCCGCGCGCCGGAATGCGGCGCCAGGTGGGCTGGCGGGATTAACGCAGGGTGAAACGCATTCATCGCTGACACCTTTCCGTCGACTGATTGCCGCATTGTGCTGCGTTTTACGCGGACGTGCTGGCCGTTTTTCCGAGTTCGGTCTCGACGCGCAAGAAGTTATCCGCCTCTGCTGCCCATCATCCTTTTCTGCGCGTTTTCCGGAGCGTCGCCACGTACGCTTGATGCCGGTGAAACAATCGGAGAAAGACGATGTATGTGATCTTTGGCGCAACCGGCAAGGTAGGACGTTCGACGGCGACCGTGCTCAGGCAAGCAGGCCACGCCGTACGCGCAGTCGTGCGCGATGCGTCGCAGCGCGACATGCTGGCGCGCATCGGCTGTGAAGTCGTACAAGGCGATCTCGGCGATGAAGCGTCGATTCATCGCGCGCTCGAGGGCGCCGATGCCGTGCAGATGTTGTGTCCATTGCCGCATCGCGACCCGGACCCGCAACGTTCGATGCAGCGCATGATCGACACGGCCGCGCGTGCGCTGCGCGCGCATTCGCACTTGCATGTGCTCGCGTTGTCCGACTATGGCGCTGAACTCGACGAAGGCACGGGCATCACGATGCTGTTCCATTACCTCGAAGCGGTGTTCAAAGACGCGGCGCCGCGTTTGACGTTGCTGCGCTCGGCAGAGCATATGCAGAACTGGGCGCGCGTGCTGCCTGTCGCGCTTGCGTCGGGACGGCTGCCGAGCCTGCATCATCCCGTCGACAGGCTGTTTCCGATGGTGTCCGCACACGATACGGGCGTCGCGGCTGCGCAGTTGCTGATGGAAGGATGTGCAGAGCGCGCGGTGCGGACAGTGAGCATCGAAGGTCCGCGCCGCTACGATGCGAATGATGTCGCGCGGGTGCTCGGCGAGGTCACCGGACGCCCGATTGCTGCGCTCGCGCTGCCGCGTGACAACTGGATGACGACGCTCGCGCACGCCGGCCTCAACGTGAATCACGCGACACTCATCGCCGATCTCTATGACGCGCAGAACGCGGGTCGCATCGACGCCGAAGCAGGCAGCGAACGGCGCTTTGGCGCGACGGAGTTGCAGGCGGTGTTTGCTGCGCTGGTATCCGCCATCGAGGCGTGACAGGGGAGCCGCGCATGCCATGCTGCCCTCTCACACGCACGCTCCTGCATCTTCAGACGCAGCCCGGAGACGCACGCGCTAGCGAGTCGTTATACCGTTTCGCTACGGCGCTCGCCACACGGCTCGGCTGGTATCGGCTGGAGCGGCTGCTCAGCGCGATTCCCGACAGCAACGACGATTTTTCGATCTTCTGACGCTGCAAAAGCAAAAGGCCCCGCGAGCGGCGAGGCCTTTGCATACCACTCAAGAAAACGAACCGGGAAAGGTCACTCGTTCTCTTCAAAGTAATGCCCAAACTTAACCTGCTTGGTGCGGATATAACGCTCGTTTTCCTCGCGCATCGGAATGGCGAGTGCGACGCGTTCGCACACGGGAATACCGTGCTTCGACAGCGAATCGAACTTCTTCGGGTTGTTGCTCATCAGGCGCACCGACGTCACCTTCAGCAGACGCAGAATGGCTGCTGCCGAATCGTATTCACGCGAATCGTCGGGCAGACCGAGATCGAGATTGGCTTCGACGGTGTCGCGGCCCTGCTCCTGCAGCGCATACGCGCGGATCTTGTTCGACAGGCCGATGCCGCGCCCTTCGTGGCCGCGCAGATACAGCAGCACACCGCAGCCTTCCGCTGCGATATAGCGCAACGCGAGATCGAGCTGCTCGCCGCAGTCGCAGCGATAGGAACCGAGCACGTCGCCCGTCAGACACTCCGAATGCAGGCGCGTCAGCACCGACTGTTTGTTCGCGACATCGCCCATCACGAGAGCGAAATGTTCAGCACCCGAGTCGTTCACGCGAAATACGTAGGATTCAAAGGTGCCGTAGCGGGTGGGAAGCGTGGCGGAAGCGTCGAGCGTGACGCATTCGCCGGTGGCTGCGCCGTCAGCAAGCGACGGATCGTGAGACATGGGCATGGCGTTGGCGGAATTGCGGACATGAACCCGTGGACTACCGGGGATAAAGTACAGATGCGGAGTTTACCGCTAAACGGCGAATTGTACCTGGCAGCCGCTTCGCCCTGATGCGCAGACGGCCATGCGGCGTATCAGCCGGCATCGAGCGAGTGGCCAGCCGGCGTCGCAGGCAACACGATATGCAGCATGCTCATATCCGCAAAGCAGATGGCGTTCAGCATGGCATGCGTGGCGCTTCGCACGGTACCAGGCGAAGCGAGCGGTGCCGTGCACGCCCGCGACGCCTATACTTGATTGGCGCCTGATCTACGCTTGACGTGCCTCTCCTTTATCCCAGCGCGCCGTGGCCGGGCGTGCTGCACTGCAAACGGAGCCGCTCCATGACTAGCGTTGCACAACTCCTAAAATCGAAGCCGAACCAGGAGGTCTTTACGATCGATGCATCCGATTCCGTCTACGACGCCATCAAGCTGATGGCGGATAAACAGATCGGCGCGCTGATCGTCAAGGAAAACGGGGCGATCGCGGGGATCGTCACCGAACGCGACTATGCACGCAAGGTCGTGCTGATGGACCGCTCGTCGAAGACCACGCCCGTACGCGACATCATGAGCAGCGCCGTGCGTTTCGTGCGCCCCGACCAGACCACCGAGGACTGCATGGCGCTGATGACCGAACGCCGCATGCGTCACCTGCCCGTGCTGGAAAACGATCAACTGATCGGCATGGTGTCGATCGGTGACCTCGTGAAGGCCATCATTGCCGAGCAGCAGTTCACGATCCAGCAACTCGAGCAATATATTCACAACAGCTAGCGCGCCGTGATGCCCTGATAGCGACGTTTCGTGCGCCGCAGCGGCTGCGTCAGCAGCGCGATTCGCTTCGCGCCAGCCTCTTCCACCTGTTAAACCAACAAAAAAAGCCCAATCCGCGAGGTTGGGCTAAGCCACCTTTCGGGCGGCGGAGGTTCATGCTTTCATTGGCGATGGCGCGGCCGCCCAATCTGGCTTGTCCCGCGCCGTCGCCCGAATTCTCTGTTGCGCGCTTTCAGCCTGTGCCGACGCGCGCATACCGGGCCGTGAACGCTGCGGCCCGGTTTTCAAGCCGGTTTAATGACCGAAGTAGACGTCTTGCGCCGGGTTCAGCGTCTTGGCCGCGCCCGATTGCGACGAACCGGTGGTCGACGAACCGTAGCCCGTATCGGCAACAGGTGCTTGTGCGACGGCACCGTTTTGAGCCTGCACGCGCTTTTCAGCAGCCTGGATGTCGGCCGGATAGGTCGAATCGACAGCCGTCGCGGGGTTGTAGCCGGCCTTTTCCAGCTGGACCAGTTCGGCGCGGACTTGCGCGCGGGTCACGGGCTGGTTCGACTGGGCGAACGAGACAGCGGGAATAGCGAGAACAGCAGCAATGGCGACAGCCTTGATCAGCGATTTCATGGTAACTACCTCCGAAAGTTGTTTTGTCAGCCGCTTCGCACAACAGTGTGTGAAGCCAGTGAGATCAGTGTAGCCACCGACACACCAAGGGAAAACCCCTATTCCGGAGATACTTAATTGCGTCGTTTGAAAAAGTCAGGCGGCGTTGCAAGGCATCTGTCATTCGGATCGTCGGTCAGACGTAATAATGCTGGTGCGCATTGGCTGACCGCGCCGTGCGGAAAATGCCGCCGACGCCGCGCCCGCGAAGCGGCGCCAAACCGCCTCCTTAACGCGAAGGCGGCGCGTCGCCCGCCGACAGCAACTTGCGCGGCCCACTGACGAACGGGCTTCCCGGCACATAAAAGCGCAGCAGCCGATGCATCTCCCGCGCGATCCCGATGCGCGTCGTGACGGCAAACGGCGTGCGCGCCTTGCCCGCCGCGCCGAGCCACAGACCGCGGCCAGTACAGAGATCGACCCCGTCGAAGCCCAGATCGATGCCGAGCGCAAGCGCGAGGCGCCCCGGCCCCCGTGTCAGATCGCGCGCTTTCGTGTCAGGCCGGCGCGCCTGCATCAGGTCGATGCCCGCCACCGGCTCCAGCGCGCGGATCAGCACGGCAGCACCCGTGCATTCCCGCTCGCTGACCACGTTGATGACGTTGTAGATGCCGTACGTGAGCCGCACGTACGCATGGCCGTGTTCGAGGAACATCGAGCCGTTGTACGCACGCCGCCCCGGATACGCGTGATTGGTCGAATCGCCGACGGGATACGCCTCCGTTTCGACAATCCGCCCCGCAACGCGCCCTTCGCGCAGATCGTGGACCAGGTATTTACCCAGCAGGAAGCGCGCGAGGTCAACCGTATCGACGGGTAGATCGTTGCGGTGTAGAGGAACGGGAGAAAGTGTCGTGTTCGCCATGTGATGCCGGGCCGGAATGGAAGCACAGATGGATGCCAGAAGCCGTGCGAGCCACGCAGTTTGCAGCATGATGACGCGCGGCGCAGTTGGGCGCAGAACGGGCCTCGCATGACCCGGACGGCATCGATCCGTTGTAGCGAAGCCGCACACAGGCAACCCTTATCCTCACCATGGAACCAATTGATGTATCGTTACTGTCCGGCCAGCCCCCTTGCCGCCTCGGGCAGGCCCGCCCTGCCGGCCAGCCGCGAGGTGCATGGACAACCCGCAGCCGTTTTCATCCAGAAGTAAAGAAGTGGTAGTGCAGTGGTATCACGCGTGAAGAGCCCGTAAGCCGGGTGCGTTCCAGGCGCGACACTGTCGCAAATCATGACAACAGGAGAAAGTGAATGAAGGCGATTCAGGCAATCAAGATGGTAGGTGCTGCACTCGTAGTGCTCGCGTCGGTCAACGCCTATGCTCAGGCAAGCGATGCCGACATGACGGCTCAACCGAGCGCCAAGCAGACCGCGAAGGCATCCAAGGCGGCTGACCGTGCGCTGGGCCGCAAGGTGCGCGGCGCGCTGGCGAAAGCCAAGGACCTCAGCGTCGCCAACATCACGGTTCGTGCACGTAGCGGCGCTGTGACGCTGCAAGGCTCGGTGCCGGAACAGCCGCAAGTCGATCGTGCAACGCAGGTTGCGCAAGGCGTGGCAGGCGTGACGTCGGTGAAGAACGCGCTGACGATCCGCCCGGTCGGCCAGTAATCCCGCATTGCCGCCAGGCGTCCGCTTGCGGGCGTCCGGTTGGAATACACACCGCTCTTTGTCACGAAGAGCGGTGTTTTTGTTTGCAGCGTTCATTTTTGCTGCGCCGTCACACCATCGGCCGGTCCTGGCTGGTTTAATGTCAAGCTGCACGCCCCGCCCGCCAGCCGATGCTGCGGCGCCGCGTTGTCTCCCGCCACACGAACAACAACAAACGGACTGAACCTGTATGGCCTCGATCTCGCCTGTATTGCCCCGCTGGACTATCGCCGCCCCTGTCGTCGCGTGGATCGTGCTCGGCGTCGCCTATGCGCTGCCTGGCAATGGCCTGCTGACCGCGCTCGCCGCCGTCGCGCTGGCGGGCTCGGTGTTCGCGGGCGTGCATCACGCGGAAGTGGTCGCGCATCGCGTCGGCGAGCCGTTCGGCACGCTGGTGCTGGCCGTGGCCGTGACGGTGATCGAAGTGGCGCTGATCGTCTCGGTGATGCTGTCGGCGGGACCGGAAAAGGCGGGACTCGCGCGCGATACCGTGTTCGCAGCGGTGATGATCGTGTGCAACGGGATCGTCGGGATCTGTCTGCTGGTGGGTGGCCTGCATCACCGCGAGCAGGACTTCCAGATTCGCGGCGCGAGCGCGGCGCTGGCGGTGCTGGCGTCGCTGTCCGTGCTGACGCTGGTGATGCCGAACTACACGAGTGTCAGCCTCGGACCCGCGCTCAGCGATTCGCAGCTGGCGTTCGCCGGGGTGTCGTCGCTGGTGCTGTATGGCGTGTGCGTGTTCGTGCAGACCGTGCGTCACCGCGACTATTTTCTCGTCGACGCCGCTCATGCCGCCGATGCAGACGGGCACGCGTCGCCGCCCAGCGCGCGGGTTGCGATGGCAAGCGGCGTATTGCTGGTCGTGAGCCTCGTCGCCGTGGTGCTGCTTGCGAAGGTACTGTCGCCGGTAGTCGAGCGCGCGGGGCGCGAAGCGGGCGCGCCCGCCGCCGTGGTCGGTATCGTGATCGCGGCGCTGGTGCTGCTGCCCGAAGGACTCGCGGCCGTGCGCGCGGCGCGCGCCAACCGCCTGCAGAACAGCCTGAACCTGGCGCTCGGCTCGGCACTGGCGAGTATCGGCCTGACGATTCCGACCGGCGCGCTGGTGTTCATCTGGACGGGCAAGCCGCTCGTGCTCGGCCTCGACGGCAAGGACACGGTGCTGCGCACGCTGACGCTGCTGATCAGCGCCATGACGCTCGGCACCGGCCGCACGACGATCCTGCAAGGCGCCGTGCACCTGTCGCTATTCGCCGCGTATCTGTTCCTTTCCTTCGCGCCCTGAGCCTGCTCTAGCCTGCTTTGCGCTGCCTTACGCGGCGGCGCTGACTGCGCCCGCCCAGTGCCGGTCGATCCAGTCGCGGAACAGACTGAGCTTCTGCTGATGCGCGACGCTGTCCGGATAGACGAAGTAATACCGCGCACCCGTCGTGAGCACGGTGTCGAACGGACGCACGAGCCGTTGCGCGGCCACATCCTCTTCGATCAGCGCGAGATCGCTGATAGCCACGCCGAAGCCCTGCAGTGCCGCGTTGGTGGCGAGGTCGAGCGTATCGAAGCTTGGGCCGAGGTCTGCATCGACGTCGCGCGCGTCCACATGATCGAGCCACATCTTCCAGTCGCGATGATCGCGTGTGGGATGCAGCAAGGTATGGCGCGAGAGATCAGCGGCTGAGCCGAGCGGCTTGTCCTGCAGCAGTTGCGGCGCGCACACAGGGGTGAGGCGCTCCTCGAACAGCGGCACGGCCTGCACGTCGGCGCCCGCTGACGTGCCGTAGACGATCGCGGCATCGAACGGCTCGACCTGGAAGTCGACGTCATGCTGCCAGGTGGTCGTGATCTGCACATGCAGATCGGGGTACTCGGCCTGGAACTGCATGATCTTCGGCAGCATCCAGCGCATCACGCAGGTCGGCACCTTCAGCGCGAGATCGGTGCGCTGACGCGTGAGCCGCAGCGAAATCTCTTCGATACGCGCAAAGCTCTCCTTGACGGCGGGCAGCAGCAACTCGCCTTCCGCCGTCAGCGTCAGGCCTTTCGCGTGACGTTTGAACAGCGGGAACTGGTAATAGTCTTCGAGCGCGAGGATCTGCCGGCTCACGGCGCCCTGGGTCAGGCACAGATGCTCGGCCGCGCGCGTGAAGCTGCGATGGCGCGCGACGGTCTCGAAGATCTGCAAGGCATTCAGGGGTGGGAGTCGGCGCATGAGTAGTCGTCGCATCAGGAAAATTCATCGCGCGTGCTGCATTGCTGCATGCTCGGGCACATGACAAGCCCAAAGCATAAACGAACCAAAATTCCGCGGGCCGCGTCGCCATGCACCAGACTCATGCATGACCGGGCACGGGAGAACCCTGGCGGCATGAGCGCAATGCATGGCATCCATGCGCAGATTTCGGTTGTTCCAGCTTTTTTGCATACCTAGAGTGCCTTTACCGTAGTTCTAACATCGACAAAGGAAGCACCATGACCACCGCCGCTCTCCTCCGCCGCCGCTTCTGCCACGCGTTCGCATCGCTTGCGTTCGCCGGCGTCGCGCTGTCCGCGTTCGCGCCGCTCGCTCATGCCGACGCGCTCGACACCATTACCAAGGCGGGCGTCGTGCGCGTCGGGGTGTTCATGGACTATCCGCCGTTCGGCTCGATCGGGCCGGACATGAAGCCGCAAGGCTATGACATCGATGTCGCGGACCTGATCGGCAAATCGCTTGGCGTGAAGGTGGAACTGGTGGCCGTGACGGGCGACAACCGCATGGCCTACCTCGCGGACCACAAGGCGGACATGCTGCTGTCGGTCGGCCAGACGCCCGCGCGTGAGAAGGTGATCGACTTCTCGCAGCCCTACGCGCCCTACTACCTCGCCGTGTTCGGTCCGAAGTCGCTGAAGGTGAAGGACGCGAACGACCTCGCGGGCAAGAGCATTTCGGTGGCGCGCGGCACGCTTGAAGACCTGAGCGTGACCAAGATCGCACCGCCCACGGCCAACATCAAACGGTTCGACGATCCTAACGGCGCTATTTCTGCATTTCTTTCTGGTCAGGTACAGTTGATGGTCGTTGGCAACGACGTGGGCGCGACGATTCTCGCGCGCCATCCTGCCAATGATCCGGAGCAGAAGTTCTCGCTGTTCAGCTCGCCCGATCACGTCGGCCTGAACAAGAACGAGCCGCGCCTGCTGAAGAAAGTCGACGACACCATCGCGCGCGCCCGCAAGGACGGCACGATGAACGCGATTTCGCAGAAGTGGCTGCGCGCGCCGCTGCCGGACAACCTCTAAGCCTTTTTTATCAGCCGATGTCACGATGAGCCGCATGCGATGAGTTACACGTTCGATTTCAGCAGTTTCGACATGTATGCGGGGATGCTCGTGCGTGGCGTCGGCGTGACGCTGGGGCTGACGGCCGTATCGACGGTGTTGGGCGGCGTAGTCGGCATTGCGGGCGCGGCAGCAGCCGTGTCGGGTCCGAAGTGGCTGCGCTGGCTGATTGCTTCGTATGTCGAGTTGATCCGCAATACGCCGTTTCTGGTGCAGCTATTTTTCGTGTTCTTCGGCTTGCCCAGCCTTGGCATTCACATCGACGAAATCCAGGCCGCAATATTCGCGATGACCGTGAACCTGGGCGCTTACGCGATCGAGATCGTGCGTGCCGGCATCGACTCGATTCCGCGCGGGCAGATTCAGGCGGCACAGGCGCTGGGACTACATCAACGCCAGGTGTTTCGACATGTGGTGTTGCCGCAGGCGGGGGCCAACGTGTTTCCTGCGCTGCTGAGCCAGGTGTTGATCGTGATGCTCGGGTCGGCCGTCGTATCGCAGATCTCGGTGCCTGACCTCACGTATGCGGCGAACTATATCCAGTCGCGCAATTTCCGTTCGTTCGAAGCGTACGTGATCATCACGGCGACGTATCTGGTGCTGTCGATCGTATTGCGGCAGGTGTTGAACCGGCTTGGCAAGGGGCTCTTTGCCGGACGTACGGCGCGTTCTTCCGAGGCGCCACGCGGCCTGTTGCGCACGCTCTTCGCCACGCGCGGCGCGCGCACTGCACCGACGACGGAGCGCTGATCATGATCGAATTCACGCTTTGGGATATTGCGCGCAATCTGTTGCTCGCAGCGCGGTGGACTATTTTGCTGTCGTTGATCGCGTTCGTTGGCGGCGGTGTGGTTGGGTTGGTACTGCTCGCGATGCGTGTTTCGCCTATGCCTTGGCTTCGGCGCATCGTCGTGCTGTATGTCGAGTTGTTCCAGGGCACGCCGTTGCTGATGCAACTGTTTCTGGCGTTCTTTGGATTGCCGCTGATGGGCGTCGATGTGTCGCCATGGGTAGCGGCTACCGTGACGTTGACGCTTTATACCAGTGCTTATCTGGCCGATATCTGGCGCGGGTGCGTCGAGGCTGTGCCGCGTGGGCAGTGGGCGGCAGGCGCCAGTCTCGGGATGACGTTCTCGCAGCAGTTGCGGTATATCGTCTGGCCTCAGGCGCTCAAGATCGCTGTTGCGCCGACGGTCGGGTTTCTGGTGCAGGTGGTCAAGAGCACGGCGCTTACGTCGATTATCGGCTTTACCGAGCTGACCAAGACGGGGAACATGATTACGAATGCTGCCTTCCGGCCGTTTCCAATCTATGGCATGGTCGCGCTTCTCTATTTTGCTATGTGCTTTCCGCTGACCTGGTATGCGCGGGTTTTGGAGCGGCGGCAGAAAGTGGCGAGAGAGAGGTGAAGTTTTTTGTCGTGCGACGCTTTTGGTTTTTGATTTGCTTTCGCTGGCGTCCGCGGGTTGTTAGTGGTCTGCTAGCGTTGCCCCTGTGCGGGGCAGCACCTACTTTTCTTTGCCGCGGCAAAGAAAAGTAGGCTAAAGAAAGC